>JAZBOA010000516.1:0-18481 GCA_036350935.1 Anderseniella sp. | reverse complement strand
GTCTGGAGGTCTCTGAAAGCGGACATCTCCGGAGTCATCCATTAAGACGGCTCAAGATGCCAAAGGTCCACCGCCGCCAGGCTGTGCAGGCCTGGCGGCAGCGATGGTTGATGAGGTCGTGGCCGCGGCATGTCAGGCAGCCGACGCCAGGGGGTCGATAACAGCTACAGGACGGCTTGCCAGTTCAACATGCCGGATTGTCAGGCTGTTGACAGCGTCCGCGTGTGTCACCGGACCCATGTGTCCGGCGCCCCGGATCTCAGCAGCAGTTGCCGCGGGAAAGGTGCCTTCCAGCAGGCCGATGATCATCCGGCTGGGGGCACGCGCATGCTCGCCCTGCATCAGCAGAACGGGGAAGTCCATTTGCCGGTACCTGCCAAGCGAGGTGCCGTCCTGGATCAGCGCATGGAAGTGCAGGCTAGCATTGGGAAGCCAGTTGATGAGCCTCTCGCGGACGTCTGCCCGCAAGCTGTCCCATGCCCCTTCGCCTTTCCAGTAGTTGACGAACGCGCCGGCACCTTCTGCATAGCTGCCGTTGCACAGGCTCGCGCCAACCCTGGATGCCAGCATCTCTATTTCATCGAGGGCGCGGGCATGCCTGTCGCCGGCCTGATGCAGCAGGCTGAAGGCCGAGGGCTCATACAGGGCCAGCGATCTTATCCGCTGCGGACGCAGAGACGCCACCTTGAGCGCCACGCCACCGCCATAGGAATGGCCAAGCAGATGAACCGGCTCGGGCAGGCTGTCGATCAGGTCCGCGATCGGCCGTGCCTCGTCGAGAAGCGAGAACTTGCGTTCTCCTGTCCAGCGAGGCCGTTCGGCAGAGCCCATCAAGCCAGGGGTTATGACTTCAATGTCCTGGCCGGCAGCCGCAGCCAGCTTCTTCCACTGGCTGCCGTCCGCACCGGAGCAGTGAAGGGCAATGATTGTCTCTGCGGGCTGCCTGCGATCGGGTTCCGTCATGCCGGGCATGCCGGATGGCCAGCGGTCGCCGAGGTTCTGGTGCATGGTCATGGCCGGCCTCCTTCCCGTTTCCGGTTGGATGAGCGCCTACGCTCGCCGGTGGTATCGCTCAACAGCGAGACGATCTCACTGCGGTCGATGCCGATATCCTTGAGCGTGTGATTGCTCAGCTGCATCAGGTGTTGCGTGGCAATCCTGTGCTGACGGGCAGCCTTCAGCCTGTCCATCACTTTGCGTATAGCCCGGCCGGGGCTTCGCCTGTCAGCGGTGGCCAAGCTGCCCGGACTTGTGCGGGCGCAAGCGCCAGCATGTTCAGTCGTCATCGGCATGACGTGAACTCCTTCTCTTCATTTGTCGTATCTTCGGTTTCCGGACCAGGCCGAGGCTTGCGCCAAGGCATGGTGCGGGACGTGTATTCGTCAGGTGGCGACGCGTTCGACGATCACCGGAACCGGACGGCAGACCGTGTTGCACACCGGTGAGTGCTGCCAGGCAAAGGCCAGCAGATCATCGAGCTCCTTGTCGGAGCAGTCCGCCTCGACATGCATGCGGATATTGATCTGCTCGTATCCTGCCGGGACTGTCTCATCGAGGGCGAGCAGACCTTGCAGGTCGATGTTGCCTTCGAGTTCCGTCGACAGCTTGCGGATGGTGATGCCGCGAGCCATGGCGTGCAGCACGAACGTCGTCGTGACGCAGCCTGCGAGCGCATGCAGCAGGAACTCCACCGGGTTGGCGCCTTCATTGTTACCAAGCAGGACGGGCGGCTCGCCGTTGGTGAACACGAACGGCTCCGAACGGGAGGTGTCTTCCTGGCCCGCACCGTAGAAGTCGCGAATGGTCGAGCGGTTCTCGCCACCGCTGATCCAGGTGTTGCGCGCCCGGAACTGGAATTGGGCAAGGCTCTTGTCGGCCTTCAGGGCGGCGATGGTGTCCATCGCTGCCTGCACGTCGAGGCCGTTGACACGTTCCGGTGCAGCCGGGGTGGGCCGTGCAGCAGTCATGCTCATTGGAATACTCCTTCATGTGGTTTGATGCCGTGCCGTGGGGGCCGCGGCGATGAAGGCAAGCTATGTCTGGACACGGAGGATGTTCAGCGCGATTGTTGCCAGAACCTTTCCATTCCTGCCATCAAAGTCGAGGGCGAACCTTGGAACCTGTGCCTGCAACACCTATCGAGGCGCTGATACTGGCATTGCCCGAGACAGCGGGATCGGCACTGTACGGCATGGTCGATGTGCTGGCTGCGACGGGTACCCTGTGGCGTGAACTATCCGGCGAGCAACCCGGACATCGCCTGATCGAGCCGAGGATCGTCTCCACATGCCTCACGCCGTTTCGATGCGGCAATGGCATACCGGTCAACCCCGATCTCTCGGTAGAAGAGGCGCAAGCCCCGGAGATCCTCATCCTGCCCGAACTCTGGCTGGCGCCGACGGACGACATGCGCGACCGCTACGACACGCTGAAGGTGTGGATCAGGCAGTGCTACCGGGAGGGCAGCACCATCTATACCGCATGTTCAGGCTCGATCCTGCTGGCTGCGACCGGGTTGCTTGATGGAAAGGGCGCCACGTCTCACTGGGGATACCAGGACCTGTTTCTCCGCAGCTTTCCAAGGGTCCGTTTTGATCCGGAACCGAACCTGGTTATCGCCGATACTGCTGGCCGGATCGCCACGGCAGGAGGAACGACATCCTGGCACGATCTGGCGCTTCACATCATTGCCCGGCACTGCAGCCCCGGGGAGGCCCTGCGCATTGCCAAGGTTTACCTGCTCAAGTGGCACGCCGAAGGTCAGCTTCCCTACCAGAACCTGATCCGTCGTCAGTCCCATGCGGATGCCGTCGTTCGTCACGCTGAAGACTGGCTGGCGCACAATTATCGCAGCGAACACGCGGTGGCAGAGGTTGTGGAGGTATGCGGCATTCCGGAGCGCAGCCTGAAGCGGCGATTCAAGGCGGCAACAGGCTCGACGCTAATGGCCTATGTCCAGAATCTCAGGATCGAGGAAGCCAAGCGGCAACTAGAAACTTCCACCCTTCCGGCTGACGAGATTGCCGCGCTTGCCGGGTACGACAATCCGGCGTTCTTCCGCCGGCTGTTCAAGCGCTGCACCGGGCTGACGCCCGGTGCATATCGGCGGATGTTCCGGCCCGTATCCAACGGTAGCGTTGTGGCCGTCTAGACTGCGGCCGCAAATGAGGTTGGCGACGTGCGCGTTGAAGCAACTGCGGTTGCTCATGCTACGGCGCTTCAGGTCAAGGTATGAAGAGGCGGGCCATGATACCGGTTTGTCGTCGAGTGCCAGCCTTCCTCTGTAGGGCCGGGTAAGAGAGATGTCCGTCTGATCAGGCCTGCTGTGCCCGCATCACCGTCCTGAATCTCTGGCGATAGCGTGCAGGCGTCGTCCCTGTTCGCCGCCTGAACAGCCGCCGGAAGAAGGCAGGCTCCTCGTAACCGACCTCGCGGCCCACCAGATCGGTCGGCAGGTCAGTGGTTTCGAGCAGATGCTTGGCTTCCTCGATGCGCAACGCCTGAACGTAGTCTATCGGGGAATAGCCCGTCGCCTTCCTGAAACGACGCTTGAAGGTGCGTTCGTTCAGCCCTGACAATTCTGTCATGGCAGCCACAGGATTGGCATCGTCATAGTGATCGGCAACCCAGGTCTGACATCCTGCGATGGCACCGTCCTGGTGGTTGCGTGGGGCCGCCATGGCGGCGAACGGCAATTGGCCTTCGCTGCGGTCACCAAGCAGAAAGATCTTTGCTGCATTGCGCGCCTCGTCCTCGCTCGCGAAGCGGGCGATCAGGTAGAGCAGCAGATCCTGCCATGCAGAAGCGCCGCCGGCCGTGATGATCCGGTGTTCGGGACCTGCTGGCTGGATTATCCTTTCGGGCCGCAACACCACGTTTGGAAAGCATTCGGAAATGATGCCGGTTGCCGACCAGTGCGTGGTCGCATCCAGTCCGTCGAGCAGGCCGGCACGCGCCAGCACCACCCCGCCAGTGCAGACCGAGCAGAGCGTCGCTCCCCTGGCATGCTGCTGCCTGAGCCAGCCGGCAAGTTCCGGCCACGCGGTACACGGATCGATCTCCAGCGGCAGGTCGATGTCGGTCACCACGACGACGTCCGAAAACTCAACGTCATGCACCGCATGATGCGGAGCGACAGGTATGCCGCCGGCCGTGGAGAACGGCTTCCCATCGGCGGAAACAATCGAAACCTCGAACAACGGCGTGCCACGGCTGCCCTTTGTCAGCAGCGGCCATGCGACGCCAACCGAGGAAAGTATCTCGTACATGCCATACATCGCTGTCGGCGTTGTTTCCTCGGTCGCGACAATGCTGAAGTGGACAGGTCCGTTGTTTTTCTCACTCGCCATGACCCTGAATGACACATTCGGACAGGTCCTGTCCAATTTCGATCTAACAGCCGTGCCCGCGATGTCTTTTATCTGCCTGCAACCGCGCTGCGGCTCGCAACGCGCCAAGACAGAAATGGAGAAACGCAATGAGCACGACTGTTGCCAAAAACCACACCGAGGACGTCGTCATCATCGGAGCCGGCGCATCGGGACTGAGTACCGCCGATGCGCTGCGCCGCCTCGGCATCTGTCCCCTGATCCTCGAACGGAGCCGCAAGGTCGCGGCGTCCTGGCGGACCCGTCATCCGCAGCTTCGGCTGAACACGCACCGCTGGCTGTCGGGCTTGCGGGGCATGCCTGTACCGCGCTCGGCCGGCGCATTCGCCAGCCGCGACGGGATCATCGACTATCTTGAGCGGTATGCCGAGGCCACCAGCGCTCGCATATGCTTTGGCTGCGAGGTGGCAGGCATTCATCGCCATGGTGACCACTGGCAGTTGAAAACCAGCGAGGGCCGGATTCATGCACGCCATGTGGTCATTGCCACTGGCCGTGAGCGAAAGCCTTCAGTGCCGGAATGGCCGGGGCTGGGACAGTGGAGGGGCGAGCTATTGCATTCGGCCGACCTCGGAGATGTTTCGCGCTATGAAGGCAAACGCGTCCTGGTGGTCGGCGCCGGCAATTCGGGCACCGACGTCCTGAACCATCTGGCTTCGGTCCGGACGCGGTCACTGCACGTGTCGGTACGCCAAGGCTCATACTTCGTGCCGACGCGGCTGCTGGGATTCCCGGTCCATCTGGGGGCGGTCGTGATGACGCTGCTCCCGCTCGCCGTGACAGACCGGCTGCTGGCTGTGACCGAACGCATCGCGTTCGGTGACCTGGCCCGGTATGGCCTGCCACGGAAGCGGCAAGGTGCGGCCAGCCGCCTTGCCCGGGAGGGCGTGGCACCTGCAATCGACAACGGCTTCATTCGCGCCCTGAAAGCTGGCCGGGTCAAGGTCGCCGGCGGCGTCAGCCGGTTTGACGAGGATGGTGTCTCGCTTGCCGATGGCCAGCGCCTCAATCCGGACATTGTCATCGCTGCGACGGGTTATCGCCCGGGCCTAGAGTCGCTGCTCGGCCATCTGGACATTCTTGATGGCGCAGGGCTGCCTCGCGTCGGCAAGACCGGTGAGTCAGCCGATGTGCCAACCCTGTGGTTTGCGGGCATGTATCCGCAACTGCCCGGCAACTTCTGGGTCTGCCGGCGCAGCTCGGGCCTGATGGCGCGAGCGATTCGCAATCGCTTGCGGGCTTCGGCCGCAACGGGCCGTGCTGCCGCCAAGGCCAATTCACGGAGCTCATCGCCCGTGACGCTCGCTGCGACCGACTAAACAAGATCCATGCAAATCAACAGGAAGATATCATGTCACAGACACTCGAACTCCAACCTGCTTTCGATGCCGGTGCGGCTGACGCCTTTGCAGAGAATGTCGGCGGGATCATCAATGCCGGCGCCATCTCCGTCATGCTGTCGATCGGTCATCGAACCGGGCTGTTCGACCTGATGGCGCAGCTGCCGCCAGCGACGTCGGACGACATCGCCTCAAGGGCAGCGCTTGCCGAACGCTATGTGCGGGAATGGCTTGCTGTCATGGTGACCGGCGGGATTGTGCGATATGAGCCAGCCTGCCGGACCTACCATCTGCCACCGGAACACGCCGCCTGTCTGCACCGGCAGGCTGAACTGGGAAACCTTGCGGTCTATGCGCAGTTCATCCCGATGGCGGGCGCAGTGCAGGAGAAGATGCTGGCGTGTTTCGAGACCGGTGAGGGATTGTCCTATGACGACTATCCCTGCTTTCACCGGATCATGTCCGAAGACAGCGCGCAGACCGTGGTGGCGCAACTGTTCGACCACATTCTGCCGTTGGCGCCTGAACTTGCTTCGCGTCTCGAACAGGGCATCGATGTGCTGGACGCAGGCTGTGGCGCCGGCCATGCGCTGGTGAAACTCGCCAGGCATTTCCCCGCCAGCCGCTTTGCCGGGTATGACCTGTGCGGGGATGCGGTCGAAGCCGGCCGCAGGGCTGCGGCAGGCCTCGGCAATGTCCGGCTGGAGGTGAAGGACCTGACCGGCTTCGACGAAGTGGAGGCCTTTGATCTCGTTACCTCGTTCGACGCCATTCACGACCAGAAGGATCCGCAAGGGCTTGTGCGCGCCATCCATCGCGCGCTCCGGCCAGGTGGTGTCTATGTCGTGCAGGAAATCGGCGGTTCGGCTCACCTGGAGAAGAACCTGGATTTTCCCTTCGCGCCGTTTCTTTACACGGCGTCGTGCCTGCATTGCACACCGGTTTCGCTGGGGCAGGGTGGTGCAGGCCTCGGCACCATGTGGGGCTGGGAAACCGCGGAGCAGGCCTTGAAGGAGGCCGGCTTTGCAGCGCCTGAGCGTCACGTATTCGAGCACGATCCGATGAACGTCTGGTTCGTGTGCCGGAAGTCCCCCTCTGATCACGCTTGAGCGGTGCTCCGGGGCAGGCGTTTACAGCGCCCGCCCCGGGCTTTTCATGCGGCCGACTGACGGGCCGGCTTGCCAAGCTGGGACACGAGCAACGGTTCGTTGATCGTCAGCCACGTCTCGGCAATCTTTCCGTCTTCCATCCTGTACAGGGCGACACCGTCGAAAACCACAATTGCGCCGTCTGGCTCCACGCCCCGGAATTCGCCGGTGTGGCTGGCATGGATGACCCAGTGTGCGGAGACGTACTCCGTCGTTGCAATGGTTCTGACGGTTTCGAACTGCATGTCACTGAACGACTGGCGGAAAGTCCTGAAGAAGGCCTTGTAGCATTCCCGGTCGGCAAACTCGCCGTTCGGAAAGCCCGGGAAACCATGACAGACGATATGCGGCACGACCGTTTCGTCGATCACCGCCAGGTCCCTGATGTCGTTCGAATGCGTTCCCTTCAGGAACCTCGCTACCGTGACCTTGTTTCTTTCGATCACCTCATCGGGGGTCATTTCAGATCTCCTTTTCTCCATTTTCAATGAACATAACTGATCACTTGAATTCGCCTAACCCGAAAGCCCGCGACTGTCAATATTTTATTGATCACTATTGTTCATTGAAAATTTCAGATGACGCCTGCAGCCGCGGCTTGCGGGTGTTCACGCACGGCCCAGAGCGTCAATCGACGTCACATCTCGGCGATTGCGGCAACGAAGCGCTCTATCTCGTTCTCGGTATTGAAGTAGTGGACCGATGCCCGGACCAGTGGACCTGTCTGGCGGGCGCCGAGATCCAGTTGCGCATGTTCGACCGCGGAGACTGATACATTGATCGACCGCTCGGCAAGCCATGCAGCAACGTCCGGACTCGGTCTGCCATCCATGGAGAAAGTGACAATGCCACACTTGCGCTCGCCCAGATCATGCAAGGTGACGCCAGAAACGCTTCCAAGAGCGCCGCGCAAGCTGGCCGCCAGTTCCGTCACCCTGGATTCGATGGCGTCCATTCCCAGGCCGCGCGCATAGCGGACAGCGCGCGCCAGGCCGATGCGGCCTGCCACATTGCTTTCGAAGTTTTCGAACCGCCGTGCGCCCGGAGCGAGTTCGAACGTGTCCTTTCCGGTCCAGGTCGCGGCATGGAGGTCGACAAAGGGCGGATCAAGCGTGTCCGCCAGTCCGGAATCGACAAAGAGAAATCCGGTGCCACGCGGCCCGCGCAGGAACTTGCGCCCCGTTCCGCTGAGTACGTGACATCCGATCTTTCGTGCATCGACCTGCATTTGTCCGGCGGACTGGCAGGCATCCAGCAGGTAGATCAAGCCATGGCGGCCAGCTACTTCGCCCACCGCCTCTGCCGGGTTGACCAACCCTCCCTGTGTTGGCACATGCGTGATTGCAATGGCCCGGGTGCCCTTGCGGATCATCCGGTCCATGGCCTTCACGTCGATCTGGCCAGTCTTGTCGGAAGGCGCGATGTCGATCTCCACGCCCCGTCTTCCGGCCAGGTGGAGGAATGCAAGGTAGTTGGAGGCATACTCGGAGGCATGGGTGATGATCCGGTCACCTTCCTTGAGCGGCAGGGCGTAAAAGGCCATGTCCCACGCCCGGGTCGCATTCTCGACATAGGCGATCTCCGACGGCTGCACGTTCAGCAGAGAGGCAAACTCAGTGTAGAACGACTGCTGCTGATCCTTGGCCAGGCGCGCAGCTTCGTAGCCGCCAAGGTCCCGCTCGCTTTCCAGATGCGACTGTACTGCCTCGAATACCGGGGTTGGCATCAGCGAGGCTCCGGCGTTGTTGAAATGCAGAACGTTTCTGCATCCCGGCGTATCGGCGCGAACCGCGTCCAGATCAATCATCTCAAGCTCCCTTGATGACGGGCAGGTGCGTCTGGTCTGCGCCTCGCAAATGGCAGGAAGTCGGGGACACGCTGCCGGTATGCCTCGTAGGTCTTGCCAAGTTCGGCTGACAGGTCAGCCTCCTCGAACACGGTGGCGGCCAAAACGTAGCAGGCGGTTGCCAATGCGAAACACAACTGGCCCACGCTCAATGCAGGTGTCAGCCATGGGAGCACCATCCAGCCCAGACTGATGGGATGCCGGACAAATGCGTAAAGCCACCTGGTGGTGAAGCTTGCCGGTTCCGGCTTGCGGCCGGCAAATTTCTGCCAGGCCGGGGCCAGTCCGAAGAAGGCGAAATGACCGATCGGGAAGGTCGCGCTGAACATTGCTGCCAGCACCAGCAGATAGGCGGAAATGATGGCCCAGTGCAGCATTGGAGTATCGATCTGCCAGATCAGCACCGGAATGGGCTGCCAGAAATGGATGAGCGCAACTGTAATGACCGCGGTCATGTAGAGATAGGTCGCCCGTTCCATTTCCGGCGGCAAGAAGCGATTCCAGAGGCGCTTGAAGCTGGTGCGGGCGGTGGCGGAGTGATGCAGGCCGAATACCCAGACCAGCCCGATATCAATGAACACTGACGGCCAGAATGCGCCAGCACTTCCGTCATTGATGCCCTTGGGCACCCCAAAGCCCTGCAGGAAGCCTGCAATACAGGCGATGCTCGCCATCGCCACACAATAGGCGGCTGCGGCATAGATGAGAATTGCGGTGCGATACAGCATGATGCCGGTTCCGTGTTTGATTTTCCGTTCGCACTCGTATGACGCCGCGACCGATGGAACGTCAGATGCAAACGGGACAGAACATGGTCAAATCGGTCATGAGGCACATGCACCTGGCTTTTGCTGATCAACGGTCTGCAGGTCTGCCGCCAGCCTGGCTTGCCGACACGATCCATGTCGTCACCAAGGATGCCATTTCCGTATCGTTCAGCCCTTGCGCTTTCAGCGAAACCCAGGTGGTGAACGCGAACGCATGATGCACGGTGGCCTCAAGGCCGGGCTGCGCCGTGCCCGGAAAGGCTGTCACGATGTCATCGGCAACCTGGCTGAGGGCATGCTGCATTTTCTGTACGGGCTCCTGGAGTGCCGGAACGAAGGGCGCATCGAGGTGAGATGCCGAGAGCATCCGCTCGACCCCCCTGTAGTAGCGATAATATGCCTCAAGAGCGGTTCTGGCGCGCTCTGCCGGGTCGGCAAGGTCCGTCCATGCCGCTGCGCCGGGTGGCGGGTTGAGGTAACTCCAGTGAGCGGTGCAAGCTGCGAATATGGCATTCTCGTCCGGGAAGTGCCGGTAGACGGTAAGCCGCTGCACGCCAGCCCGGTCCGCAATTGCGCTTATCGTTGTGGCGCGCGGCCCCAGTTCCTCGTGCAGGTGCATTGCCGCCTCGACAATGCGCTGGCGGGTCTCTTCCTGGGATTCCGCGCGTTTGCGGAGAGTGTAGTTTCGCTTTCTGTTCATTGAGTGAACGTATCTGTTCATCGATGTGTTGACAAGCGGCTCCAGCCAGCCTAGGAGATTTAGGTGTACAACACTGTTTTTCCAAATATAGGAGTTCGCTAATGACCACCCCCGACGCGCCGATGCTTCTGGACGCACAGAAGATCACCGATGAGTGGTCGGTGCTGCCTGCCTTCTTCCCGATACCGGGAATGGGCGGACTTGCGGTGAACAGCTTCCTGTTGAAGGGACCGGAACCGGTCCTGGTGGATACGGGCCTTGCCTGCCTTGGGGGCCAGTTCATGGACGCCCTTGAGGCGGAGATTGATCTCGACGATCTGCGCTGGATCTGGCTGAGCCATACGGATGCCGACCACATCGGCAATCTCGCCGGCATTCTGGCGCGGGCGCCGAACGCCAGGGTGGTCACCAGCTTTCTGGGTATGGGAAAGATGGGGATGCTCGGACATGACGTGAGCCGGGTGCATTTGCTGCAACCGGGTGATCATCTGGAGATCGCAGGCCGCCGTCTCGTGCCCTTGCGCCCGCCATACTATGATGCTCCCGAAACGATCGGCTTCGTCGATACCGGCAGCAAGGCATTCTTTGCCGCGGACAGCTTTGGTGCGCTGCTTCCGGGCCCCGCAGATGATGTATCGGCAGTCGAGCCGGATGTACTGCGCGATGGTTTGGTGACCTGGGCTTCGATCGATGCGCCATGGCTTGCCAGTGCAGACCGCCACGCGCTGGGCAGGACGCTTGGCGCGCTCGATGCCATCGACCCTTCCATCGTGATGTCAGGGCACTTGCCAGTGATGCACGGCGACATCCGGAGCCTGACTCGCATTGTTCATGACTCATGGGGCAACGGGCCTGCAGACGGCATTGATCCTTTGGCCGCAGAGACAGTTGCTGCGACATTCGGTTGAGAGAGCTGCTTCGGCAAACCACCCTGACACAGCTGATCGCAGGTGCAGATTAGTCGGGTAGTTGAGGCCGGTGATCACTGATCTGGCAAACGGTTTCCCTCACAGGTTCCCGGAGTTCCCTGTTCGGCGAGATAAACTCCCTGATCGTCAGGGTAGGAAATTGATGCCAAAGGTTTTGATATAGAGACACTTTTTGCGGCAAAACGTGCTCAATTTCGAGCGGAAACACAAAATTTCCCTGTAAGTTGCCGTGGAACTGGGAATTTCAAGCAGAAACTGGTTCGCGACGGACTGCGCCGCCTGCCACCTTTTCCGTTCTCTTTCGTACGTCTTTGGACCCTCTTGGGAATGTGCCGATATTCTAGGGGCTTGCGTCCCAACTTCACCGGCAGATCCGGATGGTGGTCGGAAGCGCATGGTTCAGGGAGCTGTTTGCCGGTTTTGCCATCAAGCGGGATCAGGACCCGGTAGTGAAGACCGGAAGCAGCGGAACGCCTTGCCTCCCACCGTTTGCAAACACGATGGTCAGGGAGCGCTTGCGAACCGGCGCCCGCTAGAAGCAGATGCGTATCTCACGATGGCGTTCGTTGCCCCGCACCCTGACGACATCCCGGTCGCGGACGCCATCGACCTGCTGATAGCCGACTTCATCCTACGGCTAGCTGTGAGCTTTCAATAGGTTGTCCATTCGGACCTGACCGAGGAGACTGGAGTTACTACGCTTCAGCACTCATCGGAGGGTCCGAATGAACATCCACAAGAATGCCCGTCTGACACCGTTGCGTATAGGCATAACCGGCAGCCCCGAGCGCAAAGCCATTGGCAAATTGCTGGATGATCGACCCCTCGAAATGCAGTTCGGGCGCTGACTGGTAGTTGGTCGCGTCGTTCTTCGCCGAGAATGTTACGCCGAGGGCGCCATTGATCTGCAGGCCGGTCATCGGATTGAACCAGGTCACCGCAAATGTCGGATCAACTGCAAACCGGTTCTTGCCGAAATTGAGGGCGTCGTCGATTGAGGGGGGTGGCCCAACAGTCACATCGGCAGTTCCATACAGGCCTGTCGGGAGATAGATGGTTGCACCGAGGCTGTAGTGCAGGTTGCCATCGTGCCAGCCAATCAACAGGGTTATCGTGGTGTCTGAGAACCCGTTCGCCATATCGGTCAGCCGTCCGGCAATGTCCGATCTGATCACTCCATCCACAGTCAGTTCACCCCAGGCATAATGCTGGGTGATGTTGAGGGCTGGCGTGCCGCCAAGGACCTGGCCGTTGAATACATGCGTGGCACTCAGCCGGTACATGGCGGCTTCAATGCGGGAGTGGCAACCGCTATGCCCGCAAGACTCAGGTTCGGTCCCTGCGCATCGATGAACACCATCTCGTTGGAGATGTAGGTGACCGGGCCCGGGACGATCCCCGTGAACGAGTCCCTGCCACCCAGGAGGTAAGTGCCGGTGCCGCCTTCAACCGCTGTGGCTGTGTTCGGGACAATCAAGGTCAGGATGGCTGCCACACCGAGGCAGCTCCCAAGGCGATTGATCATGTTCCGGTTCCTTCAGGCTTGCAGGGTGTTCTTGTGAACTTTTCCGTCTTTGATGATGAGGCGGAGAGTGTCTTCAGGGCTGCCCAGCCACGACAGGTCTGTTTCGGGATCCCCGTCCCAGACAAGCAAGTCAGCGAGTGCTCCTTCGGCGATCACGCCCAGGCGACCATCATAGGGCGCCCGCAGTCCTGACAAGGCAAGGAGCTCTCCGGCGGCACCAGTGGACATGTGCAGGGCCTCCAGCGGGGACATGAACCGGGCAAGCTTTGCGAGATGCCGGCCCTGGCTGCGCGATGCGCCGGGGTTCATCAGGATATCGGTGCCGAAGGCCATGTTGACGCCTTCAGCCCGGCCCATCTCGAAGGCGCGCACCGTGCCGGTAGCAACCTGCTCGGCTTTTGCCTGCTGGACGGGATTGCTCCAAGGGTTCGAATCCTCGTCCTGAAGGAAGGGCTGGATCGACCACCAGGCACCTTCGTCCCGCATCATGCGAATGGTCTCCGTGTCGGCGAGTTGACCATGTTCGATCGACTTCACGCCTGCGCGTAGCGACCGCTGGATGCCTTCGGGCGTGTAGACATGGGCGCAGACATAGGTACCCCAATCGGCAGCAGCGCGAACGGCGGCTTCGATCTCTTCCTGGAGGAACTGGGCGGTATCGAGAGGATCATAAATCGATGTCACACCGCCGCCAGCCATGATCTTGATCTGGCTTGCACCCTTCATGAGCTGCTCACGGGTGCGGCGCAACACCTGGTCACGCCCGTCGGCGATGGCTGCGACGCCTGCCCTTTCAGTGTAGTCGGCGGCATCGCCGGGCATGCGCGGCAAGGTATTCAGGAGGCGGAAGTCGCCGTGGCCTGATGTCTGCGAGATCATTGCGCCGGACGGGAAAATGCGGGGGCCGGCAACGACACCTCGATCTATTGCCATCTTGAGTCCGAACACGGGGCCCCCGGTGTCACGCACAGTGGTGAAGCCCCGCATCAGGGTGGCGCCGGCTTCCTGGCCTGCAACGAGATGAACGAACGCAATGTCCTGGGTCAGGGCGGCGATCTGGCTGACATTGACCAGTGTTGCATGCCAGTGGCAATCGATCAGCCCCGGTGTCACGGCACGGCCGCCACAATCGATCACCTGGGCATCGGCTGGCCCTTGTCCGCTGACCAGCAGGGCTGCAATCCGATTGCCCTCTACCAGGATTTCGAGCCCATCCTGAAGCTTCAGCGAAGTGCCATCAAACAGGCGCAGGTTCGTCAGGAGCAGCGGACGGCCCGGTGTCTGCGACCAGGCGTACTTGGGAGCAAGACCGAAGCCGGCAAACATGCCGACAACGGCAGCGGTGCCGCCCAGCATCTCGCGTCTTGTGAGGTCAGCTTCTACCCGCCGGAAGGCTGCCTGCGTTGCAGGCGCGCCGCAAAGGCAGAAATCTATCGCGGCTTCATGAGCAGTATCGGTGGCCGGGCAGCAATTGCACATTTTCTGAACACCCCTAAACATCAGATCTGTCACCTCCCCGTGTCGACAAGGTCCCATCATCAATTGCTGACGACAATCAGTACTCGTACTTATTTTTCCGGAGCCGAAAGGAATCCTTATAACCCTGCCAGAAGACTGCCTTGCCGATGACTGCCCCGTGATACTCGACTATGATCCCGTCACTTTCATCATGCGGTGCGTCGATCATGCTTTCGCGCCATGCCCGGCAGTTTTCGATGCTAGAGCAACAGCCGTTCATCTTGAGCGGATGATGCTCTAGTATGGGGCAGGGTGCTCCAGTACCGCATCGTTCCGGATGACTCAGGATGGCGTGCATCGCGTCGAGTTCAACAAGACTTGCCCGCCTCAGCTTTAGCCTCGCGGTCATCAGAACGGTCATCGCAATTAATGCCGGACGGTCGAAGAATACGCTTAAATCGGTCCGGCGTTTTCGCTGCCTTGTGCAATTCCTGCCGTTGCTGGCACGCTATCCCGGTACGGACTTCCGGACAGGACCTGGATCCCGGTGAAGCGAATCCTGCAGACAGTATCAGTGCTTGTCCCCGGCTCGCCGGTATTGGTGGCCAATTGATCAGGATCACGGAAGACCAGGTCGCTGCAGCGTATGAGTTGAACATCGTAAGGCGCATGAGTTTTTCAGATGAACGCACCAAAACAGGGCCAGGGACGCAGCAGTGTCGACCCCGATCAAATCGCCCGGGTGCTGCAACAAGGCGGCAAACGCGGCGCATGGCGTTGGCTGAAATTCCCGTTGGCCGCCGGGGCATTGATGGTTCTGGCAGCTGCGATCTGGTGGGGCGCCTTTTCCGGTCAGGGCGGCTCGCAGACCAGCTATCGCACAGATGCAGCAGTGTTGAGCGACATCACGGTCATTGTAACGGCGACCGGCACGCTGGAACCTACGAAGAAGGTAGACATATCGAGCGAGCTTTCCGGCATCATCCGCACGGTGAAGGTCGACTACAATTCGCCAGTGAAGTCAGGCCAGGTGCTGGCCGAACTCGATACCGACAAGCTGGAAGCATCGATTGCGAGTTCACGCGCCAGGCTTGCGGCTGCGCGGGCGCGGGTGACGGAGGCGCAGGCAACCGTTGCTGAAAAGCAACTGGAACTGGAACGCAAGCAGGCGCTGTCTGACCGGCGCGTTGTCGCCCAGCAGGACCTCGATACCGCAAGAGCTGCCTTTCACCGGGCCGAGGCTGCACTGGCCAGCGCACAGGCAGATGTGCAAGCCGCCGAAGCGGATCTGAAGCTTGAAGAAACAAACCTCGCCAAGACCTGTATCTGTTCGCCAATCGACGGAACGGTACTGGCGCGCAATGTGGACCCGGGACAGGTTGTTGCAGCCTCTCTCCAGGCGCCTGTTCTGTTCACCATTGCAGAGGACCTCTCCAGCATGGAGGTCCAGGTGGACGTGGATGAAGCCGACGTGGGCAAGGTGCGCGAGGGCCAGCAGGCAAGCTTTACCGTCGATGCCTATCCGGACCGTAAGTTCTCTGCAGAGATAAGCCAGCTTCGTTACGGGTCTGAGGTCATTCAGGGAGTAGTGACTTACAAGGCGGTGCTGACGGCCGAGAATGACGATCTGCTGCTGCGCCCCGGTATGACGGCCACCGCCGAGATCGTCGTGCAATCGGCATCGGGTGTGTTGAGCATTTCCAATGAAGCGCTGCGCTATTCGCCTCCGGTAGCGGAACAGGATGATCGAAGCTTTCTGGAAAAGCTGCTGCCGGGCAGGCCGAGGTTCCGCAGTTCTTCGCCTCAGCTGGCAGACGGGCCAGAGCGGGTGATCTGGCGGCTGGAGGAAAATGGCAAGGCGGAAGAAGTGAAGGTGAAGATCGGCATCAGCGATGGCCGCCGTACCCAGCTTGTCGAAGGCGGCATAGAGGCTGGTGACAAGGTGATCCTTGAGGCCGTCACACCACGGAATTGACAGGTCTGAGTTATGAACCCGTCGACTGCAACGCCAGCCGCACCACTGATCGAACTGCGTAGTGTGTCGCGGGTATATGGCGCCGGAGAAGCCGAGGTGCGTGCGATGGACGGTGTGGACCTCGTTATCGAGGAAGGGGAATTCGTTGCGATCATGGGGCCGTCTGGTTCGGGCAAGTCGACGGCAATGAACGTAATCGGCTGCCTCGACATGCCAACTGACGGCAGTTACCTGTTTGGCGGCGTCGACACTGGCAGCTTGTCAAACGACCAACTCGCCCTGCTGCGCCGCCATTATCTCGGCTTCGTGTTCCAAGGGTTCAACCTGTTGCCTCGCACGTCGGCGCGAGAGAATGTGGAGTTGCCTCTTGTCTACCGCGGCGTGCCCGCACGCGAACGTCACCAGATCGCCCAGCAGGCCATCGACCGTGTCGGGCTGACAGGCCGCGAGCAGCATACCCCCGGCCAGCTTTCAGGCGGGCAGCAACAGCGCGTGGCCATTGCGCGGGCGATCGTGACCAGACCCGCCGTACTGCTGGCCGATGAGCCTACCGGCAATCTCGACACGAGCAAGAGCCGCGAGATCATGGAACTGCTTGACGAGCTCAACCGTGACGAAGGCATCACCGTCATCATGGTGACCCATGAGGCGGAGATGGCCGCCTACGCGCGGCGGACCGTTCAGTTTCTGGACGGGCGGATCAGTTCCGACCATCCGCGCGGCAGGCGGGCCAGTTAGATGTTCTACGAAACCGTCAAGCTCGCCATAGAGGCCATTGCCAGAAATGCCATGCGGTCCTTCCTGACCGTGCTCGGCATCGTCATCGGGGTTGGCGCTGTCATCGCCATGGTGACAATCGGCAACGGCACCACGGCCAAGGTTGCCGCTGACATGGCCCGGCTGGGCAGCAACCTGCTGTTTGTGAGGCCCGGCCAGTTCGGACCCGGCCGCTCAAGCGCCGAGGCGCGGAGTTTTACCGCCGGCGATATATCGGCGATGATCGAGCAGATACCCTCGGCACGTGCAGTGACACCGATCGGACAACAAGGCGTCGTCGCGATCTTCGGCAACGAGAACCGGTCGACGACTGTGATCGGAACCGACAGTTCCTACCTGGTAACCCAGGATTGGGAGCTGGCAAGCGGGCGGGACTTTCTCGACGGAGAACTGCGTAGCGGCCGCGCGGCCTGCATCCTGGGTCAGACAGTGCGGTCGGAACTGTTCGGCAACGTCGCCCCACTGGGGCAGCGTCTGCGTGTCGGCAAGGTGTCGTGTGAGGTGATAGGACTGCTTGAGGAAAAGGGCCAGTCGGCATTCGGATCCGACCGCGACGACATCATCCTGATGCCGATTCGAACGTTTCAGCGGCGCATTTCAGGCACGCCTGACATCCGCAGCATCTATGTGTCAGCCCGCTCCGGTGCCGACACCGCCACTGTACAGCGCAACATCGAGGCCCTGCTGCGCGAACGGCGCAACATCCGGGCAGGCCAGGAGGATGACTTTACAGTGCGTGACATGAAGCAGATCGCCGAAACCCAGCTTCAGACCACCAACGTGCTGACGGCGTTGCTCGGGGCGGTGGCTGGGGTGAGCCTGGTGGTCGGTGGCATCGGCATCATGAACATCATGCTGGTATCGGTCACCGAGCGGACGCGAGAGATCGGCATCCGGCTTGCGATTGGCGCACAGGCCCGCCAGGTGCTTATGCAGTTCCTTGTCGAGGCGGTGGTGCTGTCACTGTTTGGTGGAATACTTGGCATCGCGGCGGGCCTGGGGCTTGCCTGGCTGGCGGCAGGTGTCTTGCGAGTGCCGTATCTGGTTGACTGGACAATCGTGACCATCGCCTTCGGGTTTTCGGCCTGTGTGGGAATTGCCTTTGGCTATTTCCCGGCACGGCGGGCCGCCTCGCTTGATCCGATTGATGCACTCAGGCGAGAGTAGCGCTTGCCACTGCATGCGCCTTCATCCGGCGGCTGCTACAGACTCTGCCGGGAGCGACAGGCTGCAATGGCAACAACAGCAACCTACCGCGCCAGTTCTGAAAACCTCCGGAACCATCATTGTTTGTTATCAGATGTTCAGATGTCGACACGGGCCATCTACCTGAGAACTGCCATTCGGAGCAATTCGGCGCAGGTCCCTGCGACCAGTCCCCAGAACGGGTCCATGGTCAGCAGATGATACCCAGGTAAAGACGGTCCCTGTTTACGACCAAGTCTGAATCTGCTGACCACAATGGCGTTCCAGATTTCTTTGCAATATTAAGTGTATACGGTTATGACGTCAGGACATGGAACTGCGTCATCGACCTGATGTTGACCTGACCCATCACCTGGTGACCAGAAAACCCTCCGGGATCAGGCTGGTTGCCAGCATGACGGCATTGATGTCGCAATGATCCT
>JAZBOA010000515.1:0-7125 GCA_036350935.1 Anderseniella sp. | reverse complement strand
GCCTGCGTCGGGTGTTCGTGCTGGCCGTCGCCGGCGTTCACCACCGCGCAGGACACCTTCTGGGCCAGCAGTTCGACCGCGCCGGACGACTGATGCCGCACGATCAGCAGGTGCGGGCGCATGGCATTCAGCGTCATCGCGGTGTCGAGCACGGTTTCGCCCTTTGCAAGGGACGATGTGCCGACCGCCATGTTCAGGACATCCGCGCCCAGCCGCTTGCCAGCCAGTTCAAACGAACTCTGGGTGCGGGTGGAATTCTCGAAGAACAGGTTGATCTGGGTGAGGCCTTTCAGAACCCGGGCATGTTTGGCGCCGCTGCGCGTCGCATCGGCGTAGCTGTCAGCCAGATCGAGAAGGGTGGTGATATCCGCCGGAGAAATGTCGGCGATGCCGAGCAGGTGCCTGCTCTTGATGATGGGGGCGGGGGATGCAGAAGCTTTAGCCATTAAAGCCGTGTCTATAGAAGCCCATTGGCCCGGTGGCAAGCTGTATGGTGGGGCTATGGTCAACACTGTTCACAGGGAATTCAGGGCAACCCGGAAACCTGCCGCGCAAAAATGATCAGGAAAGGCAGCGTCAGTGCCGCGCCAAGCGTCTGCGCCGTCAGAATGAGCGCCACCAGGGGCGCATCTCCACCCATCTTGCGGGCCAGGATGTACGACGCGGCAGCACTTGGCACGCCGCCTGCCACGATCGCCACCGCCTGCGGCAGGCCGTCGACGCCCAGTGCCCATGTCCAGCCCCACATGAAGGCGGGCATCAGCGCCAGCTTGAACGCGGTCGCCACGCCGACGGCAGGTCCGGCATGACGCAAGCGTGCGAACTCGAGCCCTGCACCAGCCGACAGCAGCGCCACCGCCAGCGCGCCGCGTCCGATCAGTTCCAGCGTCTGCTCGATTGGCGCGGCAAGGCCCATACCTGACAGGTTGAGCCCGATGCCGGCCAGGCTGGACAGCACGAACGGATTGATGGCAAGCGACTTCAGCACGCCTCGCAAGCTCGGCGCCGTTCCGGCTGCATATGTTGCCAGCACGCTGACTGCGCCGACGTTCAGCAGCGGGATCATGGCGGCAGCGGCAAGGGCCGCCAGCGCAATCCCTTGCGGACCGAAAACCAGCGGCATGATGGCCAGCGCCAGAAAGGTGTGCCAGCGGGTGACGCCCTGGAAGAAGCTGGAAAAGGCTGGGCCGTCCATGCCAAGCGATGCCTGCAGCGGACGCCGCAGCGCCAGCGCCAGGGCAAACATGGTCAGGATGGCGAGGATCATCGCCAGCGCCATGCGCACCACCGGAACACCGCTGAAGTCAGCCACCGCAATCGACTTTGTCACGATGGCCGGAAACAGCACGTAATAGGCGATGTGCTCGATCGCCGACCATTGCTCGTCGCGGATGAGCGCCGTCTGCTTGAGCACAGCGCCAAGCGCGATGGTCAGGAAAACCGGCAGCAGGACGACGATGGTGTCACTCATCGGGTATAATCCTCAGCCGGCGCCAGTGAGACTGCGGGCCAGCCATATCCAGGCCGGGATGGTGAAGAAGGCAAGGGCTGTCTGCACCGTCGCCGTAGCAGCATACAGTTCAGCATCGCCGCCCATGGTGCGGGCGAGAACGTAACCGTTCATGGCTGTCGGCACGGCTGCGGTGATGATGGCCGCCTCGAAGGCCAGTCCGGTCAGGCCGGTAGCAAACGACAGCAACACCACCAGAAGCGGCGTCGCGACCAGCTTGACCAGGGTGCCGGCCCATACCAGCAATTCGGGCCTCAGCGCCGACTTGATGCGAAGTCCTGCGCCCACCGCCAGCAGCCCCGCGCCAAGGGCAGCTCGGCCCAACAGGTCAAGCCCGGTTTCCAGCGGCGGCCAAAGGCCCAGACCGGACAGGTTGAGCACCAGCCCGGACACCGCCCCCCAGATGATGGGGTTTTTCAGCACCACCTTGGCGATGTTGCGGGGATCGGGCGACTGTCCGGTGCCGAACGTCGCCAGCACGATGATGTTCACCACGTTGATCGGGGGCACCAGCACCGCCATGGTGATCGCGACGTAGGCGGCTGCTTCCTCGCCATAGAGCTTCAGTACGATGGCCAGCGCAATGAAGCCGTGATACCGCGAGCCGGCTTGAAAAACCGAAGTGAACTGCGAGTTGGTCATGCCCGTTGCCGCATGCAGCGCGGGCTTGATGGCAAACAGCAGCACCCACAGGATCAGCGTCAGCGCCAGCATGGTGATCGCCAGCGGCCCGACCGGCAGGCTGGCGAGGTCGATGCGGGCAAGGGTGATGCACAGCAGCGCCGGGAACAGCAGCCAGAAGCAAACAAGCTCCACGCCGCGCCAGTCTGCTTCCGGAATGAGGCCGGTGCGCCTTACAAGGTTGCCCAGCACGATCAGCGCAAAAATTGGCAGGATGCTTTCAAAGACTGCCAAATGGCTAACCTCCGGCCGCTCTTCGGATGCCGGCCAACCGGTCCAGCGCACCTTGCAGGATCCACGCGGCAGCCATCTTGTCGACCAGTTCGGCGCGGCGCGCCCGAGACCGGTCCGCCTCGATCAGCAGCCTCTCGACCGCCGCAGTCGACAGCCGTTCGTCCCACAGCAGGATCGGCAGGTCGGTGAGCTTTGACAGGTTCCGGGCGAAGGCATTGGTCGATTGCACGCGTGGGCCCTGGCTGCCGTCCATGTTGACCGGCAGGCCAAGCACGAAACCGGCCGCTTTTTCCGTTGCGGCAATATCGAGCAGCCGTGCAGCGTCCGCGGCAAACTTTGTCCGCTTCACCGTTTCGCGCGGGCTGGCGATGCCCCGCAGCCGGTCCGACACCGCAACGCCAATGGTCTTGCTGCCCAGATCGAGGCCGATCAGCGGGGCAGGGGCATCAAGAAGAACGGCAAGCTCTTCCGGGCTGGACAGAACGGTGGACATTTCGTCTGCTTACGCTGACCGCTGCGGGCATGCAATTGGCCGCACGCATGGCCTACATGACAAAACAAGGGAGCAAGCGCATGAAGGTAACCTGGTTCGGACACTCGGCGTTCAGGTTGGAATTCGCCGATACGGTCATTCTCATCGATCCGTTTCTGTCCGGTAACCCGAAGTTCGAAGGCAGCGTTGACAAGGCGGCGGCGGGCTGCACCCACGTCATTCTCACTCATGGCCACGACGACCACATCGGCGATACGGTGGAAATCTGCAAGGCGACCGGCGCAACGCTGTGCGCGGTTTATGAACTTGCAGTCCACCTGCATGAAAAAGGCGTCGAGACCTACGATCCCACCAATACCGGTGGCGCAGTCTATCACAGGGACTTCATGTGCACGTTCGTGCGGGCCGATCACTCTTCGTCATCGGGTGGTGTCTATCTCGGCAATCCGTGCGGCGTCGTCATTCGCCCCCATGCCAACGGTGCGCCAGTGCTCTACCACATGGGCGACACAGACATTTTCGGCGACATGGGGCTGATCGCCCAGATTTACCGGCCCACCATCGGTATCGTGCCGATCGGCGACCGCTTCACCATGAACCCGGTCACGGCCGCCACGGCCTGCCGGCATTATTTCGACTTCAAGACCGTGATCCCGTGTCACTACGGCACGTTCCCGCTGCTGATTCCCGATGCCGATCCGTTCGTCAACGCCATGGCCGACAAGGCAGACCGCGTAAAAGTGCCGTATATCGGCCAGACGCTGGACCTTTCGGCCAGCGTGTGACGCCATTCGCCATTGCCGGGGCCGGATGCCGGTGCTATCAGGCATCGCAATTCCGGCCCCTGAATTGGAGACAACAAGCCGATGTCTGTTGACCAGGCTACAGTGCGCCGCATTGCCCGGCTCGCCCGCATCCGCATTTCCGACAATGAAGTGCCGAAGCTCGAAGGTGAGCTGAACCGTATTCTCGACTGGATCGAACTCCTCAACGAGGTCGATACCGCCAGCGTCGAGCCGATGACCTCGGTCGTGAGCATGCAGATGCGCAAGCGCGAGGATGAGGTGACGGATGGCGGTTATCCCGGGCGCGTCACCGCCAACGCGCCTCAAAGCGACGACAATTTCTACATGGTGCCGAAGGTCGTGGAATAACCCGGCAAGCCACTGCACAACCCGCCTGTTCCGATCCACAACGGAAATCACACATGTCCGACCTGACCCGCCTCACCATTGCAGAAGCACGTGCCGCCCTCGACAACAAGGACTGCAGCGCCGTCGAACTCACCGACGCCTACATTGCCGCCATGGAGGCCCACCGCGATCTCAACGCCTATATCGTCGAGACACCGGACAAGGCGCGCGAAATGGCCAGGGCCTCCGACCAGCGCATCGCCGCGGGCAAGGCCGGCCCGCTCGAAGGTATCCCGCTCGGCATCAAGGACCTGTTCGCCACCGAGGGCGTGCACACCCAGGCGTGCAGCCACATCCTTGACGGCTTCAGGCCGCCGTACGAATCAACCGTCACCGCCAACCTGTGGCGCGACGGGGCGGTGATGCTGGGCAAGCTGAACATGGACGAGTTCGCCATGGGCTCGTCCAACGAGACGTCCTTCTACGGGCCGGTCAAGAACCCGTGGAAGGCAAAGGGCGACAACAAGGACCTGGTGCCCGGCGGTTCATCGGGCGGTTCGGCCGCCGCCGTGGCTGCGCGGCTTTGCGCCGGCGCCACCGCAACGGATACCGGCGGCTCGATCCGCCAGCCCGCCGCCTTCACCGGCACCGTCGGCATCAAGCCTACATATGGCCGTTGTTCGCGCTGGGGCATCGTCGCCTTCGCCTCGTCGCTGGATCAGGCCGGTCCGATTGCGCGTGATGTGCGCGACTGCGCCATCCTGCTGAAGTCCATGGCCAGCGTGGATCCGAAGGACACAACCTCCGTCGATATCGAGGTGCCGGACTACCAGGCTGCCATCGGCAAGCCGGTCAAGGGCATGAAGATCGGCGTACCGGCGGAATACCGGGTGGACGGCATGCCGGCCGACATCGAGGCACTTTGGCAAAAGGGCATCGACTGGCTCAAGGATGCCGGGGCCGAAGTCGTCGACATCTCGCTGCCACACACGAAATATGCGCTTCCGGCCTATTATATCGTCGCTCCTGCCGAGGCGTCGTCGAACCTTGCCCGCTATGACGGCGTGCGGTACGGGCTGCGGGTGCCCGGTGACGATATCATCTCGATGTACGAGAACACCCGCGCCGAGGGCTTCGGTCCGGAAGTCCGCCGCCGCATCATGATCGGCACCTATGTGCTGTCTGCGGGCTACTACGACGCCTACTACGTGAAGGCCCAGAAAGTGCGCACCTTGATCAAGCGCGACTTCGAAACCGTGTTCGCCGATGGGGTCGACGCCATCCTTACCCCGGCCACCCCGTCGGCCGCGTTTGGCGTCGCAGACCAGGACATGGCGTCCGATCCGGTCAAGATGTACCTGAATGACATCTTCACCGTGACCGTCAACATGGCGGGTCTGCCAGGACTTGCGGTGCCGGCCGGGCTCGATGGCAAGGGCCTTCCACTGGGCTTGCAGCTCATCGGCAAGCCGTTCGACGAGGCGACGCTTTTCCAGCTGGCACACGTGATCGAGCAGAACGCCGGCCGCTTCTCACCCGGTGCCTGATCAGCTGGAGGTTGTGATTTGCCCGTTCTGCCTGTAGGACTCGAGTCCAGCGACGGGGGCTGACATTGGCCGCAATGGCTACGCAACCCGAGGGACCGACACATATGAGAACAAGGCTTGGCCGTACACTGCTGGCAACGGCAATTCTGTCTGGCGCGCTGCTTTCGCCGCTTGCGCCGCATGCCGCCGCAAGCGCACAGTGCGCTGCACTCAAGGCCGAATTCAGCCAGAACATCCGCCCGCAGTTCCTGCGCATCGTCAATCGCAATCGGGACGTGGGAGCGTATTTCCGCAACGAGCTGCGCCGTGCCCAGCGCGGCGAGACGCCCACCCGCGATGAAATCCGCCGGGCCTATTCGAAAACCCGCGGCGTTTGCCGCAACGCCGCCTGCAGGACGGGCGCACAGGCCGTCTATGGAGCAACGCTGCGTCTGTACACGCTGAACCGGAAGTGGAAGAATTCGGGCTGTCCGGGCTACCTCAAGGGTTGAACCCGGGCGGGCGGAGATCAACAGGGGGAATGATGGCCGGCAATCTTCAGGACAGGCCGTTCCTGTTGCTCATCCTGCGGGTGATGAGGCCGATGCTGGCCTTGTGCGCAGCCGCCTGCGCGCTGGTTGGCGGGGCGCTCTGGTACAGCATCACCACAGTGCAGGGCAGGGGCATAGACACGCTGACCGCCGCGGAGACGGTGGGCCTTGGCCTGCTGATCATCGTGGTGGTGGTTTGTGCGGCCCTTTACATCGCAGCCGGGCGGATGGTCCGCCAGAATCAGGATCGCTGATTCCCTTCACTGACATATGTTCTTCAATGCTGCCCATTCGGCTTGCGTCAGCACCGGGGGCTGGGTGCCGCCGGGGCGCGGCCTGATTGCGTCGATCCGCGCCTCGGTTCCCGGGTGGGTCGAGAACATGTCGGCCAGCGGTTTCAACCGGGACCCGAGCGAGTTCTCGTCTATGTTCTCTACGCCGTCGCCGCCGGTGCTTTTCGGGCTGAGGCCCGGCATGGATTTCTTCAGCAGCCGCGCAAAGAATGTTTGCAGTCCTTTCGGATCGACCTGTGCCTCGTTCAGGCCCTTGACGGCATATTCGTCGGCCTCAGCCTCGGCAGCCCGGCTGTAGCGCAGCACCGCAAGCACGCCCGCAAGATTGGACAGGGTTTCCGCGCCCTGGCCGGCGCTAAACAGGTTCAGCAGCATCTGCAACCCGTACACCCGCACGATCGCCGCTTCCGGATGGCGCAGCGCCACGTGTCCGAGTTCGTGCGCCAGCACGCCTGCAACTTCGTCAGCCGACTGGGCATCGTCGATCAACCCTGCTGAAAACACCATCCGCCCACCCGGCAAGGCAAATGCATTGACCAGCTTCTTGTTGCCGGCCTGGCGGATGTCGAACACCCGCAACGAGAAGGTTGGAGGGTTCTCCGCACCCGAAACAACCCTCCGGGCAACCTTGTTGAGGGCTGCTTCTCCGGCCGTATTGTTGCAGCGTTTCGAGGACTTTATCACGGATTTCTCAAGCCCGTCGG
>JAZBOA010000514.1:0-2121 GCA_036350935.1 Anderseniella sp. | reverse complement strand
GCTGTGGTGCTGGCCTCGTTCTCGAAGCAGCGCTATTTCCGCTTTCCGATAACCCGTTACACAACGGAGTGGTACAGCAAGACACTGGAGTCGCTGTCGGTGCGCGATCTGCTGTGGACCTCTCTGTCCGTCGCCGCGCTGGTGACAGTGTTCTCCGTGGTGCTGGCGTTCTTCGGCGCGCTGGCATTTGCCCGCTATGACTGGAAGGGGCGTAAGCTCTACCAGAAGCTGGTGCTGTTGCCGATCTTCTTTCCGCAAGCCGTGCTTGGGCTTGCCCTGCTGCTATGGTTTTCCGCCCTTGGCGTCATAACCAGTTGGCAAACCGCTGTATTCGCGCACATGATCTGGATCGTGCCGATTGTCATTCTGATCATGTCGATCCAAGCCTACAGCTTTGATCCAGCACTTGAAGAAGCTGCCTTTGACCTTGGCGCAAGCCGCTGGCAGGTACTAAGGGAAGTCACCCTGCCTATACTTGCCCCCGGCATTGTCTCGGGCGGCATTTTCGCCTTCCTGCTGTCATGGGGTAACTTTCCTCTGTCGCTGTTTTCCACCGGCGCAGATTCGACCGTGCCCGAATGGCTCTATGCCAAAATGGTGTCGGGCTACACGCCCATGGTGCCAACACTCGGCTCGCTCACCATGTCGGCAGCCGCATTGCTATTAGTGATCGTCTACCTTGCCTGGCTTGCTGCGAGTGTGCGGAGGAAGCGTAATTCTGTGCCCACCGATAGTTAGCCGTCACACGTCTGAAGAGGAGGAAACCAATGCTAACATCCATCAAGGGAAAATCCGTCATCGTTACTGGTGCCAGCAAGGGTATCGGCAAGGGTATTGCTCGGGTATTTGCGAACCAGGGTGCCAAGGTGATGATCGTTGGACGTGATGCTGGCGCCGCCGCCGCTACGGCGAAGGAGATCGGCAACGACGCCCAAAGCTTCCCTGCCGACGTAGCAGACTGGGATCAGAGCCAGGCGATGGCTAAGGCCACCGCAGACGCCTTCGGCGGGATCGACATCCTGTGTGCTAATGCCGGCGTCTATCCTCAAACCAAGATCGAGGAGATGGACCCGGCCGAGTGGGACCAAGTCATGGCCACCAACCTGCGCGGCAATTTTCTGTCGGTTAAGGCATGCCTGCCGTGGCTCAAGAAATCAGGTGAGGGCCGCGTAGTGCTGACATCCTCCATCACCGGTCCGCAAACCGGCTTCCCGGGCTGGTCGCACTACGGCGCCACAAAGTCCGGCCAACTCGGCTTCATGCGCACTGCCTGCATCGAGCTCGCCAAGTATGGTATCACGGTAAACGCAGTATTGCCGGGCAACATTATTACCGAGGGTCTCGAAGGCTTGGGCGACGACTATCTGAAGACCATGGCGGCTTCCATCCCGCTGAAGAAACTCGGCCGCGTCGAGGATATCGGCAACGCCGCGCTGTTCCTTGCATCGAGGGAAGCCGGTTACATCACCGGCCAGACGATCATCGTTGATGGCGGGCAAATCCTGCCGGAGTCACTCGAAGCTATTGAACAGGCCTGAGACATCACGACTGCCGAAGGGCCTCGCGGACTGTGCTTGGCGAGGCCCCTGTCCACCGCTTGACCGCGCGCGAGAAGGCCGATAGTTCGGAGTAGCCGAGCAGGAGCGAGATCTCCGAAATGGGCAGTTGGCGCTGGCGCAGGTAGCTCATACCCAGCTCGCGCCTCAAATTCTCAACCAAGTTTTTGAACGTCGTGCCATTTTCGGCCAATTCGCGCTGGACCGCACCAGGGGATACTCGAAGTTCGCGTGCCATGTGCTTTAACGACGGATAACCTGAAGCAAGACCTGAACGAATTGCGCTCGATATCTGATCAAACAGCGTCATGGGCCGATTGTAGGTGTTCGATAGCTGCACAAGGCAATTGCTCGACAACGCCATGAGGGTAGGGTCACTTGCCGGCATCAACCGAGACAACAGGTTGTCGCGGAAGAGCAATGCATTGGTCGGTTGAGAAAAATAGACCGGCGCATCGAAGGCTCGAGAATGCTCGGAATGGCTATCGGGCCGCGGGTGTTCGAAATGTACTTCCTCCGGCGCCCAGCCCGACCCGCATGCCTCTCGGATCAAATTCAGGAACAT
>JAZBOA010000513.1:0-4393 GCA_036350935.1 Anderseniella sp. | reverse complement strand
CCGATCGAACCATTGGGAGCGACGGCCTTGCCGGACTTGGCGTCAATGGCGACCGTCTTCCAGTCAGGGTTGTTCTTCTCGCCCAGCGCACCCTTGAAGTCAGCCGCGCGCAACAGCCGGTCCGGCACGTAGTGGCCGTTTTTCTTCACCAGCTTCACCAGCATCGGCATGTCGGTGTAGTGGCGGCAGTAATCCTCGAAGTACTCCGCCTGCCGGTCGAGATGGAACTCGCGCAGGATGACGTGACCCATTGCCATCGCAAGGGCGGCGTCAGTGCCCTGCTTCGGGTGCAGCCACATGTCGGAGAACTTTGCCGCTTCCGAATAGTCCGGCGAGACCACGACCGACTTGGTGCCCTTGTAGCGGACTTCAGTGTAGAAGTGGGCATCCGGCGTGCGGGTCTGCGGCACGTTCGAGCCCCAGAGCATCAGGAAGCCCGAGTTGTACCAGTCAGCACTTTCCGGCACGTCGGTCTGCTCGCCCCAGGTCATCGGTGACGCGGGTGGCAGGTCGCAGTACCAGTCGTAGAACGACATGCACACGCCGCCCATCAATGACAGGTAGCGCGAGCCCGCCGCATAGGACACCATCGACATGGCCGGGATCGGCGAGAAGCCGATGACGCGATCCGGACCCCACCGCTTTGCCGTATAGGCATTGGCGGCAGCGATGATCTCGTTGACCTCGTCCCACTTGGCCCGTACGAAGCCGCCGAGGCCGCGAACCTTTATGTAGTCGCGCCGCTTGGCCGGGTCTTCCTGGATGGCCGCCCAGGCCGCAACCGGCGTCCGCACCGCGCGTTCCTTTCGCCACAGCTTGAGCAGCCTCGAGCGGATCAGCGGATATTTCACCCGGTTGGCCGAGTACATGTACCAGCTGTAGGACGCCCCGCGTGAACAGCCGCGTGGTTCGTGGTTGGGCAGGTCCGGCCTGGTGCGCGGATAGTCGGTCTGCTGGGTCTCCCAGGTGACGATCCCGCCCTTGACGTAGATCTTCCAAGAGCACGAACCGGTGCAGTTGGCGCCGTGGGTGGAGCGCACGATCTTGTCGTGCTGCCAGCGCTTGCGGTAGCTGTCCTCCCACGAGCGGTCTTCGTTGGTGACCACGCCGTGACCCTTGGAGAAGGTGCCGACATTCTTGCGGGCGAGGAAGTTGAGCTTATTGAGCAATTGAGACATTTGACACTCCTGTCAGTTGGCAGGCACGGCACCGGCGGCCGGGCTGCTGCCGACGCGTTCAACGTCGTGCAGCAAGCCGCCCTTGCGCGTGTAGAAGTAGAAGGTCAGCCCGGCGCAGATGACGTAGAAGGCGAGGAAGCCCCACAGCGCCATTTCCGGCCCGCCGGTTGCGGCGATCGATGAGCCGTAGGCCTTGGGGATGAAGAAGGCGCCATAGGCCGCGATTGCCGAGGTGAAGGCGATGATTGCCGCCGACTCGCGCTCGGCCTGCTTTACCGTCGCAGCCTTGTCGAGCTCGGGCATCAGCCGGGGGATCTCCAGCCGCATGATCGACGGGATCATCTGGAAGGTAGAGGCATTGCCCACGCCGGTCAGGAAGAACAGCGCCATGAAGCAGGCGAAGAAGCCCCAGAAGTTGCCGCCCTGGCCGTTGTCCGGCAGGAACTGCAGCACGCCCCAGACCGCCACGATCATGCCGAGGAACGTCCACAGCGTGACCCTTCCGCCGCCGAACCGGTCGGAAATCCAGCCGGTACCGGCGCGCGACAGCGCACCTACGAGCGGCCCGAGGAAGGCGTAGGACAGCGCATTCACCTCGGGGAACTGCGTCTTCATCAGCAGCGGGAAGCCCGCAGAATAGCCGATGAACGAACCGAACGTGCCGGTGTAGAGGATGCACATCAGCCAGTTGTGGAACCGGGTGAAGATGATCGACTGTTCCGCAAACGAGGCCCGCGCAGAGGCAATGTCGTTCATCCCGACCCAGGCAGCGATGGTGGAAACAATCAGGAACGGCACCCAGATGAAGCCTGCATTCTGCAACCAGATCGTGGTGCCATCCTTGGCCACCTGGCCGTCGCCGACAGCAAAGGCGAATGCACCGGTGCTGATCACGACAGGCACGAGGAACTGCATCACGCTGACGCCGAGATTGCCGAGGCCCGCATTGAGAGCCAGCGCGTTGCCCTTCTCCGCCTTCGGGAAGAAGAAGGCGATGTTGGCCATCGAGGAGGCGAAATTGCCACCGCCCAGACCGCACAGCAGAGCCAGCACAAGAAAGATCAGGTACGGCGTGTCAGGGTTCTGTACGGCATAGCCGATGCCGAAGGCCGGGATCAGCAGTGTTGCGGTTGAAAGGGTAGTCCACAGCCGCCCTCCGAAGATCGGCACCATGAACGAGTAGAAGATGCGCAAGGTTGCGCCGGACAAACCCGGCAGCGCCGCCAGCCAGAACAATTGGTCGGTGGTGTAATCGAAACCGATACCCGGCAACTTGGCCACCACGACCGACCAGACCATCCATACCGAGAACGCCAGCAACAGGGCGGGGATCGAGATCCACAGGTTGCGCCGGGCAATGGCGCGGCCCTTGTCATTCCAGAAAGCGGCGTCCTCGGGACGCCAGTCCTGTAGCAAACCGGAAAGACCGGCATGTTCTTCCTGCTTGTGGATCGGCTGCATCTCCGGCAGTTCCGGCAGCGCGCCCAGTTCCTTGGAGAGTGCGGCCTTCTCCATCTGCCGGATCGAGAAGTGCATCCAGGCAAGCGCCACGGCAACGACACCGAACAGCAGCATGAAGCAGCTGGTCCACACGCCGGTGAGATCAAGCAGGACGCCGAACATGATGGGCAGGACGAAGCCGCCAAGGCCGCCAATAAGGCCAACCAGACCGCCAACCGAGCCGACATGTTCCGGGTAGTAGACAGGGATGTGCTTGTACACGGCTGCCTTGCCGAGGGACATGAAGAACCCGAGCACGAAGATCAACACCATGAACGGGGCCAGGCCCATGCTGGTCGAGAAGGTGATCGGGCCGCGAATGCCATGTATCACGTAGTCGGTATCGGGATAGGACAGCATGAAGGTTGCCACCACCGACACGCCGAAGGTCCAGTACATCACCGTGCGCGCGCCGTACTTGTCTGACAGGTGCCCGCCATAGGCGCGGAAGATCGATGCCGGGATCGAATAGAACGCGGCGACCATGCCAGCGGTCTTGATGTCGAGTTCGTAGACGCCAACGAGATAGCGTGGCAGCCACAGGGCGAGCGCAACGAAGGCGCCGAACACGAAGAAGTAGTAGATTGCGAAGCGCCAGACCTGCAGGTTCCTGAGCGGCTCCATCTGCAGCAGCGCACCCTTGGCCTTGGCACCTGATGCTCGCCGGGCCTTCAGGTCCGGGTCATCTTCCGTGGTGATCCAGAAGATCACCGCCATGACAACCAGCGCCGCCGCCCACACCTGGGCCACGGCTGTCCAGCCGAATGCCACCATCACGAAAGGCGCAACGAACTTGGTCACTGCCGCGCCCACATTGCCGGCACCGAAGATGCCAAGTGCGGTCCCTTGCCTTTCCTTCGGATACCACTTGGAGACGTAGGCAATGCCGACCGCAAAGGAACCGCCCGCCAGGCCGACGCCAAGCGCGGCCAGCAGCATCATCTCGTAGGTCGTCGCATAGGACAGGGCGAAGGTGGCGGCCGCGGCTGCCAGCATGGTCAGCACATAGACGATGCGTCCGCCGTACTGGTCGGTCCAGATGCCAAGGAAGATCCGTGACAGCGAACCAGTCAGAATGGGAGTGCCGGCCAACAGGCCGAACTGGGTATCGCTCAGTCCCAGGTCCTGCTTGATCTTGACCCCGATGATGGAAAAGATGGTCCATACGGCGAAGCAGACCGTAAAGGCCAGAGTGCTCATGCCGAGTATTCTGTTTTGTTGTCCGGGTGTGACGCCCTGCAAAGTTTGCATCGTACTGCCCCTCAAGAATGCACGGCGATCACGCCGCACAACGTTGCGCTCACACGTGAAGCTGGGTCGGTTGAAGGCAACGAGGTTGATTCAGATCAACGATTTCGGGTCTCGCGATACAAACAAGCCGTTCGGCATCGTTGCGCAACAGACCGATAGCGGCTGATCAAGGGTGCATTTGCAGTCATCAATCCGTCCTGCTAGCTTTGCCGGATTGATCCTTGATAATTGTCAAGTGGAACTGCCAGTGCGATCTTCAGATTTGCCTCAAGTGAGGGAACTGCGACTCTTCCGGAACATGGGCGAAGAGTGTTTTTCGGAAGTGATGGCGGCGTCATACCTGCAGACGTTTCCCGCCCAACTAGACCTTATCAACGAGGGCGATCCGGCAGATTTTCTGTATGTGGTGATCGAGGGCTGCGTGGAACTGTATGCCCGCTCGAACAATCGTGAATCGACCATGG
>JAZBOA010000512.1:0-5810 GCA_036350935.1 Anderseniella sp. | reverse complement strand
TAGCCTACGGTCCTTTTCGCATGAAAGGCCAGCAACACTGGTGCCCCGTTGAGGATCGGATCGGCGCCCGATTCAAACGCCCGTATCATCCGCTTGAATCCGGGTATTTCGTGCAGCCCACTCTCTGCCTTTTCTCGGGCTGCCAACAACACGAGCGTCCTGAATAGTGGGTTGCCAAAACGTCTGATTTCGAACCTGAGATAGTCGATGACCGTCGCAGAGACCTGGTTCAACACAGCTTTGTCCTGAACAACGAGGTACTCTGTGCTTTGCGAGTTGTGCCCGCTGGGCGCAAAGCGCGCCCCGTCAATGATGCTCTCGATGGTCTCTTTCGCCAGCGGCTTGTCTCGAAAAGCCCGGATGGAGCGCCGGGACTTGAGCAACGTCATCACTTGTTCTTCTGTGGGCATCTCCTCAACCTGAATTGTCCGAATCGCGGTCGATGGGAACTCGGAATGGCAAACCGCACCTTGAGGGCAGATGGCTACGCAATGGCCACAAGCAATGCAGCCTTCTTCATTCATCAGTTCAGGTATTGTCAGCTTTTCCCGTTGGACGAATATGTCCTTGGGGCACACACGGGCACACAGCCCATCTTTCTTGCACCGGCTACGGTCTATGGTGATCGTATACATTGTTCCTCCCTGTCTATAAACTTGGGTTACACTACCGCTTGAGCTAGGGTTACTCTCTCTGGTGAAAAAACACGACATCTACAGATGATCTTTATCATGCGAAAACCATATCTGTACATGAGGATAGGTTGCATGAAACGTACGAATCATGGTGGCTGAACGCTGCACCTCCTGTTTCCCGCGTGCTCCGTCAACTGTACTGACAAGGATTTCATCCTGCATTGCCCATGTTGTTAATTCTGCGTCACCAACAATGAGGTGGTTGAGCATCATCAAACACCGCTTGCCAATTACGATAGGGTTTTCCATTCGGCACCTGATAGGTCTCCATATCTTTACTCCTTTTCGCTGTTCATGCGAAGCGCTTCGCGCGAAAGCTTCGGCTTCGACACTGTCTTTATCACTCGTTTCTCGTTTGAACCAACTCCCGTGCACACACAACTCGCCTGCCTATCTTGCCCCACGAGAAAGTTCAGAATCTCGACTTCGAGGGCGGTTTCCCCTCTGGTTGCACATAGCTTACGCTAGTGGGTCTTGAGATCATGTCCATAGACCAGTTTGACTTTTGGATAGCGTTCTTTGAAGAGAATAATGCGCTCCAAAGCCTCCTGGCCACCTTCAAGGTCGCTGGAGTAAAATCCCGGCCCGATTCCCATCTCAAATTGGTAATGATCGTTGCAGGCATCGCCGGTGAAAAGAATCTGTTCATCGATGCCGTTGATCAGGAAGATCATATGCCCTGCGCTGTGCCCACTTGACGAGATCGCCCACAGCGAACCATCCCCAAAGAGATCCACAGCTTTCCCCAGTGGCGGTAAATCAATGCCCTCGGCAGAATCAATTTCATACAATGCATCTATCCCAGCCAAATGATCACTTTGCATAAAGAACCTGAAATTGACATAGCGTTCATTCTTCCCCGCGACATAAGGAATGTCCTTGGGCAAATCGACAATCCCAGCCGTATGATCCTGATGCAAGTGGGTGAGGAAAACGCCTTCTAGTTGAATGCTTTCCTGGTTCAGAATCGCAGCAATATGCGTGTCGGGTTCCTGGCTGCCTTTCCCCAGATAACTCTTGACCATAAGACCCTTGATCGTGCCATGTGGGTTGTGAACATAAGCTTGATCGAGCCCTGCATCAATCAGATACGCGCCAAACTCCTGATGCTGGATGAGACCCACGTTGACGGGTATCTCAATGACTTCATCTTTGATATTTTGGGCCTGTTCGTGCTCCAAATTCATAATGGCGGATCGGGTTGTTTGCATTATGCCGGTAGAATAGGTGCGGATGGTAATCGGCCGAGGATGGGAAAGAATTTCCTCCAAGCTGTGATATGCTGGCTCAGGCGCTGAGAAGGGGCGTCGCGGAAGCGATATAGAAGGCCAGACTATGATGAGGGACACGAACAACGACAGCGCAATGAGAACGGCTACGACAAGCACTGCCTTCCGTACTCTTTTCATTCTCCGAGACCTGTTTTCTTGTTTCACGGTATGCAACCTCCTGTTCTTTCTGGTCTATTCAACACTGAACGAGGGGACTAGCCCTCGATACGATTGACCGAAATCAATGGCAATCCCACGGAATAGAGCCGGCGCAGCACGCCGTGCAGTGCGGCCTGGTCCATGGTGCCCGTCAAGGTGGTGACCGGCGGCCCCTCGCCCTCGCTTTCGACCGCTATGGTCATCCCTGCGACCCAATCTGACCAACTCTCGTCGAGTTCGCCCGGCACTTGTACCTGGTAGGTTGCTGGTCGGTCAAGCGTAGGCTTCTGTTTAAGTGCTCTCATCATAAACTTCCTCTCGCACCCGTACTGTATTCGCAAGTTGGTATTAGTGTCATCACCCAAACGTACTATTCAGGGGGTTATTGCAGGTCTGAAGCTTAGGGGGTAGGCCCGAGGACAGCAAAAAAGCGGACCGCTATCGGTTGGCCCGCCAGGTTGTGCTATTCTGGTATGTGCCGATGCCTGTCTCAGGCATCGGAGCGATCAGGTGGAGGGCAAGATCCCCAAGGCTTGTGCCCTGGCAGCTGCCTCCGTCCGGTTGTGGGCACCCAGTTTGCCGTAGATATTACGGCTGTGGACCTTGACCGTGTTCACCGAGAGGAAAAGCCTGGTCGCGATCTCTCGATTGGTCAGTCCTTCGGCAATGAGTTGCAATACCTCAATTTCGCGCTCGCTAAGAGGTTCAATCAATTCAGATTTGGGGACTTTTGTTGAGGATGGGGCAGTTTTTTCCGGTTCGACAACGGGGAACGCTGCCAACAACCGACGCGTATAATCTGGCGCAATCCCACGATCGAGTGCTTGGTAAAGCAGACAGGCCATCGGCGGCCCTTCATCCACAAAGATGCCGACAAAGCCTCCTGGCTCAGCGAGAGAGAGGGCTCGCTCCAGCGAGGTCATGGTCTTGGCCGTATCATCTCCGGCCTGAGCGGATAGTGCTTGGAGGTTCAGAATCTCGATCGCTCTCGATATACGTCCACCCGCTTCTGTTGCGTCGAGAAGGCGCCGCAACAGCTTTGAAGCTTCATCCTGTCGTCCTTGTGCAATCAACAGACGAGCAAGTGCGATATACTCCATCTCGTGCACCAATGCGGGATCCCGATCGGCATCCAGTCCACGTTCTTGCGCCCACTGCGATGCAGCATCCAGCTTGTCTTGTGCTAGCCAGATCCGCGCTTGCCAAGCTGCCATCAAGCTCGTGATCCAGGGAGGTACATGGGTTTCTCGAGCGATATTCTCCATTTTCTGGATAATCTCTTCGGCGCCGGCCATATCTCCTCGGGAAAACAAGGCCCTCACCAGGCACACGTAGCTCCAACCGATCATCGCCACATCGCCGCTACGCTCGGTCAGCTCGGTGCCTCTTTCCGCCCGATCAATTGCCCTCTCCAGGTCATTCAGCTCAGCCAGGACCTCGCCCCATACCGCCAACAGCCAGCCAACTACTGCCGTCTGGGACAGCCCGCTTTCCTTTGCTAGTTGCCACTGTTGCTGGCAGGTTTCTATGACCCGCTGCAACTGACCCTGCTGCCTAAGGGTGACTGCCAGTTTCATACTCGCAATCAGGATCATGTACCAGTTGCCTGTCGCTTTGCTCGCCTCCAGCGCTTCCAGGCGGGCCCGGCAAGCTGCCACCAACTCGCCATTGAAACTGTATGCATCCCCTAAGGCAATGGCGGCGCTGCTGCGCCAGACCAAGTCCTGCTCGGGCAGACATTCAAGCGCCTGGCGCGAGTATTGAATGATCTCTGACACATCTCCCCGGAAAGAAGCCATGAACGCCTGGACGGCGGCTGCCCGGCCTTGAATCTTTGTCATGTCAGAGACAGGCATGTGGACTCGCTTCGCCGGCGCGGCGTCCGTTTCACGACCAGCGGTGCGGTCAAGCGCCCGTTCGGCGGCCTGGAGACTCTGTTCAGCCGCACTTTGCTGGCCGCTTGCGAACAGACCCCAAGCGTGAAAGATGCAGAGCTGCGGCCTGGAACACACCTGTTCAGCAGGCAATGCTTCCAGCCAGCCCTGCAATCTGATTTGCTCACCACTTCCCCATAGGGTCTCGGCGCGACCCTCGACCAGGTCCGCTGCTCGTCCGAAATCCTCGGCCCGCAGAGCGTGCTCTATCGCCTCATCGACGAACCCGTTCTGCTCGTACCACAGACTGGCCCTGCCATGCAGACCTGGTATTTGTTCTGGTTGGGTCCGGTGCAAACGCTGCCACAGCAGATCGGCAAAGAGATGGTGATAGCGATACCAACGACGCTCCTCATCCAGGGGGATGACAAAGAGATTGCTGCGTTCGAGATGTTCCAGGATCTCCTGACCAGAGGCGGAGGAGCTGGGGAGGTGGGGAGCAGAGGTATCAGGATCCCACTCGCTCCGCTGCTCTTCTGCCCCCCTGCTTAGAATGGCATCACATAAAGAACCGGTCAGTCGCTTGAGGACGGTAGTTTGCAGCAAGAAGGTCTGGATGCTTTTCGACTGCTGTTCCAGGACTTCTTCAACCAGGTAGTCCAGTACAAAGCGGTGACTGCCGGTAAAGGACTCTATGAGGGTGGCTGGGTCTTTGCGTCCTTGCATGGAAATCGGCCCTTGCAAGGCAAGGGCTGCCAATTGCAGCCCTGCGATCCAGCCTTCGGTTCGAGCCTCTAGCGCGGCGACGTCTTCCGCCGAAAGGCCCAAGCCCATCACCCGGTTGAGAAAGTCGGCAGCTTCGGAGGAAGTGAAGCGCAAGTCTGTAGCACGCAGTTCGATCAACTGGTCCCGGGCACGCAGACGGGCCAGTGGAAGCGGAGGATCCTCACGACTGGCGATGACCACGTGCATCTGCGATGGCAAGTGCTCGAGCAGGAAAGTGAGAGCGTCGTGGATGGCTTGGGCTTCGAGCAGATGGTAGTCATCGAGGACGAGGATCATGCTGCGAGGGATGGCGGTGATCTCGTTAATCAGTTGGGTCAGGACGACTTCGGCCGGTGGGGGCTGGGGGGATTGAAGCGCGCTCAACGCCCCTTTACCAATGTTGGCCTCGATGGTCCGCAGGGCAGCGATCAGGTAGGCCAGGAAGCGGGCCGGGTCGTTGTCGCCTTCATCCAGCGACAGCCAGGCAGTGCGGACCTTTGGTTCGAGTCGTTCGCAAACGGCTAGCCATTCGGCGACCAGCGTGGTCTTGCCAAATCCGGCCGGCGCGGAGACGAGCATCAGATTGCGGTGAAGCCCTGCGTTCAGCCAATCGAGCAGGCGCGGGCGCGAGACCAGCTCCCGCCGGATGGGCGGAATATAGAGCTTCGTTTGCAGGAGTGAATGCTGCTGCATGACCATCCCTCATGTCGTGTACCGATGGCTCCGGCCTGTAAGTATACCACGTCACAGATGGACGGTCAAAGGGGATGCCGATCGACCAGAAGCAGATCTCGTCCCTGGACCACGAACAGGGTGGTCGGCTTATGACCAGATGTCGGCAATGGGTGAAGAGCACCGCACCCGGACTAGGAAGGAACAGATGCGGTCAATGGGGCAAGTAGTATTGTTACCAGAACCATCGGTCCTCGTACATGGCTCTGCGGTCAACGGCACGAAGGTTCGGATTTGAAGTATCTTGGCTGATTGGGCTCACACGTCAAGAAACAAGCCCATTCGGCCCATGTTTGACATTGCGGCTGCATTGG
>JAZBOA010000511.1:0-2301 GCA_036350935.1 Anderseniella sp. | reverse complement strand
CACGGTGCCGCGCATGCGTTCGTGGAACGGTGCCCAGCGGGCGCGCTCGGCGGGGTCATCGTGCAGGGCCAGGCCGTAGTTTTGCACGTCGATGCAGAGCAGGGCGGTCTCATGCGGCGGCAAGACCAGGTCCTCGGGCTCGGGGGCACCTTGGTAGTAGAAGGAGCGGTGTGCGGTTTTCCAGGACATATCGAATCGCTCGGGTCAATCGTGGTCAGGCGTCACTTTGCCAGAACCCGGCCTCGGATCACAGGGCAGTTGGGCACGCTTGCGGATTTTCAATGCGCCTGCGCGGGTAATCCTTACAATTTCCCTCAAGAATCGTGCACCTGGAGTTTGTCGCAATGAACCAATCCGTCGCGGTCGCCGATCGGCGACTGCCCAATCTGCCCATCTCGTTTTTTGCGATGGTCATGGGCCTAACTGGTCTGACCATCGCCTGGGAAAAGGCGCAGCATGTGTTCGGTATCGATCTGAACATCAATCCCTGGCTCGCCGGTACCAGCGCCACTGTTTTTGTGATCTTGGCGCTTTTGTATTTTTCGAAATTGCTGTTGTATACCGATGCCGTCGTCGGCGAGTTGCGGCATCCGGTGAAGCTGAACTTCTTCCCGGCCATTTCGATCAGCCTGTTGTTGCTGTCGATCGCTTTCTTGCCCATTGATGCGCGCGTTAGTGAGCCCCTGTGGCTCGTTGGCGCCGCGCTGCATCTGCTGTTCACGCTCTATGTGGTCAATGTTTGGATTCACCATGAGCACTTCGAGATCAAGCACATGAACCCGGCCTGGTTCATCCCCGCGGTGGGCAACGTGCTGGTGCCTGTGGCCGGAGTGAAGCTGGGTTATCTGGATGTCTCCTGGTTCTTTTTCAGCATTGGCGTGCTTTTCTGGGGCATCTTGCTCACCATTATTTTCTATCGGGTGCTGTTCCATCATCCCATCGATGAGCGGCTGATGCCGACGCTGTTTATTCTGATCGCGCCACCGGCGGTGGGCTTTATCGCCTATACGCGCCTCACCGGCGGCGAGCTCGACACCTTTGCGCGTGTGCTTTACTACGCCGGCTTATTTCTGACCCTGTTGTTGTTTACCCAGGTCGGGCGCTTTGCCCGGCTCAAGTTCTTTCTCAGCTGGTGGGCGTACTCATTTCCGCTTGCCGCCATCAGCATCGCCAGCATGGTCATGTACGAGCTCTCCGGGACTGACGCCTATCGTTGGATCGGCGCTGGTCTGCTGTTGCTGCTGACCGCCATCGTGGCGCTATTGCTGGTGCGCACCGGTATCGCCGTGGTCAAGCATCGCATCTGTCTACCGGGCCATTGATCCTCTAATCCCCCAAGCTTAAAACAGGAAACCAAGCATGAAAAAGACCCTGCTACAGGACAAGTACCCCGTGTTTACCCTGGAGGTGCTCAAGTCTGAAACCACCTATACGGACGTCGACGCCATCATCGCCTACCTGCGCGACTGTGTCGAAGCGCATGAAATCTCAAGCTTAATTTCGGTATTCGACCATTTCGCCCATACCAGCGCGCTACCTCAGGGTGAGATCGCGGAGAACATCGTTGCCGCTAAGCACATCGTGTTCTGCTTCGGCACCCATCTGCCCAATGCCCAGGTCATGGCGGTACGCCCACGCTCCATCGGCGTTGTCGATCAGGGGGACCGCTTCGTGATCAGTTTTCTGGAGGCACCGATGCCGTTGGCGAACAACGCGATGGATGCCTGGGTCAAGGCCATCGCCTACCGGCGGGAATCCGTCGCGGCCTGAGGCATCTCCTCCCGACGCGCCGACCTATGACAACTGGTCTGGCGCCTGTCGCGTCTGCGCGGCCGTATCAGCCTCGGCCTTGCGCGGCTCTGTAGTTCTTGCACTCTGCCTTGGGGTGGGCTCCTGGTCTCGCATCTCCTGCAGCGGTCCGATCAGGCCTGCCGGTAGGCGCGGCATGGCGCTGATCAGCGACATCAGCAGCGACGCGAAATACGGCACCGACTGCACCAGCAGCACCGCGGCCCAAACTTTGACGTCCGGCATGTAGCTGTCGTCACGCTGCATCACGGCAAAGGCGGCGAGCCAGAAGGCAAGCATCAGCAGCACCTCTTCGCGGGCGTCGGCCAGTACCCGGACGAAGGTCGGGGCCTCGGCCATCTTCGGCGTACGGAAAAAGCCGAGACCCCCGGAGAAGACACCGGCGTACATGGCCCGCGCGATGGTGTGCGATAGGGCCAGACCGGCAATGCCAGCGGCGATACTTTGACGCCAGGTGGCGGCAACCCGATGTCGGTAGAGGATAAAACTCTT
>JAZBOA010000510.1:0-3697 GCA_036350935.1 Anderseniella sp. | reverse complement strand
GGGTATTCAACACTGCTATGGAGGTATCATGATGGACAGACCAATCGCTTTTGAGAGCTGGCAGTCGAGCATCAAAGCCGTCAAAGCGCGACGGAGCAAAGAGAGGATCGGCGTTCGTGTTGCCAGCTTTGAAATGGCGCGCAATGTGTCGTACAGCTTGGAGTTCAACCAGCAACGCGCGGACGTGATCGCGTGGGCAAATCGAGTTGGACAGCATCGGTTTCCTCCGCAGCCCGATGTCATCGACGTGCGTAGGCTGATCGAAAGCACACCGGTGGAGGCCGAGTTTGAAGGATTTCGCCCAAGCCACTTGGCGCTGCGTCCACTGCCGGAGCAGCTGCCTACTGAACTGTACCGAGCACCTGCCTGGCGTCGTGCACCTGGCGAGCAAGATGATTCAGGCGAACCAACCACCATCTTCGCCCCGGACACCCGCTATGTTTTCGCAGACACTTCCTTCCCCTGGTGTACGTGCGGTCGGGTCGATACGCCAGGTGGTTCGGGGTCAGGGGTGCTGATCGGTCCACGTCACATAATGACCGCGAGTCACGTTATCAACTGGGGACCGAATAACACGGCAGGTTGGGTGAAATTCACGCCGCTGTTGTTTGATACCAGTGAGCCTTTTGGTTCTGCTTTTGCGACCCGCATCTACTGGTGGCAGCAGGTCAACGCGGCAGACCAGATTCAGTCGAATGAAGCGGCTTTCGACTACGTGGTTTGCGTCCTGGATCAGCGCCTGGGCGATATCACGGGTTGGATGGGGTCGCGCGGGTACTCGACAGACTGGGACGGCGGCGCCTTCTGGGCACACGTCGGCTATCCGAGCGATTTGGGCAGCGGGAGCCGTCCGGTCTTTCATGGCAATGGTGTGATGGACAACACCGTGACGGAATCGAGCGGCGGGCGCGACTCGTTTCGCATCATGCACCAAAACGACGTCATCCCAGGGCAATCTGGCGGACCGTACTTTGGCTGGTGGGAAGACGAACCCTGGCCACGGGTCATTGCCAGCCAGAGCGCAGAGAATTGGGGTACGGCAGGTGGACCCAACGCGGCAGGTGGCGGCAACCCGTTGCCAGAATTGATAAACCATGCCCGCACGGTTGAACCATAAGCGCGGCATCGGCTAACAGATGACCTACCTACCGGTCACACACTTGGCTGGACCGCCTGGCGCACGCAGCCAGGCGCCAGTTCACTGCAATGAAGCTAGCACTAGCGAAAGGACAGTGTTTCATGTCGGTCGAAGACAACAAGGCAATCGTCCGCCGCTTTTTTGATGAGGTGTGGAATGAGGGGAACAGGGAAGCTATTCAAGAGCTTGTCGACAACGATTGGCTGCCAAGGGATCCTGCCCTCGCCCATATCCAACCTCGATCGGGCACGACGGGCATCTCCACATTCATGGAGGTGTACCGCTCCGCCTTCCCCGATTTGAAGTTCACGATTCAGGAAATCGTCACCGAAGGGGATATCGTAGTGACGCGCTTCGAGGCGCAGGGTACTAATTCAGGTGAAGAGATCATGATCTCGTTACTTGGTAACCGCAACTTCACAATTGCGCCAACCGGCAGAACGGTGAAGACCAGCGGAGTCAGCATGAGCCGCGTGGTAATCTCTCAGAGAACTGACGTCGTCGTTCGACAGATCAAGGATCACAGTTGGTATTGGCATGGAATCGGGCTGCTTGAAGCACTGGCTGTCATCCAACTAAGGGAGCGTGTCTCCAGGTAACCACCTTTCCTTCCTGAGGGGTCGGCAGAACCGTCAGGACAGTGCTATGAGAATCCCCTGGGGCAAGGCCATGCGGCCAACCCGGGATTCTTTTTTCCCAAGGGGAGCTATCTCCACAACCCTCGGCGCCGATCGGCAAAGCCTCGGCCCAGCGGTCGAGGCTGCACAGAAGGCTGTGGCGCAAGCTGCTACGGATTGAACGATTGCCTATTGCGGCCTGACCACGACCGTGATATCATAGTGATATCTGGTAACGGTGCAGGCCTTTGCGTTGGAGGATGCTTATGAAGCCATCAGGCGCCATCCGGCCACTGGGCGTTGTCGGATCCATCGTCTTCTTCATCATCCCAGCCGCCATCCTCTACTGGACCCACTTTTCCTTCATCCCTGGCTTCGTCAGCAGGACAGGTATGCCCTATTTGGTGGGCTACCTGATCGGCTGGCCGTTTACGATGGCGCTGTTCCTCGTCGCTGCCATGGTAGGCTACAGGATCGAAGGCAACGCATTCCAGTGGCAGAGCCTCGCCGTGCGATTCCGGCTGATAAGAATGTCCGGCAAGGACTGGTTATGGACCCTGGTCCTCCTGGCCCTCTCGATGGCGCTCTATGTCGGCTTGGGCTTCTCAAGCCAGTGGCTTGCACAACTGCCCCTCCTGGCGCCCCATCCTCTGATGCCTGCGGACTTTGGCCCAGGAGCGGCGAGCGCACGAGTTCCGGGCATTTTCATGGGGATGCCCCTGGCCGGTCAGTGGTGGGTAGCTCTGGTTTTCCTTGCCGGGTGGCTGCTCAACGTGTTTGGCGAAGAGCTCTGGTTTCGCGGCTACCTTCTACCGAGACAGGAGCTTGCCATGGGGATGCGAGCGTGGATTGCCAACGGCCTGATGTTCGGGTTCAATCATATCTGGCAGCCTTGGAATCTGTTGCTCATTGTCCCTGCCAGTCTGCTTGGGGCCTATGTTGTGCAGAGAAGACGCAACACCTGGATCTTGATTGTGATGCACGGGCTGATGAACCTGATCTTGGTCGTGGCAGTAGTGCTCAACGTCGTCGGGATCAATGTCTAGCCGAATAGTAATACTGGAGACACCTATGCCCACCGAGTCTGCACTGGTTGCCTTGATCCCCGAGGCCGAGAGCCTGGTCAAGCCTTTTCGCGATAGCCACGACCCCTCGGCAGCAATCGGCGTTCCTGCCCATGTGACAATCCTGTACCCCTTTCGGTCGCCCGATGCGCTCAACGACCAAGTACTAGATGAATTGCAGGAGTTGTTCCGGGCGGTGCCTGGCTTTGTCGTATCCTTTACGACCACGCGACGTTTTCCGAACGTGCTCTATCTGGCGCCGGAGCCTGCTGAACCGTTTCAGCGCCTGATGGAGTTGGTCTTTGGACGTTTTCCAGACGCGCCGCCCTACGGTGGAGCCTATGCTGAGGTCAGTCCCCACCTCACTATTGCCGAACTCGATGACGCCCAACGGCTAGATGAGGTAGACGCCGCCTTTCGTAAGAGTGCCAGCGGCAAACTCCCCATCCGCAGCGCCGTACAGGCAATAACCCTGATGGACAACTCGGGCGGTCGCTGGCACGTACACACGCACTTTGCACTTGGCTCGCTTAGAGAGGGCAGCTGACGCGCCAAGAGTCTCATCGCCCTGGCATCACCCATCAGTCGCCTTCCCCCGAGAAATCACTGCTCCTGCCTGGTGTCAGTGCTTCACTTCGTTCTGGTGGTCATAGGCGGCCGGCGGGGTCAGCCGCGGGCTGGCCAGCCGGTAGGTGTCCTCCGAGCTGGCCTGGACGCAGTATTCACAGCGGTGTCCTGCCCGGGCGAAGACCTGTTGCCGAACGGAGTCTGAAAGCCCTGCCACGATCACTCCAACGGTAGTTCATTCAAGGCTGGAACAGAATGGCCGCGCCAGCGCAACACCGACCAGGCGTAGGCTTTGAGTACCATCAGACGAT
>JAZBOA010000509.1:0-2392 GCA_036350935.1 Anderseniella sp. | reverse complement strand
TCGTGTCCTTGGTCACCTCAAAGGTGAACGCCGGGTTGTTGAAGGTTGCCGGTTTAGCCGGATTGCCGTAACCCCACAGGGTGGTCGCCGGGAAAGCGTCGCCCACGCAGGCGATCGGCACACCCGCGGCGGCGACCTGGGCGGCCGAGGCTGCGATACAGCCAGCCGTTGGCAGCTGTTGCTGGGTGAACTGGCGCTGCGCCACTTCGACATCCAGCGGGGCGGTGCCGCCCTGGTCGTCGTACAGCACCGGCGGGATCACCAGGGGGGTCACGTACTTCGGAATGGTGAGGGGGTCCAGGGTACCGCCCGGAACCGGGGCGGCCTGGGCGGCCGAGATGGCCAGGGCCAGCGGTGTCAGCAACACCGCCTTCCGACAGCTTGCGTGCCGTCGACTGATTTCCATGAGTTTCTCCTCCTGTTTCCGGGAAGTGGCGTCAATGTCGTTTGTCACCTGGCCGCAGATACCTTCGGCCGAGGACGGTTTCCCTCGCAGACCGTCGATCCCTGACTGGATTCGTCGATTTATTCCACCACTCGCTAATGCAAAAAACGCGCCAATGAGGCGCCTTTGGCCAGGGCGCCCGTGCCCAGATCGCCAATGGGCTTGGCGCTCGGCACAGCCCTTAAACCTAACCCTCTGTCCAAAATACTATTTCCCTAACCAGCGGCATCTCTGTGGACGTGGACCGCGACCTGAAGCCAAAGAATTCGCGACGCACCGACAGACTGGCCACTGTGTCAACTGTAAAAAATTCTGACGGTTTTGCTCAAGTATCGACTGCGCTAACCGCCTTATGCAGCACTAGGCCAAGGGTGCCGCTGTTCCGGGCTCTTCAAGGGTGCCGCTGTTCCGGGCTCTTCAAGAGGACGCGCCAGCTTCGATTCGCAAGGCGCAGTTTAAAAAAGACAAATTACTCGCGCGCAGATCCTCTGGCGGACCGATCTCGCCGCCGTAGACCTGGGTTTTTATCCATAAAAAATCCTGACACCTGGGCGTTTGTCGTGGACCACGTCCAGTCCGACTTGGACAGTGACGCGAAGACCCGTCAGGTCTGTGACGCTTGACGGCGGCAAGATGCTGCTCGGCGAAGCCTGACGTGGCAGCGTCTGCCGGAACCCAGCCCAAGGTGGGGCGTATGTCTCTTCCGCGGCGTCCGGCCCCGTGCAACCCAGCCGGGCCGGTTCTGCCCTCGGGGCACGGTAGCCCCGATCGGCACCGTTGATCGAATGTCCGCTGCTTGCGGCGCCCGCCCTCCTGCCGTGGCGTGAATCGGTCACCGCAATCGGCATCGCGAAGACACACGCAGTGCACGGGCGACCGCTAACGGCTCGCCGTTGTTGGCATCCTATGCCATAGTCTGAGTCTTGGCAGCTTGAGGTCAAACCCATGCCTACGCGCAATGTCGTGCTCACCGAGCATCAGGAAGCCTTTATCGGCGAGCTTGTGCGCTCCGGTCGATACAGCAATGCCAGTGAGGTGCTGCGCGAGAGTCTGCGACTGATGGAGCGCCGAGAATCGCTGGAGGCGGCCAAGCTCGAGTACCTGCGCGGCCGACTGGACGAGGCGGAGCGAGACGCCCTCGCCGGGCGCGTGGTGACGTACGCGCCGGGTCTGCTCGACCGTTTGGACGAAGAAATCGAAGGGGAGTCCACGGGGGCCGGTGTGCCGTGAGAACTGTGCGCCTTGCGCCGGGCGCGATCGCGGATATCCGTCGCATTCTGCACCGCAGCACGGCTGAGTTCGGCGCCGGCGCGGGGGCACGCTACAAGGTATTGCTCGACCAGGCGCTAAAGGACCTGGGGGAAGACCCGCGTCGCGTCGGTGTCAGGCCGGTCCCTGACGTCCGCCCTGGGTACTTCGTTAACCACGTCAAGTTCAGTAAGCCGAGACTGACGGGCCGAATGGTTGGACGCCCGCCCCATCTCGTGGTCTTTCTCGGTCGACGCCTCCGATGCCGTCCTGGTCGCCGCCGTGGTGCACGAACGTGAAATGCTGGAATGGCACCTGCAGAGGTGATCGGGACGGACGCGGCAACCGGACCCGACGGCGGGCTTGGGCTGACCCGGGAGGTCCCAGTCCAGCATCGGCTTAGGGTCTCATCATGCCAAGGGGGTGGGCCGCGGGCAGCGGCGATCGGCGGTTACGCGGCGGATGCGCCGATACGGGCGAGCATTCGGTGCTCGCGAGCTGCCTCGCAATGAGCAAGAGCCGTGTCAATCTGACTGCTTTCGGCCGCGTTGCGGTCATCATAGGTCGGAAGGCTGGCCGCTGTTTTTGGGTCTAGGCCCCCGCCGAGCCTCGAAGCCCCCGTGACCGCTATACAGCGTGAACCCGCCAGCACGCTGCAGATGCCAGGGTCCGGTTTTGGCCGCGAGCTGCCCTGACCGG
>JAZBOA010000508.1:0-2276 GCA_036350935.1 Anderseniella sp. | reverse complement strand
GTTGCGCCTGATCGAGTTCTGCCAACAATAGGTCTTGAGGATCTTGGACCATGGGTCTATGTTCCTCTCCCGCCTGCCGATTACGACCACACTGTCGGGGGGGGTGGGAGCGACATAACAACGGATGCTAATCTAGTACGCAGCCCTCCTCTGGGCGAGGTCTGGCTGCGTTGTACTGACACGGTATGGCGTCTGTCCAGATGTTAGCTCGCTCTCACGTTGCCGTCCCAGCCAACTGATTATGCTTGTGGCTGCTCCCTATCATCGACAGTAACTTCGGTCAACTACAGGTTCAGTATAACATGGAAAAAATGCCATGTCAACACGTTTTTCAAGATTGTGTAATAACTCTCATTTTCGGCTTGTCTTCTTTGGGCGCCAGGCCAGCCTGCTATCGGCACCAGCAATTCCAAATTTAGCAGTGTCTAGTCAGCCTGGTGGCGCATCAAGGTGAGTACGGCACGAGGTCGAGCAAGTGATCCCGATGATTCGAGAAGCTTTCTGGCGTCCAAACTCGAAATCGAGAGCGGTTACGAGGTATCTGGTCGAAGGATTTAGGATCTGATTGCGCTTGACCAAGCAGGTGACAGTGGCTTGATTGGTCTGCTCGGTTGATGTAAGGCGTTTGCCAGTGAAGTCAGGTGGAAAATGGGCGCGGTTCGGCTAGGATTTGCGTCTGCGGCGCGTGGTTGGCTGGTCGAGTTCGAGTTGCACATACATAAAGTTGAGCATCTGGTCCCAGCTTACGAAAAACATGTACCGTGTCAAAGCCTGCAGGTCGGTGAAAAAGGTCTTACGCACGCGCAAATGCGTGCGTAAACGCTGGTAGACTTCATCAACGAAGTCCAACACCGTGTGTAAGAGAAAGGCCAACAGATTGAGCAGGACGAGGATCATTGAGAGATACTTGGCGCCGTGGCCGAAGTTGTGCTCCAGATGGTAGCCGTAGTTCTTGAGCACATTGTTGTTTTCGTTTTCGATCTTCCAGCGAGACCGACCAGCAGCCACGGTGGCTGGCACGTTGTGCGTTGTTAGCCTGAGATTGGTTGCAAAGGCATTGTGATAAAGCTGTTCACCCGTCTCCTCATGCACGATGGTCAATTCACACCAGTTGACCCGCAGTGCATCGGCGCCCGCACGCAGCGGAACGTCGTTGACGTAGCGATAGGTCCACACTTCATGCCCTTTGCCCGTCCAATGGCGCTGGGTAAACTGCTCGACTGCGCCCATGCCAGCCAGTAAGGTCACCTCGGTGTAAAGCGCCGCGTGCGATTCAGGCTTACACGTGAAGATGAAATTGAGCTTCTGACTTAACACCTGCTCACAGAAAGGCTGATTGCAGTACAAATCATCGCCCAGCAAGGTCACTTTGTGCCCAGCCAAGTAAGGCGCATTCCGGGCCAACCAGCGTTTTCCAGCATTACGTTCGCAATCTTGCTTCTCTTGCCCATCTTGCGGCTGGATGAACTCCGGTTCCAGGGCGATCACCCGCTTCTCGTCGGGCGCCACCAGCACCGGCGTGATGGCTGTGTGCGAATAGTACTCGATCCCATTGCGCACGGTGACCGTGCAACGCTCACAATGGATCTTCTTTGAATGAAAGTACTGCGTTCCGTCCAAGGCCACCAGCCACTGGCCGTCCAGCCTGCGATAGGTCTGCAACTGCTCGCTTTCTTCCAGCAGGCTGAATACCTGCCAAAAAGGAGCTGATAGGCTCGCCGGTGGCACGGGATCGAGAAGATTACGAATCTGCGGATCGCTGGGTATCTTCTCAATCCCGAATAAACTGGCGGCATTATTGCGCCGCTCACGGCCCTGCATCGCCTCTTGATGCGCCAAAAAGGACGGCGACTGCATGAAAAACACGCTAAACGCTGCCATCGCCGCATCGTGCATGCTGTAGGTCACGTTTTGACCTGTCCGCCCGTCCGGCAGCTGCTCAAATGTGCGTTCCAGAACAGATAACAAGCGATTGAAGGTCAATGGTTTGGTCATGACGGCTCTCCTTGCTCTGTGTCGCCATTCTACCACACTACTCCTTTCGCTTAAAAGTCATATTTGGAATTGCTGAAAGGTGATCTTCCTATTTGATGAGTTTGAGTACCTGTGTTACAATCAGTAGTTCGCCTTCACGTTCTCTGCGCAATTGGCCCTGATGGCGCCGGAGTTCCGCGTGTCATATGTCACCGTAACGCGTTGCGAACTTTCCGAACTGGGTGATCATAAGTGGGAATTGGCGCCGAGCTTCCGCAGTCTCTTCAATAGGCTTCCAGTTG
>JAZBOA010000507.1:0-20401 GCA_036350935.1 Anderseniella sp. | reverse complement strand
CTCGGCGCGCTTGCGGGCGTCCTCGACGATCACTTCCAGCACCTTCTCCAGCCGGTCGTGGCTGGAATGGTGCAGCAGGTCGGCCTTGGTGGCGGCAAACAGGATGCGGTCGGCGCGCCGGCCGAAAACGGCAGACGCCCAGGAGTTGGCGCCTTGCCGGAAGCATCCCAGCACGCCGGTAAGGGCGGTCTTGAGGTCCTTGACGGCTTCGGCGCCGGCATTGAGGGCGGACAGCGTGTCCACCAGCACGATCTGCCTGTCCAGCCGGGCGAAGTGATTGTAGAAGAACGGTTCCACCACGCGCGCCACATAGGCGTCGTAGCGGCGTTCCATCAGCGCATGCAGCGAGCCGCTGGCGGCGCTGTGGCCGGGCTCGACGGCAAGTGGTGCGAAGGTCAGCAACGGCGAGCCGGCAAGGTCGCCCGGCATCAGGAAGCGTCCCGGCGGCAGGGTGGACAGCGACACGTCATCGGCCCGGCAACTGGCGAGGTATTGGGTGAACAGCTTCGCCGCCTGCTGCACTTGAGCCTCATCGGCCGGCGCGGCGGGGTCGAGGGTGGCAAGGTGAGCCAGCCATGATTTCGCCAGCGACTTTCGCGGTTCGCGCTCGCTGGCGGCCAGCGTGGCGGCGGACCATTCGGCATAGGACTGGCTCATCAGCGGCAGATCGAGCAGCCATTCGCCGGGATAGTCGATGATGTCGACGTGCAGCTTCGAGCCCTGAAAGTTGCGCGCGAACAGCCCGGTCGCCTCATATTCGATGGTGAGGCGCAGCTGCGACAGCCGCGAGGTGCTTTGCGGCCAGTGCCGCTCCTCGCCGGTCAGCGCCTCGACATGGGTTTCGTAGGAGAAGCGCGGCACGTCATAGTCGGGCTGCGGCTCCAGGTAGACGCGATTGATGCGGCCCTTGGTCAGCGCGGTGAACAGCGGCAGCTTGCCGCCATGCAGCAGCGCGTGCACCAGCGCGGTGATGAATACCGTCTTGCCGGAGCGCGACAGGCCGGTGACGCCGATGCGCAAGGTGGGCGAGACGAGGCCAGCGGCGAAGTCCTTCACCCCGCCGGCGGCGTTCTTCGCCTCGTTGACGATGCCTGACAGGATCGAGCTCAAGCCTTGCAGTCCCCCAGTTCGAGTTTAGCCCCGCAACATATGGGGCCAAGGCGCCGGGCAATCAATTCCTGCGTCTCGAGGGCTTGTCAAGGTGAGTCAGGTCATGGTCTCAAGTTACTGATTTCATGTGAAAAACATGATCAGTTGAGAAACTGATTCACATCAGGTCGCGGGGGCGCCAGAAGCCCTTGAGCTGCCCTTTTGCGGTTGGCAGTTCGCTCCAGCTGGCGATGTCGTAGTCGATGCGGGCGAGGCCGCCGGTGGGATACTTCATGCGTAGCTGGCCAAGTCCGAACGTGTCGCCGCCCGCTATCGTGTCCAGCGCGAAGGCCTGGGTGGCGGGGTTGTGGGTGACGACGAGCAGAGGCGAGGCAGTGCCGCCATGAGCGGCGATGGCCGCTGCGATGGCCGAGCCATCGCCAAACGAATAGAGCTCACGCAGGTATTCGACCGGCACTTCGGCCGCCATTTCTGCAATCGCCAGGGTGGCGGTGTCGCGGGCGCGAACGGCGGTTGAACTGAGGCAAACCTCCGGGATCAGCCCGAGGTCGCGGATCAACCGGCCCATGCGCGGCGCCGCCTTGTGGCCGCGCGGATTGAGCGGGCGCTCGTGATCATCGACGCTGACATCGTCCCAGTCGGACTTGGCGTGGCGCAAAAGCAGCAGGGTTTTCATGGGGCAGACGTGAGCACAGGCAGCTCTGCTGCGGCAAGGCATGTTTCCTGCTGGTGGATTAAAGGAGCGTTGCGTCAGCCGTCATGGCCAGTTCGCCGCGATGGTTGCAGGCCCACAGGTCAAGGCCGTTGTCTGTGTGGCGGACGTGCAGCGAGAACGGATGCACGTGGGTGAGCGGGCTCACCGCCCGGAACGAGAAGCGTTGCAGCGCCCGGGCAGGCTCCAGTTCGCGGGCCACCTCCAACAGCATCGTGGCGGTCAACGGCCCATGAATGATCAGTCCGTCATAGCCTTCCTCGTTGCGGCAGAAATCCACGTCATAGTGGATCCGGTGCGAGTTGAAGGTCAGCGCCGAATACCGGAACAGCTGAACCGGCCCGGCGGCCATCTGGCGCGACCATTCCGGCGCATTGGCGGGAAACTGTGGCGGCAGCACGGGCGCGCCGGGCTGCGGCGCCTCACGGTAGACGATCTGGCGCACCTCGCGCATGTCCGCGCCCATGTTGCCGGTGAACCGGTGGCCGACGCGCACGAACACCAGCTTGCCGGAGCGGCCTTGCTTTTCATCGACGGCCTCGATGGTGGACACTTTCTCCACTGTTTCGCCGATGTGCAACGGCGTGGCGATCTCGATGCCGCCTGCGGCCCACATGCGCCGCGGCAGGTCAACAGGGGGGAGGAACTCGCCCAGCGCCTGGTGGCCGTCGCGGCCGATGCCAGACAGCGGCGTGACCTCGTGGAAATAGCACCAGTGCCAGCCGGGGGGCAGCGGGTCGCCTTCTGCCAGTGGCGGAGTTGGGCAGTCCAGCGTGGCGGCAAGCTTCACCGCCTGATCCGCGCCGATCACGCCGCTGGCCTTGCGGGTCCGGCCAATCCAGTCCGCCAGGCCGCCCTTGCTCATTTGCCGATCCTGTCGAGATCGTACGGCGTGTGCTGGTAGACCTCGTTCAGCCAGTTGCCGAACAGCAGGTGCGCGTGGCTTCGCCAGCGGTTTTCCGGGGTTTTTGACGGCTCGTTGTCCGGAAAATAGTTCGGCGGAATGTGGATCGGCTTACCGGCGGCCTTGTCGCGGTGGTACTCCTCGGCCAGCGTGGTCGAGTCGTACTCGATGTGGTTGAACATGTAGAGGGTGCGCCGGGCCGGGTCATTCACCAGGCACAGGCCGGCTTCGTCTGACTCCATCAGCACCTCCAGCCCGTGCCCTGCAGGCAGGTCGGACTTGCGGTTCTCGGTCCAGCGCGACACGGGGATGGAGAAATCGTCCGAGAAACCGCGCAGGTAGGGCGAGGCCGGGTTGAGATTGCGGTGGCGGTACACCCCGAAGCGCTTCTGCGGCAGCTCGTATTTTGGCACGCCATGATAATGGTGCAGTGCGGCCTGCGCGCCCCAGCAGATATGCACGGCAGAGTGCACATGGGTGTCGCACCAGTCGAACAGCTCGGCCAGTTCCGGCCAGTAGGTGACGTCCTCGAAGTCCAGCAGTTCCACCGGCGCACCGGTGACGATGAAGCCGTCGAACTTCTCCTGGCGTATCTCCTCGAACGGACGGTAGAAGTTGAGCATGTGTTCCGATGACGTCAGCTTCGAGGTGTGGTGGGTCATCTTCACCAGCGTCATCTCGACCTGCAGCGGCGTTGCCCCGCACAGCCGGGCAAACTGCGTTTCGGTGCGCTGCTTGTTGGGCATCAGGTTGAGCAGGCCCACCTTCAGCGGGCGGATGTCCTGGCGGACGGCCTCGTCCTCGGCCATCACCATCACGCCTTCCTTCTCAAGCTGGGTGCGTGCGGGCAGGTCGTTGGGAATCTTGATCGGCATCGGGTCAGGCTTTCTGCGGCGGCTTGCTCATGACTTGGCGGCAATGGCGCGGCCCAGCAGGTCGAGGAAGTCCTGCTCGTCGCGCACCTTGGGAATGTCGGCCATTTCGACGGCATAGCCGTAGCGCCGGGCAATTTCCTCGTACAGCGGAATGCGGTGATGCAGCAGCTTCTCGAAGCCCCAGACGATGAACTCGTCCGGGTCCACGTCGTCATCGTTGCCGATGCCGTGCTGGTTCTTGAAGGCAGTCCAGGTCTGTTCGAGGAACTGCGGCTGGTAATACATGGGCTTGGGCGCCTTGCGGAACCGCTCCACCAGCGCGGCGGCATGTTCCGCGGTGCCGCGGATGTAGAGCAGCAGCGTGTTGTCGCTCAGCACCTTCAGCACGGGGTCGCCATGATCGCCCAGGTTGACCACCTCGCACAGCGAACCGCCGGCATCGCAGATGAAGTGCTCGTAGTCATAGATCGACCGAGCCTTGTCCATGAACAGCGGCACGTCCAGCAGCGCCTGGATCTCGGCCTGGCGGTGCTGGGTCTGTCGGCGCTTGTACTCGGCGAAGGGGATGCCGCCCTTGTCCGGGTTGCCGGGCTTGCCGAGATAGGTGGACAGCGGCGACAGGTTGTCGAAGGTGATGTTGGACGAGATGTAGATCGAATCCGTGCGCAGCAGCGTGCGCAGGAACGGGTTCTTCATCGCCTCGCGCTTGAAGTTGTCGACGATGTGCTCGCCCATGTAGCGGGTGCCGATGCGGTAATCGACGGAGTAGTGGAACCAGTCGTCGTCGCGCAGCAGGTTGGCCAGCGTGGTCTTGCCGACGCCGGACATGCCCATGATGGTGACGGCCTTCGAGGGCCAGGCCTCGAGCTCTTTCGCGCTGGAAAACTTCATCGGCTGGCACCCGGCCCCGGCAGTTGATCGACGGCGACCTTGTTAGCGAAAAAACGTGAGCCTCAAAAGGCCCTTGTCAGCGTGACGGCGAGGCCGTGGGCGTCGAACTCGCTGAGCTCGTCGTTCGACCAGTTGCTGGTGTAGGTGTATTCAAGCTGCGGGGCGACGCCCCAGAACGAGAAGTCGCGCTTGGTCAGCACGGCGCGGGTGTCCAGCCGGGTCATCTCGCGCGGGGCCAGCAGCAGCGGATAGTCGCCGTCGGCGATGGCATAGTGCAGCTTGCCCTCGGCGATCACGGTGATGCCCCAGGGCATTTCCTGGTAGATGCCAAGCCCGCCCCAGCCGGCCCAGGTGGAGGTATGGTCATAGTCCGTCACCGTGCGGTCGCCGCCGCCCATGGCGTAGAGCACCTGCGAGGTGGACATCGTCAGCGCCAGCCGGTTGGTCAGGGCAGTGGTGGTGCCGTCCGACCAGTCCGCCACGTTGAACATGTTCCAGCGGTGCGACAGCCGGGTTTCGAGGTTGAGGCTGGGCGTCAGCAGGTGGCGGATGGTGATCTGCGGCCCGAACGACCAGGCGGTTTCGTTGGCATAGGGAAAGCCGCCGGAGCCGCTTGTCTTGTAGAACGACTGCGAGGCTGACAGGCCGATGCCGACGGAGCCGCGCGCGTGGTTGCGTCTCAGCTCTATGTTCTGGTTGAGCGCAGTCTTGTCGAACAGGTCGCCCTCGTACTGCTCGATATAGGTGCCAGTGGCGACGATGGCCTGCAGGTCGTGCGACAGGTCGAACACGTAGGCCGCATTGGCGCCGCCCTTGATGCCGATGCCCGACTTCTGCCGGGCAAGATCGCTGGTCACCGAGGTCAGGCCGAACAGCGTGTGATACTCAAGTGACGTGCCGTTGTTGAAGTTGGTGCTCGGCGCCAGCGATACCCAGGCGTTGAACGACCAGGGCCGGCGGGCGTCGATTGCCGCGATAAAGTCGCCGAAATTGCGTGCCAGTTCAGGCGTTGGCGCAGCCGATTTCAGCAGGTTCAGATGATGGCGGGCGCCTTCGTCCTGGTCCAGCGCGTAGAGCGTCGCCGCCAGTTCCAGCCGCACCATGGTGAGGTTCGGGTCGGCGGCGAGGATGGAGCGGTAGATGTGGGCGGCCTGGTCGAGGTTGCCGCGCGCGCGTTCGATCATGCCCTGGATGAACAGGTTGCGGTTGTGGCCGAATTCGCCTTGGAAGGGGGCGGCGCGCAACAGGGCATCAGCTGCATCGGGCTGGCCATCGCGGATCATGGCGACGAGGATCTTAAGCCGTTTGACCTCATCCAGCCGGGCAAAGCCCGCCGAGGCTTCCGCAGTTACCTCCAGCGGCGCCATCGTACCGGCCACTGCCGAGTCCGTGCCGGCAACGGTGGCGAACAGCGCCAGCGCCGCACAGGAAACACGAAAAGCGCGCCCGGTGGCGCGCTTTCCTGCTGTGATGTCCGATGGCGAAGCCGCCGTCTGCATGCTCGTCCTTACTGGCTTACTGGCCGTGGAACACGCCCTGGATATCGATCGACGGGCGGCGCTCGTCGTTGATGCCGGTGTCGCCGCCTGTCGGCTCGGGCAGCACGCCATAGGTGGCGAACACGCCGGTCACCTGCTCGGCGTCGGTGCCGTAGAAGCCGCCCTGCAGGGCGCGGTCACCGTTGACGAAGCGGTTGTTGGTCAGGTCGCCCGGGGCGGCGGTATTGATGTTGGCGTCGCCCGAGATGCGGTTGCCGGTAATGGTGCCGTTCAGCTCGATGGTCGCGCGGTGGAAAGTGGTGATGTCGAGCGGGCCGGCGGCAGTGGGTATGCCGGGGCTGGCGATGATGGTCGGGCTGGTGATGGTGTTGTTCGGAATGTCCAACTGGATCAGCACGTCGTTGTCGTACTTCTCCCAGTATTCCGGCGTCAGTGTGCCGGTGAACTGGCCGGTGCCGAAGTTCGCCTGCAGCGACGCCGAACCGTTCATTCGCCACTGGCCGTCCTGGGTCTGGTAGTTGGTGGCGTCGCCCCAGTCGGTCGTTGTTGCAACGCCGGCATAGTTGCCGGTGTAGGAGCGTGTCGCGCCGGCGGATGCAAGGGCTTCCATTTCGGCCGAGTTGGTGCCGCCGCTGCCGCCATGGAACCAGGCGCTCTGACCGGCGCGGGACTCGCGGAAGTGGGCAGCGTAATTGGTGTCGCCGTTGCCATCGGTGAACTGCCAGACCTGCAGGGCGCTGTCGGTCGAGGTGTTGATGCGGCGGTATTCGGTATAGTTCGTGTTGTCGAAGGCATATCCGGCGTGACCTGCCGGGGCAGGGTTGGTCTGCTGGATATAGCGGGCCATGGTCTGGGTGCCGGTGAAGCCCATGTTGGTGCCCGGATCGACGGAGACGGTGGCCGTCGAGCCGGTGGCCGAAATCACCATCTGCGCACGGCCCGAGCCGTCGATGGAGCGGGCGCCATCGGCATAGGCAATGGCAGTGTCGCCGCCGGAGAGGTTTACCGCGTTGGGGTCGCCGGTGCCGCCGGTGTCGCCGGACAGGCCATCGCCGCCTGTGTCCGTGCTGCTGCCGCCGCCCGGTTGGCCGGGGATGGAGCTCTGGGTAAAGGCGGTGTCAAAGCCGGACGCACAGCCGGAAAGAGCGGTGCCGGCCAGCGCCAGCAGGAGAACCAGGGAACGGGAACGCATTGTTACTGCCTCGCAACACAAACTGTGGATCGAGGCGATAATGGCCGAACGTGGTTAACATACTTCTAAGCGTTCACCGTTCATTAGCGTTAACAGAACGTTACCGCGAAAACGGCAGCCGGTCAGCGGTTCTCGCGGCGCGCCATGAAGGCGAGGCGTTCGAACAGCGCGACGTCCTGCTCGTTCTTCAAAAGCGCGCCATGGAGCGGCGGGATCATCTTGGTCGGATCCTTCTGGCGCAGCGTTTCCGGCGTCACGTCCTCGTTGAGCAGCAGCTTGATCCAGTCGAGCAGTTCCGACGTCGACGGCTTCTTCTTCAGGCCCGGCACGTCACGCACCTGGTAGAAGATGTTGAGCGCCTCGCTGACCAGCCGGCCCTTCAGCCCGGGGAAGTGGACCTCGATGATGTCGCGCATGGTCTCGGCGTCGGGGAACTTGATGAAGTGGAAGAAGCAACGGCGCAGGAACGCATCCGGCAGTTCCTTCTCGTTGTTGGAGGTAATGATCACGACCGGCCGGTTTTCCGCCCTTATGGTTTCGCCGGTCTCGTAGACATGGAACTCCATGCGATCGAGTTCCTGCAGCAGGTCGTTGGGAAACTCGATGTCGGCCTTGTCGATCTCGTCGATCAGCAGTACGGGCCGCGTGTCAGCGGTGAACGCCTCCCACAGCTTGCCGCGCTTGATGTAGTTCCTGATATCGTGGACGCGCTCGTCGCCCAGCTGGCTGTCGCGCAGCCGCGACACCGCATCATATTCGTAAAGTCCCTGTTGGGCCTTGGTGGTGGACTTGATGTGCCATTCGAGCAGGTTGGTCCCGAGCGCCTTCGCCACCTCGTGCGCCAGTACGGTCTTGCCGGTGCCAGGTTCGCCCTTGATCAGCAGGGGACGCTCCAGAACGATTGCCGCGTTTACGGCGACGCGCAGGTCCTCGGTGGCGATGTAGTCGCTGGTGCCTTCGAATCTCATTGGGTCTCACGATGTTGCTGGCAGGTGACGCGGGCTGCGAGGGTGACGGAAAGGGGCTTTTTGCCTCAAGCGGGCGGGCGAGGCAATGGGCTGCAGGGGCTCATGCCGGTCCGGCGCGGCGGCTGTCACAAATCCTTGGCATGAATCATGCTTCCACGAAAGGGCGCATGACGGGTGCTGATGCGGCGGCAGACTCCAGCCTGCCAGCTAAGTGAATTCCGCAGTTGCGATGCTCATTGGCTGGCTATATAGAGGCGCCAACCAAGGCTGCGGTCAAGCAGCAGGTCTGGCTTAACGCGAGGTAAGAGGATTATGGGAGAGAACAAGCCTATTTCACTCGACAAGCTGGAAAAAGAGCCGTTCATGTCTGAACGGCAGCAGGAATACTTCCGGGCAAAGCTGCTGGCTTGGAAGGAAGATATCCTGCGTGAAAGCCGCGAAACCCTTCAGCACCTGCAGACCGAGAACCTGGTGCTGCCGGACGCCGCTGACCGCGCCTCTACCGAAACCGACCGGTCGCTGGAGCTTCGTACCCGCGATCGCCAGCGCAAGCTGATTTCCAAGATCGATGCGGCGCTGAAGCGCATCGAGGATGGCACCTACGGCTACTGCGAGGAGACCGGCGAGCCGATTTCGCTGCGCCGGCTGGATGCACGGCCCATCGCTACCCTGTCCGTCGAGGCGCAGGAACGCCACGAGCGGCGCGAAAAGATCTACCGCGACGACTGAGCAGGGCGACTGGCGCTGCCGGATGAATGAATCACAAGGCCGGACAGGTTGACCTGCCCGGCCTTTCGCTTGCGCAATGATGTGCCGGTGCTGCTTGCTGCCGGTCAGTCCGGATCGCGCTCGACCGCGCGCAAGGGCGGGGCGGCGGGGGCCGGACGAGGCTCGGGGGCATCGCCGAAAACAGGCGGGCGTGGCGCAGGCCGTGGCGAAATGGGACGCACATTGCTCTGTGCAGATGGCGCCTTCGGCGCCGGAGGCGCCGGTGCCGGTTCCGCCACCGGCAGGTCGGGGAAATGCTCCATATCCTCTGCCGTCAGGATGCGCCTTCCGGTTTCCTGCATCGGCGCATGGCCAAGGTCGGAGCGGATATTGGTCTCGATCACCACGTCCTGGTTGCCACCGACCAGAACCAGGTGTTCCACGTCGTCCCGGCGCACCAGCACCAGGAATCGCGACTTGTCCACTTCGTAGTATTCCGAGATACCAAGCCGGGCGCCTCGACGGGCGCGCACCTTGCCGCCGAAGGTGCGGATCATGATCCAGCCAAACAGCAGCAGCGCCACGACAATGGCGGCGAGATAGATCAGGTTCATGTAGGGGGTCAGGAATTCCATTTGCGTTCCTCGGAATGTGGAAGCGGTGCAAAAGGTGCACGCACCGTGGGCAGTCTGGCGTCAAAAACACGCTGGTCAAGCCCGCCGGTGAGGTGGGTAGACCAGCCTTATGAATACTCGCCGTTTTGGGCTGATCCATGACACAAATCACCTATACTCGTCGATGATTCGGGGGCGGGGCGGCTTCTTTGGCGTTGGGTATGGGCAAGGACAAGGTGGAAAAACAGACCGGAGCCGGCGGCAAGCCAGTGGCTGAGACGCTGGTGGATGTGTCGGATTCCGGGCCATCCCCCGATGCCGCGCATGAGGTGGTGCGCTCGATGCCCGGCGACGACGTCGACCGGCCGGGCCAGCCGGAAGGCCGTCCGGTGCTGAGCCTGATGCTGGCCGTGGCGCTGGCCATCACCGTGTTCTTTGCCGTTCAGGCGGTTGGCGAGGTGGTGCCACAGGCCGTGACGATTGGCTTGTCGATACTGTCGCTGGCGGGCCTGATCGCCCTGTTCGGCGCGCTTGCGGGATTTGTGCATTTCGGCCGCACGCCGCGCCAGAAGGCGTTCTTCGACAAGCTGCTGGACGCTGTCGGCGAGCCATGCGTGGTGTCGGACTCGCGCGGGGCAATCATCTATTCCAACGAACCCTACCAGCGCCTGGTTTCGCAGGCCGGCCGCACAAGGCTGGTCAATCTCGAGACCCTTTATTCCGGCTATCCGGATGTGTCGGAGCGCATCTACCGGCTGGCCAAGGCGGCGCGGGAGGGCCGTGAAAGCTCCGAACAGTTCCGGCTGTCGGCCGGATCGGCGGCGGCGGGCGCCCGCGAGGACAAGGCGGTCTGGCTGCGGCTTCAGGTCAAGCCGATCCGGGTGAGCGCTACCCAGAACTACAGCGTCTGGCGGCTGAGCGACGAGACCGACGCGCGCGCCTCGCAGGAAGAAGCATTCGAGAACCTGCAGTACATCATCAACTATCTCGACCATGCGCCGGCTGGTTTCTTCTCCTCGACGCAGGACGGCAGCATCGCCTATGTCAACGCCACGCTGGCCGACTGGCTCGGTCTTGACCTCTCGGCCACCACCGATGGCCGGTTGAAGCTCGCCGACATCGTCACCGACAAGGGCGCGAAGTTGCTGTCGGCCATCGAGCCGGAAGCAGGACGGCCGGTGACGGAAATTTTCGACCTGGACCTTGCCACGTCCAGCGGCGAAGTCATTCCGGCCCGCGTGGTGCACCGGTGCGAATATGACGGCAACGGCAAGCAGCAGCCCTCGCGCACCCTGGTGCTCGACCGGCGCGCCCACTTCGATACCAGCAAGGACAAGGGCGATGCCCAGGTGCAGATTGCCCGGCTGTTCAACTCGCTGCCCATCGGCATTGCCCAGCTCAACAAGGCTGGCGAGATCGAGCAGCTGAACCCCTCGTTCGTCGAGTTGGCGCCCCACGCAAAAAGGCGCGGCAAGCTGGCGCCGCTGGTGCGCGAGGACGAACGCGAGAAGGTAACGCGGCTGATCGCAGACGCCTCGGCGGGCAAGGTCCAGCCGGAAGCCATGGACGTTCACTTCACTGGCAAGGATGAAACTTCGGGCGAGTTCTACTTCGTGTCCGATGAAACCGGCGAGGAGGGCGCGGTCACCGTGTTCGCCGTGGACACGACGCGGCATACCTCGCTTGAGGTGCAACTGGCGCAGAGCCAGAAGATGCAGGCGGTGGGCCAGCTTGCCGGCGGCGTGGCGCACGACTTCAACAACGTGCTGACCGCCATCATCGGGTTTTCGGACCTGCTGCTGGCGCGCCACCGGCCAACCGATCCGTCGTTTGCCGACATCATGAACATCAAGCAGAACGCCAACCGGGCCGCCAACCTGGTGCGGCAGCTGCTGGCGTTCTCGCGGCGGCAGACGCTCAGGCCCGAAGTGCTGTCGCTCACCGACGTGCTGTCCGACCTCGGCAACCTGCTGGGCCGGCTGCTGGGTGAAGTGGTGGAGCTCAAGATCGTGCATGGCCGCGACCTGTCGCTGGTCAAGGTTGACGTGAACCAGTTCGAGCAGGTGGTGATCAACCTGTGCGTGAACGCCCGCGACGCCATGCCGGACGGCGGTACGCTGACGCTGTCCACCTCCAACGTATCGGCGGCTGATGTGGAGAAATACGCCGGCAAGACAGCGCCGGTGCCGCCGGGGGAATATGTACTGCTGGAAGTGACCGACACCGGCACCGGCATGACGCCGGAAGTGCTGGAGAAGATCTACGACCCGTTCTTCTCGACCAAGGAGGTGGGCAAGGGCACCGGGCTTGGCCTGTCCACTGTCTACGGCATCATCAAGCAGACCGGCGGGTTCATTTTCTGCGAGTCCGAGGTGGGCAAGGGTTCCACGTTCCGGGTCTTCCTGCCGCAATACATCGAGACGGCGGAAGAGGAAGCCTCGCGCACCGCCGCCGCCAGCGGCGTGGAAGTCAAGGCCACCGACCTGACCGGATCGGGCATCATCCTGCTGGTGGAAGACGAGGACGCGGTGCGGTCGTTCGCCAAGCGGGCGCTGGAATCGCGCGGCTACACGGTGCTGGAAGCCGACAGCGGCCAGGTGGCGCTGGAAGTGCTGGAAGAGTTCGGCGGCGAGCCGGACCTTGTCGTGTCGGACGTGGTCATGCCGGAAATGGACGGCCCCACCATGCTGCGCGAACTGCGCAAGCGCGGCATAAAGACCAAGGTGGTGTTTGTTTCCGGCTATGCCGAGGACGCGTTCGAGAAAAACCTCGAGGGCCAGACCGATTTCGCCTTCCTGCCCAAACCGTTCACGCTGAAGCAGCTTGCCGAAGCCGTGAAGGAAGCCATAGGCTGAGCGCCGGTCACAGAAACCGGATGGTGCTCGCATGAACGGCATTTCTCCCATGGCAGACCCGGCGCGGCTGCCGCCTTCGCTATGGGCGGCAACGGCGGAGGAAACATTTTCCGGCGAGCCGCTGACGGGCGCGCACAGCTTTGACATCGCCATTGTGGGCGGGGGTTTTGCCGGATTGTCGGCGGCGCTGGAGGCCGCGCAGGCCGGTGCCAGCGTGGTGGTGCTGGAAGCCTCGGAGCCCGGATGGGGCGCATCGGGGCGCAATGGCGGGCAGGTCATTCCCGGTTTCAAGTGGGATCCTGACGAACTGGTGGCGAAGTTCGGCGCGCAAGCCGGCGAGCGGCTGGTCTCGTTTGCAGGTTCCGCACCCGGCGAGGTGTTCAGGCTGATCGGGAAGTACGGCATCAGATGCCAGGCGGAGCAGACGGGCTGGCTGCAAGGCGTGCACAACGCTGCCTCGCTGCCGGCGGTCGAGGAGCGCTGCCGCCAGTGGCAGGCGCGGGGCGCGCCGGTGCGGATGGTGCATGGCGACGAGGCGCGCGCGCTCATCGGCTCGCCTGCTTACGTCGCCGCAATGGTGGAACCGCGCGGCGGCAGGCTCAACCCGCTGAGCTATGCGCGAGGGCTTGCCCGCGCGGCGCAAGGGGCAGGCGCGATGGTGTCGCCGCAATCTCCGGTCACGTCCATGCAGCGCGATGGTGCGCGCTGGCAGCTCGCCACGCCGCAGTCGCAGGTGAGCGCGGACAAGGTGCTGATCGCAACCAACGGCTATACCGGCGACCTGTGGCCAAAGCTGAAGCAGACCATCATCCCGGTGGCCAGCTTCATTGTGGCGACGAAGCCGCTGTCGGACAATGTGCGCCGCTCAATCCTGCCAGAAGGCCACGTAATCTCCGACACAAGGCGGCTGTTGACCTATTCCCGCCTTGACCCGGAAGGCCGGCTGGTGGTGGGCGCGCGCGGCAAGTGGCAGGACCCGATGGGAGTGGCCGAGTTTTCCCATGTCATCAAGTCGGTGCGGGACCTGTTTCCGCAAGTGGGCGACATCGGCGAACCCGCGTTCTACTGGTCGGGCCGGGTGGCGATCACGCCGGATTACCTGCCGCACGTGCACGAGCCCGAAGCGGGGCTCGCCATGCTGATGGGCTTCAATGGGCGTGGCGTGGCCATGGCTACGGCGATGGGGGGTGCTGCGGGGCGCTACCTTGCCAGCGGCAACCGGGACGAGCTGCCGCTGCCCTCAAGCGGCATCAAGCCGATCCCGTTTCACGGGGCGCGGCGGATGTATGTGGCGGCGGCGTCAGCATGGTACCGGATGCTCGACGGTCTCAATCTCTAGGACCAGGCCTCATTATTGTGAAGGTAATGAGATGGAAGGAGAAGATAGCAGGACGCTGTGGTGCTGCGGCCAGGAGCTTTGACGATGCAGGCCGGAGCCGTTTTCGTGTCCCTTCGGGATATGACCGATCTGCCCGGCAACGGCGTTGCAAGCGCTTGAAAACCGGATGGTTTCCGGCGCGCCTGCGCCTTGTATCCAGCCAGATTGCGCATGCCATTGCCGTCAGAATAATGGGTCCTGACCCTGGCAGGCCCGCTCAGCCGTCGCGCATCATGCCGCCCATGCCCCGTCTCATGCCGCAGCCCATGCCCATCATCGGCAGCATGATCTCATCGGCGGATTTCTTCTGGCTGTCGTCAAGATCAGCGTAAAGCTTGTCCAGCGAGGAGCGCACGTCCTTTATCTGCTGTAGCCGGGATTCCATGTGTGCTTCCTGCATGGCCAGCCGGTCGGGCAAGGGCTTTTTGAAGAACTCGCCACTTTGCATTTCTTCCATGCGGTTCTTCATCATGGCGTTGTGCACTTCGGCGTTGTTGCGAATGGTTGTGGCGAGGCTATCCCACACCTCTTCTTGCGCGTCGGTGATCTTGAGTTCCGTCTTCAGGAATGCGAGCCGGCCGTCTATCCGGTCCAGCATGGCATCGGCGCCAAAGCCCATGCCACAGCCGCCAGGGCCCATGCCCGATCTACCGCCCATGCCGCGGCCCATCATGTGGCCCATGCCCCAGCCGCCGAACCAGCCGCCACGGTTGTCATCATTGTCGCCCAGGGCTGGCGAGAGGCCCGCCACGCCCAGTGCCAGAGCCGATGCCACCAAGGTCGCCGTCAGTCGTGATGCTGTCATTTTCCACACTCCTCATTATCGAGCCCCGCCAGAACCACTATCCATTAGATGTTCCTGACGCGGATTGTCTTGACCGGTGTCAATCGGGAAGAGATTTATCGGAACAGGGCAGGCCAGTCTTGATGGCCCGCTGCTGAAAGCGCCTCAAGCGCAAGGCGGCGGCCTTCGCGGGAGTGGTCTGTGTCGGCAACATGCGAATGGTTGCGGAACCTCTCCAGAACGGCAGAGTCGAGGCCGTGCTCATGGGCGCCGGCAATGCACAAGGCAAGGTACCAGTCGAATGGTTTGAGTGTCGCGTCATGACGGGTGGGCATGTAGGTGCTGGCCTTCAGCCGCTCGCCGCCTGAGAGCATCACCGCAAAGTCGTCAGTGCGCGAGTAGCCGTGGCCCGCACCCTCGAACCGGTCCAAGATCGGCATGTCGTGCGCAGCAATCTCGTAGACCACGCCGGGGTGCGAAGCGCCGGCCTGCTCGATGAGCCCGGCCTTGCCGGACCCGTCTGCGCCCGGCTTGGTGAAGCTCACCGACCAGCCGTCGGTAACAGCCGCCGCCACGACCCGCGCTGACGCGCAACGGGCAACAAGCCGGGCTGTCAGCAGGTTCGAGCCATAGGCAAAATAGTGGAAGGTTGGCATGGGGGGCCGGATTGCGCGGGCTGCAGTCATCATGCCAATGTTGGGGTTCCTTCAAGGCGAATTCAACAGGGGCAATTTTCGAATGATCGTTGAAACACTGGATCAGCTTGCGGACCAGATGGACGCCGGCAACACCACTGCACGGGACCTGACCGAGGCCTGCCTGGCGCGTATCGAGAATGAAAAAGGCGAGGGTGGGCGCGCGTTCCTGATGGTGGATGCCGAAGGCGCCATCGAACAGGCTGACTACATGGATGGCTTGCGCCGCAAGGGCAGGGCGCCATCGCGATATGCCGGCATACCCGTATCGCTGAAGGACCTGTTTGACGTGGCAGGCCAGGTGACGGCAGCGGGCTCGACGATCCTGCGCGATGCCGAACCTGCCTCGCGCGATGCAACCTGCGTGGGCCGTCTGAGGGCGGCGGGCTTCGTCTTCCTGGGCCGCACCAACATGACCGAGTTCGCCTATTCGGGCGTCGGGCTGAACCCGCATTACGGCACGCCGAAGTCTGTCTGGGACCGGGCCAGCGGTCGCATTCCCGGCGGCTCGTCCTCCGGGGCTGGTGTGTCGGTGGCTGATGGCATGGCCTATATGGGCCTTGGCACCGACACGGGCGGCTCGTGCCGCATCCCGGCTGCGTTCAACGGCATCGTCGGTTACAAGTCGTCCACCGGCAGGGTGCCGAAGGACGGGGTATTTCCGCTGTCGGCAACGCTCGACACGGTGGGGCCGCTTGCCAATTCGGCGGCCTGCTGTTCGACCATCGACGCGATCATGGCGGGTGACCGGGGTTACGGCGCGGTGAGCGCGCGCGAACCGCACACGTTGCGCTTCGGCATACTGCAGCACGTGGCGCTGGATGCCATGGCGCCTGAGGTGGCAACCGCCTTCGATGCCACCATCAAGACGCTGGGCAAGGCGGGAGTAGCGTTCACCGAGGTGGCGTTCACAGACCTCCTGGAGCTGCCCAACATCAATTCCAAGGGCGGTATCTCGGCGTGCGAAGCGATGGACGTTCACGCCGCGATGATCGAGCGCCATGGCGATGAGTACGACCAGCGGGTGCGCAGGCGCATCGAGTCGGGCCTCACCGTCACCGGCCCGGAGCTGGTAGGCATCTACCGGCGGCGGCGCGAGATGATGGCGAAGTTCGCCCGGCTGGCCTCCGGTCTCGACGGTTTCGTGATGCCGACGGTGCCGATCCTGCCGCCGCTTGTCTCGGATGTGGATGATGACCAGCGTTACGGCCCGCTCAATTTCCTGTGCCTGCGCAACACATTCCTGGGGAACTTCCTCGACAGTTGCGCGATTTCCTTACCAATGACGGCTCGTGGAGAAGCCCCGGCGGGGCTGATGATCATGCGTCCTCATGGTGAGGATACGGAGCTGTTCAACGCCTCTGCCGGAGTGGAGGCTGTACTCAGGGAGACGCTGGCATGAAGACGGAATCGATCCGGCTGACCGAACTCAAGACCGAGTGCATCAAGGCACTGAAGAACGCCGGGTGCGATGACGCCAATGCCGATGCCATCGCCGGCACCGTGTGTGCGGCCGAGCGCGACCAATGCCACAGCCACGGCGTGTTCCGCATGCCGGGTTACCTCAAGGCGTTCCGGATCGGCAAGGCGAAGGCCGACGCCGTGCCTTCCTCGGCGAAGATCGCACCGGGCGTGATCCGCGGCGACGGTGACAATGGCTTTGCGCCATTGTCGCTCAAGATGATGGGACCAGAGCTTGCGGCCCTGGCGAAGCAGCAGGGCGTGGCGTGCCTGGCGCTGACCAACATGCACCACTTCGCCGCCATGTGGCCCGAGATGGAAATGATGACCGACGAGGGGCTCGTCGCCATGACCATGACCTCGGCCTTCCCGATCGTGCCGCCGCCGGGAGGCATCAAGCCGCTGTTCGGCACCAACCCGTTCGCCTTCGGCTGGCCGCGCGGCAATGGCGAGGCGGTGATCTTCGACATGGCCACGGCGTCCAAGGCGCATGGTGAAATCCTCATCGCGGCGCGCGAGGGCAGGACGCTGCCGCCCGGCACCATCATCGACAAGGATGGCAACCCGTCGACCAACCCGGCAGACGTGCACGGCGGGGCCATCCTGGCGTTCGGCGGGGCGAAGGGCGCGCTCATCTCGATGATGGTGGAACTCATGGCCGGCGCGCTGATGGGCGAACCGTTCAGCTTCGAGACGGCGAAGAAGGTAGAGCCGGACGGCCTGGCCAACCGGGGCGGGCAACTGATCATCGCCATGGACCCGGCCCGGTTCGGAGACGCTTCGGGCTGGGCGGCCCATGCCGAGGCGCTGTTCGCCGAAATGGTGAAGCAGGATGGCGTGCGCCTACCCAGCCAGCGGCGCTACGAGGCGCGGGCGATGACGGAAGCCTCCGGCCACGTCGAAGTGGCGGCGGACATTCTCGCGGCAATCCGCCAGGCAGCTGCAGGCTAGATCCGCCCAAGCATTCCTGAGGGAATGCCTGAGTAATGCTTTTCGTGATTTGCATGGCGCGAACGGTGATGAAAGACTTGCCGTCCGGGGGAAGCAGCCGGCGGCGCTATTCCCGCCGGTTGCTGATTTGCAACAAGGCGCCCGTCAGATGTGCGCCAGCGACCGGAGGAGACATCCATGACCGTGAGGCCAGACCCGACTTTCCACGCTACCCCGAAACTTGCCATGCAGGCGCCGCCCGAGACGCTTGCCTTTACCCTGATGCTGTCGCCGGACGGCTCAAAGCCGGATGGGCTGGCGGTAGTGAACGTCGACCCGAAGTCGAAGGACTACGGCAAGATCGTCCACCAGGTGATCATGCCCAACAAGGGCGACGAGTTTCACCATTTCGGCTGGAACGCGTGCTCCTCGGCGCTGTCGCCGCTGACCGGGCACGCCTTCCTCGAACGCCGCTACCTGATCATTCCCGGTATCCGCTCGTCGCGCATCTACGTGGTTGACGTGAAAGAGCCGCTGAAGGCGAAGATCCACAAGATCATCGAGCCGGAAGAGGTGTTCGCCAAGACCGGCTATTCGCGCCCGCACACCATTCACTGCGGGCCTGAGGGCATCTACGTGTCCACCCTGGGCGGGGGCGGCAAGGACGGCACCGACGGCCCTCCCGGCATCTTCATCATGGACTGCGAGACGTTCGAGATCCTTGGCCGCTACGAGATGGACCGGGGCAAGCAGGACAAGCACTATGACTTCTGGTGGAACCTGCCGCGCGACTACATGGTGAGCTCGGAATGGGGGCTGCCGCCGCAGTTCGAGAACGGGCTGGTGCCGGAGGACCTGCTGTCCAACAAGTACGGCCACAGCATCCACTTCTGGAACCTGCGCGAACGGCGCAACGTGCAGACCATCGACCTGGGCGCCAATCACCAGATGGCGCTGGAAATCCGCCCGGCGCACGACCCGGCCAAGGACTACGGCTTCTGCGGCGTGGTGGTGGACACCACCAACCTGCAGGGCGCCATCTTCACCTGGTGGCGCAAGCCCGACGGCACGTTCGAGGCGAAGAAGACCGTCACCATCGACCCGCAACCGGCCAAGGCGGACGACCTGCCGGCGATGCTCAAGGGCTTCGAGGCGGTGCCGCCGCTGGTAACGGACATCGACCTGTCGCTGGACGACAAGTACCTCTACGTGGCGTGCTGGGGCACCGGCGAGATGCACCAGTACGACGTGTCTGACCCGATGAACCCGAAACTCGCCGGCAAGGTGGAGATCGGCGGGATCGTCAAGCAGACCAAACACCCCAACGGCAAGAGCTTCGGCTATGGCCCGCAGATGGTGGAGATCAGCCGCGACGGCAAGCGGGTGTACTGGACGAACTCGCTTTACTCGACGTGGGACGACCAGTTCTACCCGGGCGACCGGGGCGCGGCGATGGTCAAGGCGGACGTCGGCGCCAATGGCGGCATCAGCCTCGACAAGGATTTCTGGGTGGAGTTTCCCGACGGCTACCGCTCGCACCAGATCCGGCTGGAGGGCGGCGACTGCTCGACCGACTCGTTCTGCTATCCGAACGTGTAAGTGTTGGCGTTTGACGACTGGACGGCGGCGGGCCTGTGGCTCGCCGTCATCGGCTCCGGCATCTATCATGGCATCAACCCCGGCATGGGCTGGCCGCTGGCGGTCTCGGCCGGGCTGATGGGGCGCGGCCAGCGCGACCTCATCGCCGCACTCGGGCCGCTGGCCATCGGCCACCTGGCGGCCATGGCGGGCATCCTGCTGCCGTTCGCCATCATGGTGTCGCTGGTGCAGTGGCAGCACGAAATCCGCATCGGCGCCGGGCTGATCGTGGTAGGCATGGGCGTCTACCTCCTCATCAACCGCCGCCACCCGCGCTTTCTCGCCCGCATCCGGCCCACGCAACTGGCGCTGTGGTCGTTCGCGGTGGCCATGGCGCACGGGGCGGGGCTGATGCTGGTGCCGATCTTCCTCGGCTTGTGCAAGGCGGCCGAACTGGACGCGGGCCACGCGGCGGCGATGACGCTGATGGGCGGCAACGTGGGCATGGCGGCGGCGGTGTCCATCGTCCATGCGGGCGCGATGATCGTGTCGGGCGGGCTGATCGCCTGGGCGGTGTTCCGCTGGCTGGGCCCGCAGTTCATCTCGAAAAGCTGGTTCAACCTGGACGTGGTGTGGGCGCTAAGCCTGATCCTGGTGGGTGGACTGGGATTGTGGGGCGCGCTGGCGGGGTGAGGTTGCATTCTCCTGGACCTTCATTCCAGCGAACGCCGGGCAGGCGGACTTCCCGCGCATCCCCGGGGATCGACGTTGTCAAGGAAGGGAGAACGGGCGGGGCGCAGGCGAACCGCTGTCTCTTGATATGAATGGTACGGCCCGACAGGCCCCGCACCGGCGGCATTTTCCGGCAGTGCCTGATGGCGCTGCCTCCGGACGGCTCGCATCTCTGCCCGGACGGACGGCCCGGTATGCCCGGCCCGTCACGTTGGCTCACCCGGTAGAGTGAGCCTCAGTCCGGCAGTGACCTCTCCGCTTGCGGGCAAACCGCGTGCGTGTAGCGCTACCGGCAGAACGAATTACCGCAGCCGGCAGGGGGATTGGCCACCAAGCCATCCGCGCGTGCACGAGGCTGGCGCCGGAGCCAGCCAACATGCGGCGCGAACCGCCACCCCCTCCCCAGGACACGAAGGCGATGCAGCCAGCCCGGCGCCGGCCCACTTCCGTGCTCTGCTCCAGGGAGAGAGTGGGTAGGAATATAATCTACATTGGGAGAAAAGTCAAGTGACCAT
>JAZBOA010000506.1:0-4187 GCA_036350935.1 Anderseniella sp. | reverse complement strand
TCATAGCCGCCCGGGTGCGGCTCATATGGTCCGGTGACGCCCGGCATGTCTCCGCGCAGCGCCAGGACGCCCTTGACCCCTTGCGCCGCATACCGCTCCACCACCGCGTCGGTCTGCTCGCGGGTCTGGCCGGCGCACGTCAGGTGGCCGACCACATCGAAGCCGCCGTGATCGATCAACTGCCCGATGGTGCCGAAGGTTGACTCGCGCGATGTGCCGCCTGCGCCGTAAGTCACCGACACGAAGGCCGGGTTGTATCGCGACATTACGTCAGCCAACTCGGTTATGCCATCTGCCTGCATGGTGGACCGGGCCGGAAACACCTCGAACGAGACCCGGGGGCCATTGCCGAGCTGGAACCGGCTGGACGGAGCGTGGAAGATCGACATGAGCACATTCTCCATATAAAGATATCTTTATATATTTTTTCAAACTTCTCCTGTCAAACGGTTTGTGCCTTGCAACAACAGAAGGGGCCAGCTTGCGCCGGCCCCTTTCATCAGATCCGGATGGTCCCGGCGCGCAGCGTCAGCGCATCACCAGCACCGGGCATTGCGCATGGCGCACCACGCGCGCCGCAGTGGAGCCAAGGAAGTAGTCGGCGAGGCCGGGCTTGTGCGAGCCGATGACGATCAGGTCGGCGCCAAGATCATCGGCCGCGTCCAGGATGCCGCTGCCCGGTGTGCCGTGGCGCATGTCCGGCTTCGACTTGATGCCGTTGGAATTGGCGATGTCCTGAAGTTCCTGTTCGGTTGCCTGTTTTGCCTTCGCCAGCAGCTCGGACGAGATTTCCACCGCGGCGTAGGCCGGAATGTCATTCACCACATGGACGATATGGATCTCGGCATCCTTGCCGCCCACCTGGCGCGCCACGTTGATCATCTGTCCGGCGAGTTCGCCGTGCGACAGGTCGACGGGGACGAGGATTTTCTTGAACATCTGGGCAGCCCTCCTGCTCTAAAGGGCCAGCCATGGCCCGTTGTCTTCGGAACAAGACTCCCACACCATCCCGGCGCAGGCATTGATCCTCATCAACTGCCGAGCTGGTCACCACGGCATGTCCACGGGTCGCAATTGCACCATGACAGGACGCATGGCCTGAAGAAGCATCCGCTCAGTCGGCCTATCAAGGTGTTAGTTTTCTTCAACAGATGGAAAAATCCGATGGCTGTCGAGCCCGAACTTTCTGCTGAACCTGCTGCTGAACGCCGTGGCCGCCGCTCTGGCGGTGGCGCCGAGAGCCGCCGTGCCGCCCGCCGGGGCGGAGGCGTCAAGGCGTTTCGCTACATCAAGCGCGAGATCCCGCTATACGAGGTGCTTGGCGAGGAAGGGCTGAGCCTGATCGAGAACAACTGCGAAACGGTCTTGCAGGAAGTCGGCATCGACTTCCGCGACGACGCCGAAGCCCTGCAGATGTGGAAGGATGCCGGCGCCGACGTGAAGGGCGAGCGCGTGCGCTTCCCCAAGGGGCTGGTGCGCGGCCTGATCAGGACGGCGCCGTCGCAGTTCACCCAGTATGCCCGCAACGCGGAGCGCAACGTGGTCATTGGCGGCGATCACACCGTGTTCGCGCCGGTCTATGGCCCGCCGTTCGTGCGCGACCTGCAGGGCGGCCGCCGCTACGCCACCATCGAAGACTTCCGCAATTTCGTGAAACTGGCCTACATGGCGCCTGCCATGCACCATTCGGGCGGTACCGTCTGTGAGCCGGTCGACATCCCCGTCGCCAAGCGCCACCTCGACATGGTCTACAGCCACATCCGTTACTCGGACAAGCCGTTCATGGGCTCGGTGACCGCACCCGAACGCGCCGAGGACAGCGTGACCATGGCCAAGATGGTTTTTGGCGACGAGTTCGTCGATCAGAACTGCGTGCTGATCAACCTGATCAACGCCAACTCGCCAATGGTGTTCGACGAGACCATGGTCGGCGCGCTGAAGGTCTACGCCCGGGCCGGGCAGGCCACCGTCATCTCGCCGTTCATCCTGGCCGGCGCCATGTCGCCCGTCACCGTCATCGGCACGCTGACGCAGATCCTCGCCGAAGCATCGGTGGGCATGGCGTTCGCCCAGCTTTGCCGCCCCGGCGCGCCGGTGGTGTTCGGCACTTTCGCCTCGTCCATGTCGATGCAGTCGGGTGCGCCTACCTTCGGCACGCCTGAACCTGCCCACGTGCTGTTCGGGGCAGCCCAGCTCGCCCGCCGTCTCGGCGTGCCGTTCCGCTCCGGTGGCTCCCTTTGCGCCTCCAAGGTGCCGGATGCCCAGGCCGCGCACGAAAGCTCCAACACGCTGTTTCCCGGCGTGCTCGCTGGCGTGAACTTCATGCTGCACGCCGCCGGCTGGCTGGAAGGCGGTCTGGTGTCGAGCTACGAGAAGTTCATCATCGACTGCGACCAGCTGTCGATGATGCAGCGCTTCACCTCCGGCGTGGACCTGAGCGAGAACGGCCAGGCCATGGACGCCATCGAGGAAGTCGGCCCCGGCAATCACTACCTCGGCTGTGCCCATACGCAGCGCAATTTCGAGGATGCCTTCTGGCGCTCCTCGATCGCCGACAACAACTCGTTCGAGCAATGGCTGGCCGAAGGTTCGCTCGACGCCGCCCAGCGCGCCAACGTCACCTGGCAGCGTCAGCTGACCGAGTATGTGGCGCCTGATCTGGACGAAGGCCTCGATGAGCAGCTGCAGGCTTTCATGGCGGCGCGCAAGCTTGACTTGCCTGACAGCGTGTCCTGAAACCGGGCTGCGGAGGCCTCAGCGACGGCTCGTACTGAAGTGGCGCACTGGCCTTGAAGGCTGGTGCGCCTTTCTTTTTGTCTCAAAACCACATTTTCATGTCGCGTTTCGGTAGTGCGGCGGCCGCTCGGCTGCTGTCATTCTGTCGCAGCTCTGCAAATATCACAACTTGGAGAGCGTTTCCGGCCCCAGGTCTTGCACGCAAGCGTATGGCTGTTAGGGTATGAACAGTGATGTACAGCGATCCCGGTCCGGGAGGCTGGACCACTTCGAGTTGAAACGGGAGGAGGAACCCCTTTATGTCTGACAAGGAAAACAACTGGATTCCGCGGCTGAAGCAGTATCTGGCTGATGGCCAGATCGACCGCCGCGAGTTCGTGCGCTACTGTGCACTGCTCGGCATGTCCGCTGGCGCAGCCTACATGTGGGCCGGCAAGATTACCGGCCAGCCGTTCGCCCCGCCGGCCAAGGCTGCCGAACTGCCCAAGGGCGGCACCCTCAGGATCGCCATGCGCGTTCCCAAGATCGAGACGCCGCACACGTTCTCCTGGGTGTACGACTCCAACATCACCCGTCAGCAGATCCGTTATGCCACGCGCACCGGTGTGGACAACGTGACCCGCCCCGACCTGTGCACATGGAAGGCGTCCGACGACCTCAAGACCTGGACCCTGACGATGAACGACGTCGACTGGTACAAGGGTGGCAAGGTCACTGCCGAGCAGGTGGCCTGGAACATCAAGCGCTGCCTTGATCCTGCAGTGGGTTCGTCGGTTGTGGGCCTGATGAAGGGCTACATGCTGAACGAAATCGACTCAGGCACCAAGGACGACAACGGCAACCCGGTGATGACCACCGAGATCTGGGATGCCAACGCCATCGAGGTCAAGGACGACAAGACGCTTGTCCTGAACCTGAAGGAAGCCCAGGTCGCGGTCCCGGAACACCTGTTCCACTATCCGTTCCCGATCATGGACCCTGCCGAAGGCGGCAAGTTCGAAGTCGGTTCGAACGGCAATGGTCACTTTGAACTGGTTGAGTTTGAAGTGGGCCGCAAGGCTGTTCTGAAGAAGCGCGAAGGGTCTTCTGCCCACCTCGACACGATCGAGTTCATTGACCTGGGCGACAATACGGCGGCGACTGCTGCTGCATTGCAGTCGAGGCAGGTCGACGGCGCCTATGAAGGCAACGTCGAGCAGTTTGACCTGTTCAAGGCAATGGACCACGTGGACATCTATGCCAAGACAACCGCAAGCACTGCCGTTGCCCGTACACGCCTTGACCAGGAGCAGTTCAAGGATGCCCGTGTACGCAAGGCAATGCGTCTGGCCGTTGACGTGCCGAAGACAGTGGAAATCGCGGTGGGCGAACAGGGTTCGGCTGCCGAGCATCACCATGTCAGCCCGGTCCATCCGGACTACAAGCAGCTGCCCGAGATGACCCGCAATGTC
>JAZBOA010000505.1:0-8739 GCA_036350935.1 Anderseniella sp. | reverse complement strand
GGAACCGGATCTCGCCGATGACGTGGTTTCAAACCTTGCCTCGCACCTGAACCCCGGCGACATACTGGTGTTCAACGACACCCGGGTCATACCGGCGCGGCTGCACGGCCGCCGGACCGGCCGCGGCGATGCTGAGCCCCACATCGAGGTGACGTTGCACATGCGCACCGGCGACGCGGGCTGGAAGGCGTTCGCCAAGCCCGGCCGCAAGCTTGCGGTGGGCGACACGATCTGCTTCGGCGGCACCGGCGAGGCCTGCTATGCCGAGGTGCTGACGGCCACTGTCGAGGCAAAAGGCGAGGGCGGGGAGATTGACCTGTCGTTCAACCTGCACGGGGCCTACCTGGACGAGGCCATTGCGCTGCATGGCGAAATGCCGCTGCCACCCTATATTGCGTCGAAGCGGGCCACGGACGAGCGCGACCGGGCCGACTACCAGACGATGTTCGCCGCCCGTGACGGCGCGGTTGCGGCGCCTACGGCGGCGCTGCACTTCACGCAAGGGCTGATGGAAAAGCTGGCCACGCGCGGGGTGAGCCACGAGTTCGTGACGCTGCATGTGGGCGCGGGGACGTTTTTGCCGGTCAAGGCGGACGACACTGCGGATCACAGGATGCACTCGGAATGGGGCGTCGTTTATGATGACGTCGCTGCCCGGCTCAATGCGGCGCGCAAGGCGGGCGGGCGGATTGTCGCGGTAGGCACGACGCCGCTCAGGCTGCTGGAGAGTGCGGCGGATGAGGCCGGCGTCATTCACGGCTGGTCCGGGGCGACGGACATCTTCATCACGCCGGGCTACAGGTTCCGCGCCGTGGACGTACTGATGACCAACTTTCACCTGCCAAGGTCGACCCTGTTCATGCTGGTTAGCGCGTTCTGCGGGCTGGAGGTAATGCAGCGCGCCTATGCCCATGCTGTTGAGAAAGGCTACCGGTTCTATTCCTATGGTGACTCAAGCCTGCTATTCCCGCCCGCACGATGACAGCCAAGTTTGATTTCACCCTTCACAAGACCGACGGCGCCGCCCGGCGCGGCACCGTGCAAACGCTGCATGGCGACATCCGCACACCAGCTTTCATGCCGGTGGGCACGGTGGGCACCGTCAAGGCCCTTTATCTGGAACAGGTGAAGGAAGCCGGCGCCGACATTATCCTTGGTAATGTCTACCACCTGATGCTGCGCCCGGGTGCGGAGCGGGTGGCGCGGCTCGGCGGATTGCACAAATTCATCGGCTGGGACGGGCCAATTCTTACGGATTCAGGCGGTTTTCAGGTTATGTCGCTGTCGCAGATCCGCAAGATCACCGAGGAGGGCGCGACCTTCCAGTCACACATCGACGGCACGAAGCATCACCTGAGTCCGGAGCGGTCGATGGAGATCCAGCGGTTGCTGGGTTCGACCATCCACATGCAGCTTGACGAGTGCATTGCCTTTCCGCACGAACGCAAGGATGCCGAACGCGCCATGCACCTCAGCTTGCGGTGGGCTAAACGCTCTCGCGAGGCGTTCGGCGACCAGCCGGGCAGGGGGTGCTTCGGCATCGTCCAGGGCGGCACCGACGCAGGCCTGCGCGAAGAGAGTGCAAAAGGCCTGCAGGAGATCGGCTTCCATGGCTACGCCATTGGCGGGCTGGCGGTGGGCGAGGGGCAGGAACTGATGCTCTCCACGCTTGAGGTGACCACCCCGCACCTGCCGGTTGACCGGCCACGCTACCTGATGGGCGTTGGCACGCCGGAGGACATCCTTGAGGCGGTGGCGCGCGGGGTCGACATGTTCGACTGCGTGATGCCGACGCGCTCGGGCCGTCATGGACAGGCGTTCACCAGTTTCGGCCGTCTGAACCTGCGCAATGCAAAACACGCAGAAGACCTTCGCCCGCTGGATGCGAGCATCGGCCACCCGGCGCTGAACGGCTATTCACGTGCCTACCTGCACCATCTGGTCCGTTCTGGCGAAATTCTCGGCATGATGCTGATGTCCTGGGCCAACATCGCCTATTATCAGCACCTGATGCAGGGGATTCGGACGGCCATCGACGAGGGCCGTTTCGAGGCGTTCAGGTCTGAAACCAGGGCAAAATGGGCTGCGGGGGAGCCTGAAGGATGAAATTTCCGTAACGATGACAAAAAGTTTTGACTCTTTGACATCAAAAATGCTCGGGATACCGTCCGACTCCTGCTATTCATCGGACATACTTCGGGGGCGCGCTGAAAGACTCGGCTCGCGGCAGGCTGTTTTCTCAAGCGAAGAGTGACACATTGACTGACAATACATCGAACTGGATGGCGCGTCTTGCGCCGTATCGCCAGCCTGATGCGCGACGCGCTGTGCTGGAAATCATCATCACCATCGTACCTTTCATGGCGGTCTGGGCCACCATGCTGTGGCTCATGCAGTATTCGGTATGGCTGGCCTGGCTGCTGGTGCCGCTGGGCGGAGCCCTGCTGGTACGGCTGTTCATCATCCAGCACGACTGCGGGCATTCCTCGATGTTCCAGTCACGCGGGGCCAATGACTGGGTTGGCCGCGCGCTGGGCGTGCTGACCTTGACGCCGTACGACTACTGGCGCCGGTCCCATGCGCTGCACCACTCCACCTCCAGCAATCTCGATCGCCGCGGCATCGGCGACATCACCACGCTGACCGTGGAAGAGTACCGGGCGCTCGGTTTCTGGGGCAAACTCGGTTACCGCGTTTACCGGCACCCGATTGTGCTGTTCGTGATCGGCCCTGCCTGGCTGTTCATCATTACTCACCGCCTGCCATTGACCGCTGCCCGCCGGGGCGAACTGCCGTGGGCGAGCACGATGGGCACCAATGTTGGCATCGCCGCCATCTACGGCGCCATGATGTATGCGGTCGGGCCGTGGAATTTCCTGCTGATCCAGCTGCCAATCGCGGCGTTTGCCTCATCGCTGGGGGTATGGCTGTTCTATGTCCAGCACCAGTTCGAGGAGACCCACTGGGAACGCCAGCCGGAGTGGACGCACGAGGACGCAGCCCTGCACGGCAGCTCCTTCTATGACTTGCCACGCCCGCTGATGTGGCTGACCGGCAATATCGGCATCCACCATGTGCACCACCTGTCCAGCCGCATCCCGTTCCACCGGCTGCCGGCCGTGATCAGGGATTTTCCTGAGTTGAAGACGGAAGCGCAACGCTTCTCGTTCATTGACAGTTTGAAGTGCGTTCCGCTGACCTTGTGGGATGAAAAGGCCCGCAAGCTGGTATCTTTCAGGCAGTCGCGGCAAGCCATGAGCGCGGCAGCGGTTCCCGCCGAGTGAGGCTTCAGCGCAATCCGCCTACAGGTATGATTTCGGGGCTGTCCGGCGTCCACGGGGCGCCGGTCCAGTCGCCTAGCCATTGATCGGCCTTGAGACCAGCTTCTGCCAGTAGCAGGGCGATATGGCTCTTGCCACTGAAACGGATGTCCGCGCGGGCCTGCCACAGCTTGCCATCGGACTCACGGCGGTAGAACGTGTCATAGGTGGCAATACCTGTGATCTCGTCGAACGCCACATCATTCCACGCTTCAATGCACCCTGGTTGCGGGCCGGTTAAGGCACGCCTTGAGGCTGCGGGCGTCCACTCCTGCCACTCGCGCACCGCCGGATTGCGGCTGTCGAAAATGAAGCATCCGCGCGGCGCAAGGTGCGCGGCTACGGTTTCAAGCACCGCCAGCTGGTCCGGGTCGGTCAGGAACACCTGGAATGCATGGCCGGTCATCACGACCAGGTCGAACGTCTCGCCAAGCCGCAGTGAGCGCGCGTCGTCTTCGATCCAGCTGACATGACGTCCACCGGGCCGGGACCGGGCAACGTCCAGCATGGCGCCAGCCGGGTCAACGCCGACAAGCCGGATGGTGCCGGGCAGACTCGCCAGCAGCAGGCCAGTTCCGCAGCCGAGATCAAGCACCGAGGTTGCCTGTGCCGCCATCCGCGCGCAGAACCGGGTATCTTCTCCCCAACCGTTCTCCAGATCGTAGAAACGCACCAGCGCAGGGTCGTCATATAGCGGGCTGTTGGCGGTCATTGCAGGCCTTTTTGCGGGGTTCCGGTTGACCTTTCGGCTTCAACCGTGCGACATGATTGCATTTCCAGGCAAGATGGGCAGGAGTTCCCCGAGAACATGAAGATGACTGGCGAGGAGATCATTGCCGCCCCGCGGCGCGTGGTCTGGGATGCGCTCAACGATCCCGAAGTGCTCAAGCAGAGCATTACCGGCTGCGAGGAGATCAAGAAAAAATCTGCTACCGAGTTCGAGGCCAAGGTAACCGCCAAGGTCGGGCCGGTAAAGGCGTCGTTCCTTGGTGCGGTGAAGCTGTCGAAGCTCAATCCGCCGCGCAGTTATGTCATCTCCGGTGAAGGCAAGGGCGGCGTCGCGGGATTCGCCAAGGGCGGCGCCACCGTGCAGCTCAGCGATACCGCTGACGGGCAGACCAAGCTGTCTTACGACGTTGATGCGCAAGTGGGCGGCAAGCTTGCCCAGATTGGCTCGCGGCTGATCGATTCCACTGCCAGGAAGATGGCGGCGGACTTCTTCAAGAAGTTCAACAAGATTGTCAGCGACCGCGCGCAAGCTGCTGAAACCGAATCAGCTTCCGGCGCATCCACCAAGAAGACGGCGGCGAAGAAATCCGCTGCCAAGAAGGCTGCCAGCAAGCCAGCCGCAAAGACTGCCGCAGCGGCTGCTTCCGCGAAGCCGGCTGAAAAGAAGGCCAGCAAGGCCGTCGAGTCCGCCAACAAGCCTGCCGCCAAGAAGGCCAGCAAGGCTTCCGCTGCAACGAAGGCCGCCAAGGCTGCTCCGGCTCCGGCCGAGACCGCAGCCGAGGCTGCAAAGCCCGCATCCGCACCCGTCAGCGCACCGGCCCCGGCAGCGAGCAGGCCGGCCACCAAGCCAGCCGATGCCATGCCGCCACAGGCAAGAGCGATGTCGAAACTGTGGATATGGATCGTACTGGCTGCTGCTGCCGGCCTCATCATGGTGTGGGCGTCCGGACCGGGCGGGGGGCAGTAAGCCTGCCAATCCTGCCACCTGTTTCCTGATTGTTAAGCATAATCGGGTTTAGCTTCCGGTATTGACCGGCGGCAACCCGACTTGCGCTTTACGTCCGGAACAGGGGTTACATGTCACCACAGGCACCACGCGGGCAGGACGGCATCGGCAAGGCGCTTGGCGCCAGCCGGACAGCTGTCGTGTCGACAGCTGTCTTCAGCCTGATTATCAACCTGCTCATGCTCACCGGCCCGCTGTTCATGCTGCAGGTCTACGACCGCGTACTGACCAGCGGATCCGTACCGACGCTGATGGCGCTGGTGATGCTGGTTTGCATTCTCTACGGGTTATACGGATTTCTCGAATTCATCCGCGCCAGGGTCATGATGCGGGTTGGGCGCTCGCTGGACGAGAACTTGCGGGCTCGGGTGTTCGACATCGTCAGCCTGCACGCACTGAAGGGCGATCCCAAGGTGCGTCTTACTCCGGTCAACGACCTGTTGACGCTTCGCCAGTTCCTGTCGGGTCCGGGGCCGTTCTCGTTTTTCGACATGCCGTGGGCGCCGATTTATCTCGCGGTCATATTCATGCTCCATCCGGTGCTCGGGTTCGCCTCGACCGCGGCGGTGCTCCTGCTCGGCGTGCTGGCCATCATTAACAACAGGCTGATACGCGAGCCTGCTGCGGAAGCCCACAAAGCCGTTGCACAGGCCCAGGTCATCTCGGAGGAAAGCCTTCGCAACGCCGAACTGGCGAGCGTGCTGGGCATGACCGACAACCTGCGGGAACGCTGGAGTGCGCGCCAGCAGGAGGCGCTTGACGCGCAGACCGAGGCTTCGGACCGGGGCGGCCTGGTGTCGGTCACGTCGCGTACGCTGCGGCTGGTGTTCCAGTCCGGCATCCTGGCGCTTGGTGCGCTGCTTGCCATCCAGCAGGAAATCTCGCCCGGCGCGATGATCGCCGCCTCCATCATCATGGCCCGCGCGCTTGCCCCGGTGGAGCAGGCGGTGGCGCACTGGCAAGCGTTCATGGCATTCCGCAGCGCCTGGTCACGGCTGTCGATGCTGATCAGGCAGACACCTGAGCTTGCCGAGCCCATGCCTCTTCCGAACCCCACCGGCGCTGTGGAAGCGCAAGGCCTGACCGCCTTTGCGCCCGAAAGCGACAAGCCGATCATCTACAACATCAACTTCGCCATAGAACCCGGCACAGGGCTTGGCATCATCGGCCCCACTGGCGCCGGCAAATCCACGCTGGCGCGCGCGCTGGTTGGCGCATGGCCCCGGATCAAGGGCAAGGTGCAGCTTGATGGCGCCGACATTCGCCAGTGGAACCCGGTCATGCTGGGCCGCCATGTGGGCTACCTGCCGCAGGAAGTCGAGCTGTTCGAGGGAACGTTGGCGGAGAACATTTCGCGCTTCATGCCGGACGCCGAACCCGATGCCATCGTGGCGGCGGCCAAGCAGGCGGCGGTTCATGACATGATCGTGCGTTTGCCGGAGGGGTACAACACCCGCGTCGGCGCTGGCGGACGCCGGTTGTCGGCGGGTCAACTGCAGCGGATCGGACTGGCGCGGGCGATGTATGGCGACCCGACGCTGATCATCCTGGACGAGCCCAACGCCAACCTGGATGCCGAGGGCGAGGCCGCCCTGGTGCAGGCGGTAATGAATGCCCGCCGCCGTGGCGCCACGGTCATCGTCGTGGCGCACCGGCCCAGCGCGCTGGCGGCCATCGACATGCTGCTGATGATGAAAGACGGCCAGCAGGTCGCGTTCGGACCGAAGGACGAGGTCCTCGCGAAAGTGCTCAACCAGCGGGTGCCGTCAGCTGCTCCTGCCGCGGCAGCCGCTGGCGCCGGCGGGCCGCGCGGGCAGGGCCATGCAATGAGCATGTCTGGCCAGGTGGCGATGGCAAGGGACGGAGCATAGGCGCATGAGCGGCGAGAACACTGCACACAACATGCGACGCTACCAGATCATCGGGTTTGCCGGCCTGTTCCTGGTGATGGGCAGCGTGGCCGGCTGGGCCGCCCTGTCGGAAATTCGCGGTGCGGTCATCGCATCGGGCCAACTGGTGGTGGATGGCAATACCAAGCGGATCCAGCACCGCGATGGCGGCATCGTCGCCGAGATCCTCGTCAAGGATGGCGACCTTGTGAAGGCTGGCGACCTGTTGCTCCGGCTGGACGATACCGATGCCCGCGCCGAACTCGGGATCATCGAGACGATCCGCGCCGAATGGCTGGCCAAGGGCGCGCGCCTGAAGGCTGAACGCGATGGCGCCAGCCAGATCAGCTTTCCTGCCGAACTGCTGGCGAGGCAGGATCAGCCGGTCATTGCAGAACTTCTGGAAGGGCAGGAGCGTCTGTTCACCTCGCAGAAGGCCTCGGTCGACGGGCGGGTAAAGCAGCTAGATGAGCGCATCGAGCAGCTGAACAAGGAGATCGCCGGCATCGAGGCGCAGCTCCTGGCGCGGCAGCAGCAGCGCAAGCTGATCAGCAAGGAGCTGCGCTCCATGCAGCAGTTGCTGGAGAAAGGGCTGGTTCAGGTGACGCGGGTGCTGGCGCTGGAGCGCGAGCAGGCCCGGCTGGACGGCGAAACCGGGCAGCATGAGGCCCAGATTGCCCGCGCGCGCGGCCAGATCAGCGAGATCCGGGTCCAGATCCTGCAGATCAAGGACGATGCGCAGACCAAGACGCTGGGAGAACTGCGCGAGGCGGAGGCCAAGGTGGCCGAGTTCGACGAGCGCCGCATCGCAGTGGCCGCAAAGCTGAAGCGGGTGGACATCCGGTCCCCCCGCGACGGTTATGTGCACCAGCTGGCGGTTCACACTATCGGCGGGGTGATCGGAGCCGGAGACCCGGTGATGATCATCGTGCCGGAGGAGGACCCGCTGATCGTCGAGGTCAAGGTGCGCCCGCAGGACATCGACCAGGTACACGCCGGACAGGAGGCAGTCATGCGGTTTCCCAACGCGGTGTCGTCGATCACGCCGCAGATCAGCGGCGAGGTCCTTTTCGTCAGCGCCGACCTGAAGCAACCTGAGCCGAACGAGCCGCCGTTCTATACCGTGCGGCTGCAGCTGAGCGAGGGCGAGGCGGTCAAGCTGAACGGGCTGGAACTAAAGGCCGGCATGCCGGCGGAGGCGCACATGCAGACAGCCAGCCGCAGCCCCTTGAGTTATCTGCTCAAACCGTTTAGGGACCAGTTGCAGCACGCGATGCGCGAACGCTGATTCAGACGGCGAGCCGGTTTCACCCTGCTGACAGGGCACTCACCGGTCCTGCCGGATGGGCCCTTGCCACCCGGCATCCGGCCTCTTGGGAGCCTGTAGCTCAGTTGGTAGAGCAACTGACTTTTAATCAGTAGGTCCAGGGTTCGAATCCCTGCGGGCTCACCATTTTTTTCATTAAAAACAGATATTTTAGAGATTGAAGCGTTCGCTGCACCTGCGCCAAGTAACTGTATAGTAACTGTTATTCTCTGATTTTTTTGTTCGGCGGTTCGATCTTGGAAGTCAGCGCATGATTGCCTTGTGATTCTCAAAGTCAGCAATGATGTTCTATAATTCTCAAAGCGTGGTTGATTAACCTGTTCCGAATGCACAAGAGCAAACGCTCACTCGCGGAGATGCCAGAAACAGACGAGATCGCAATGCTCGTCGAAGAGCCCGGCGACCTTGCAATTGTTTCAGGCGACGCCTTGGCCATGCTCCAAGAGTCGTTTGCGGGCATTGTGGATG
>JAZBOA010000504.1:0-4174 GCA_036350935.1 Anderseniella sp. | reverse complement strand
GCCATGCAGGCGGGCTGCCAGCCGGTGATCCTCATTCTCAACAACGGCACCTATGGCACCATCCGCATGCACCAGGAGCGGACCTACCCCGAGCGGGTGTCCGGCACCGAGCTTCAGAACCCCGACTTCGTGACGCTGGCGAAGGCCTATGGCTTCCACGCCGAACGTGTGGAGACTACGGCGGACTTTGCCGCTGCCTTCGAGCGGGCGTGTGCATCGAAGACGGGTGCTGTACTGGACCTTGCGGTGTCGGCGGAAGCGCTGTCGCCGCGCCAGACGCTGAGCCAGATGCGCGAGCAGGGGCTGAAGGCGAAGGGGTAGCGCTTTCGCTGCCTTTCGCCGTTCATTCCTCTCCATGTGCAGGGCTGCTCAACGCCCCGGCTTTGAAGCATGGTTTGCAAGGCGGCCTGATATTCAGCGCCGGCAAGTTTCCTGCCGCCGCAACGCTACTTGTCCGGAACGATGTCGCAGACGAGGGCAGTTGCCGGTTTGTCTCCGCGATTGAAGAACCAGTGCATCGTTTCCTCGTCTTCAAGGATGGCGGTGTTATCCGCGGCCTTGAAGCCTGCTTCGCCCGACGGGCGGCCTTCTATCCATTCACCTTCAATCACCTTGACGAGACCGGGGCGCTTCTCGTGGTTGTGCTTGGCGATGTGGCCACCAGGTTCGATGGTGATGGCACGAAGCTGCATCTTGTGTCCTTCCAGCCCAAGCGTAGCCTTCATTGACGCGCTATCAATGATACCCAGAGCCTCCACCGCGAGGCCCTTGTGCTCGGTGGGCGCGGGAGCTGCAGCGATTGCCGAATGTCCGGCCAGGGCGAGCAAGCCGGCGCCAGAGACGGTGCCTGCAATGAAGGCGGACGCGATGACCAGCCGGTTCGATTGGAGTGGATGAAACATGGAACCCTCCTCGGTTGCTACAAAAGTCACTGCCCGCATGTTAAGGTTCTGGACACGGAAGGCTCAAACGAAGGTATTTCATTGGCTGTTGAAGGAAATTCATCCGGCTTGAAGAGAACCATCCCGCCGCTGCCTGCCTTGCGGGCGTTCGAGGCGGCGGCAAGACGGCTGAGCTTTACAGACGCCGCGCATGACCTTTGCCTTACCCCCTCTGCCATCAGCCATCAGGTGAAATCGCTCGAGGAGGTGCTGGGCACCTCGCTGTTCGAGCGTCAACCGCACGGCCTCAAGCTCACCGCTGCGGGGCAGGCTTATCTGCAGGATCTGACGTCCATTCTCGATGCATTGGATGCCAGCACGCGGCGGATTTCGCGCAGCAAGACAACAAGCCGGCTGCGAGTGTTGTCAACGCCCGGCTTTGCGGCACGATGGCTGGTACCACGACTGCACCGGTACCAGCAGCGCGACCAGATTGACATTCTGGTATCACAGGGTGCGCCCTGCACCGACTTCTCTCGCAACAATGCTGATGTCGTGATTCACTGGGGAAATGCCCCGGTCGATGGCGTGCTAGTAGAGCCGATGATGCAGTCGGGCCGCTACCCGGTTGCCGATGCCGGACTCGCAGAGCACGAAGGGATAGAGACGCCCGGTGACCTGCTCGGTTCGACACTGTTGCATGACGAGGTCGATGACGGCTGGGAGGACTGGTTCAGCATGGCCGGCGTAAAGCCCAACGGCCTGCCCAGGGGACCAAGACTTGCCCACTGCGAACTGACCCTGACAGCGGCTGAACAGAAGCAAGGCGTGGCGCTTGCCTACGATGCCATGGCCCGCAACGCCGTGGAAGCGGGCAAGCTTGTCCGGCTTTTCAACATAGAGACAGCGGCCAGAACAATCTATTCGTTTGCCCATGCCGAAACCCGCACCCGCTGCCCCGACATTGGCCGGTTCAGGGTGTGGCTGTTCGCGGAAGCCGAGGCCCAGGGACTGCTGAGCTCAAACTCCTGACATTCCGCATGCCAGGTCATATTCCTTGCCCGACTGCAGTCCGGCATCGGCCATGGCCGCCTGCGGCACGAGTGGCGGTGCGGCGCTGTAAAGAACGGCAACTTCATCGTGCATGGCTGCCATCCAGAGGCGGTAAGTTCATCAAGGTTGATCCTCGCGCAATTCTCTCGCAGTCTCTTGCCCATCCTCATTTTCCCCACGGAGACGCCCATGCCGACCATCAACCGCTTTGCCCAGTTCCATGACGAGATCACCGCCTGGCGGCGCGACCTGCACCAGCACCCGGAAATCCTGTTCGACGTGCACCGCACGGCCGGCGTGGTGGCGGAGAAGCTGAAGGCGTTCGGCGCGGACGAGGTCGTCACCGGCATCGGGCGCACCGGCGTGGTCGGCGTGATCCACGGCCGGACCAACAAGTCCGGCAAGGTGGTGGCGTTGCGCGCCGACATGGACGCGCTGCCGATCAAGGAGATCCGCGATCTGCCACACAAGTCCACAGTGGACGGCAAGATGCACGCCTGCGGCCATGACGGGCACACGGCGATGCTGCTGGGGGCGGCGAAGTATCTGGCCGAGACGCGCAATTTCGACGGCACCGTGGTGGTGATCTTCCAGCCGGCGGAGGAAGGCGGCGGCGGCGGCAAGGAGATGGTCGACGACGGCATGATGGAGCGCTTCGGCGTGCAGGAAGTCTATGGCATGCACAACATGCCGGGCCTGCCCGTCGGGCAGTTCGCCATCAGGCCGGGCGGGCTGATGGCGTCGGCGGACTTCTTCACCATCCACATCGAGGGCAAGGGCGGCCACGCGGCGCGCCCGCACGGCTGCATCGACCCGGCGATGACGGTGGCGCAGATCGTGCAGGGCTTCCAGTCAATCGTGTCGCGCAATACCGATCCGCTCGAGAGCCTGGTCATCTCGGTGACGCAGATCCACATGGGCGACGCCAACAACGTGATCCCGCAGACGGCGTGGATGAACGGCACGGTGCGGGCGCTGAAGCCGCAGGTTCGCGAGCAGGCGGAGGCGCGGATGAAGGCGATGTGCCAGCACATCGGCGCGGCGCACGATACCAAGGTGACGATCGAGTACACGCCGCTTTACCCGGTGACGGTGAACCACGACCGGCAGACGGCGTTTGCCGCGTCCGTGGCGCGCGAGATTGCAGGCGAAGGAAACGTCGAAACCAACACGCCGCCGGTGATGGGGGCGGAAGACTTCTCGTTCATGCTGGAAGCCAGGCCGGGCGCATTCATCTTCATCGGCCAGGGCGAGAGCGCCGGCTTGCATCACCCCGAGTACGACTTCAACGACGACATCATCCCGATCGGCTGTTCGTATTGGGCGAAGCTGGTCGAGACGGCGATGCCGGCCAACGGCTGAGCGGACAAAGAAAAACCCCGCCTGCTTGTGCGACAGGCGGGGCTTGATCGTTTTGTCTTACGAGATGACGGTCAGTGCAGGATGCCCAGCAGGGTGTCGAGCGAGGCCTTGGCGTCGCCGTAGAACATGCGGGTATTGTCCTTGAAGAACAGCGGGTTCTCGATGCCCGAATATCCGGCGCCCTGGCCGCGCTTGGACACGAACACCTGCTTGGCCTTCCACACTTCCAGCACCGGCATGCCGGCGATGGGCGAGTTGGGGTCGTCCTGGGCGGCCGGGTTGACGATGTCGTTGGAGCCGATGACGATGACCACGTCGGTGGACGGGAAGTCCTCGTTGATCTCGTCCATTTCCAGCACGATGTCGTAGGGCACTTTTGCCTCGGCCAGCAGCACGTTCATGTGGCCCGGCAGGCGGCCTGCCACCGGATGGATGGCGAAGCGCACTTCCTTGCCCTTGGCGCGCAGCCGGCGGGTGAGCTCGGCCACGTTCTGCTGGGCCTGGGCCACCGCCATGCCGTAGCCCGGCACGATGATGACGCTGTCGGCGTCTTCAAGCGCTGCGGCCACGCCGTCGGCGTCGATGGCGATCTGCTCGCCCTCGATGGCCTGGGCCGGGCCACTGGTGCCGCCGAAGCCGCCTAGGATAACCGAGACGAAGCTGCGGTTCATGGCCTTGCACATGATGTAGGACAGGATGGCGCCCGACGAACCGACCAGCGCGCCGACCACGATCAGCAGGTCGTTGCCGAGTGAGAAGCCGATTGCCGCCGCCGCCCAGCCCGAATAGGAGTTGAGCATCGAAACCACGACCGGCATGTCGGCGCCGCCGATGCCCATGATCAGGTGGTAGCCGATGAACAGGGCAGCTGCGGTCAT
>JAZBOA010000503.1:0-2574 GCA_036350935.1 Anderseniella sp. | reverse complement strand
GGATTGCTTAGCAGAAAGGAAACCCCGTCTGAAACCTACGAGTCGCTCCGCGGTGAGTCCTATATTCTCGTCGGTACTCCGGAAGAGATTCTCGCGGGCGCAAATGCCATTCAGGCTAGCCGATAAGTACGCTGCCATGGCATGGCGAACTTGGGCGCGCTTGCGGGTTCGAAAGTTCGGGAGAGCGCATAGTGGATATATGTTGCTGATCGAGATGGCGCATGGTGCTGCCTGCAGAGATGTAGTGATAGCTGCTCCGCTGAAGCCCCGTCCCAACTCGGCAGAGTCTGAGCACGGTCCAAGGTAATGGCTGTGATGCGTGATGTGCCGCCGACTTCTGCCACCGTATACCTGGTGGAGGAGCGGCCGAATCCGTCGACCGACTATTTCGTGTTGCCCGCGCTGCGCGCGGCCGGCTGCCGGATCGAGCGTTGTGGCTTTGCCGATCTGCCGGTGAGGGAGAGATTGGCCGGAGCGGTGGTAGTGCTGGTGCGCTATGTGCCCGCCGCATGGGCGCGTTTGATCGAGAGCGCCCGCAAGGATATGTCTGGGCTCGTCTTCTTCATGGATGACGACGTCCTGGACTGGCGAGCCTCCACCGGGATGCCATGGCGTTATCGCATCAAACTCGCCCGCCTGGCTGCCTGGCGGCGTACCTGGCTGCAACGCCAGAAGGCCGAGCTCTGGGTGTCGACGCCTTGGCTGACAGAGAAATATGCAGGGTGGCAGCCACGTCTGGTCGAGCCGGTGCCGCTTGCGGCACTAACCGGGACTTGCCGGGTTTTCTATCATGGCTCGGCCTCGCATGGTTCCGAGATCCGCTGGCTGAAGTCGGTGGTCTCCGGGGTCTTGGAGCGCGACAAGGGCGTGGTCTTCGAGATCATCGGCGGTCGCGACGTGTGGCGCCTTTACCGCGACCTGCCGCGGGTCAACGTGATCCATCCGATGAAGTGGCCGGCCTATCAGGCCTTTCTCGCCATGCCGGGTCGGCATGTCGGACTGGCGCCGCTGCTCGACCAGCCTTTCAATCGGGCGCGGTCCTGCACCAAGTTCTTCGACATCACGAGCTGCGGCGCGGCGGGCATTTATGCATCGAGCGGCGCCTGTGCCGACTGGGTCGAAGACGGCGTCAGCGGACTACTCGTGCCGATGGACGGCGAAGCCTGGACCGATGCCATCCTGCGCCTGGCCTCGGACGCGCCGCTGCGGCAGCGGCTCGTGCAGGGGGCGCAGGCGCGCCTGGCGAGATTCAGCGGGTCAGTGGCCGAGTGACATTAAAGACCTGTGTGCCGTCTGCAGCCTCGAGTGCGATCGAACGCAGGTTACTGGCGTCGTCGGGCAGGTTGGCGAGATCGATCACCAGTCCCAGCACGACTTCCTTCGTCGTGTCGCCGTCAACATCGACCGACTCAAAGCTCATCATTTCCAGGTTGTAGGTCTTGACCCATACCGGGCCACTGGATCCATCGACAGCGGCAGAGTAGACGAAGGTCCGATAGGCTTCCTTGTAATCAAACGGTGGATCAGTTTCGTAACAGCCTCCAGCAAGCCCTATGGCAAGATGGGAGCGTGACGCGTCCGCGCCGAGAAATTTGACGCTGGTGATTTCTGCCCAACTGAAGTCGTCCGGATTGACGCAAGGGGTGGGAAAGTCGACTTTTCTGTTTGTCGTGCCAAATAGCCGGGAACTGCTGTCGGCCGGATAGACGTCGAAGCGGACGATCAGTGAATCCATTACACCATCGGTGTCGTCATCGACGAAATTCAGGAACGGATGGATCATCTCGATGCCGGGGCTGTTGGCCACGGTGTCCTTGTACATGGGTGAGAGATCGACAAGCGAGGTGACTTGTGCCTGGGCATTCATGCCAAGGATCAGCAGCAGGGCGGGGGCTATCGATAGTGATTTCATGGTTGCAGTTCTCATGGTCCGGAGTTGAATCGATTCGAATGCGTGGTCACGGTGGCCGGGACATGCCAAGATTCATGCTAACTGCCGATCCGCCGGGATACAACAACCACAGCAAGATGCAGTTCCCGAATTTCTGGTGTTCATGCGCCGGCTGGACAACTTCAACGAACCCGATGTCACAAGAGGGAATCAATGTGAGCATTCTCGCTTGCAGGGCGGGCATGGCTGCGACGGTATAATCCGGCTTACTGTCTATGCTTCTCTCCCATGCCTGCCAGCATTCCGCAAACTCGTATCGTTACTCGCTCGTTGCGAGCAGTGCTGACGATGCCACTGTGGTTGCTGCAACTGCTGTCGGTCAGCAAGTCCTTCGAACAGAATCCCGTCATCGGTAGCCGCGTGCTGAACCGGCTGGGCCTGCATGTGTCTCGGCTGATGCTGGCGCACGGCATCACCCGGCTGAGGTGGATTTTTCTCGCACCGCTGCTGTCGCGGTCGCAGCGTCGGATGTTTCGTGAACAGGGCTACCTGATGCTGACCCATTATTTGCCGCCAGCCCGTTTCGCTGCCCTCGACGCCGAGGTGCGCAGCCACCGGGGCGAGGTGCGCGAGTGTATCCAGGGCGACACCCAGACCCATCACACGCTGCTTGACGACCAGGC
>JAZBOA010000502.1:0-2943 GCA_036350935.1 Anderseniella sp. | reverse complement strand
GAGCATCGGCTCCTCCACCCGCGTCGAGGGCAGCAAGCTGTCCGACCGGGAGGTGGAGCAACTGCTGTCGAATCTGGAGACCAAGTCCTTCGCCACCCGCGACGAGCAGGAAGTCGCCGGCTACGCCGAGCTGATGGACCTGGTGTTCTCGTCCTGGCAGGACATCCCGTTCACCGAGAACCACATCAAGCAGATGCACCAGACGCTGCTGCGCTACAGCGACAAGGACACTCGGCATCGCGGCAACTACAAGACCAACTCGAACAGCGTCGCTGCATTCGATGAGACCGGCGCGCAGATCGGGATCGTGTTCCAGACGGCTACACCCTTCGATACGCCTCGCCTGATGACGGAGCTGGTGGCCTGGGTGAACCAGGAGCGCGAAACGGCTCGACTGCATCCGCTGCTGATCATCGCCCTTTGCATCGCCGTTTTCCTGCAGATCCATCCCTTCCAGGATGGCAACGGGCGGCTGAGCCGCGCGCTGACTACGCTCCTGCTCCTGCGGGCCGGTTATGCCTATGTGCCGTACAGCTCGCTGGAGAGCGTGATCGAACAGGGCAAGGAAGCCTACTACCTGGCGCTGCGCCAGACCCAGGGCACGATCCGCACCGAGTCGCCGGACTGGCAGCCGTGGCTGGTGTTTTTCCTCCGCTCACTGTCCGAGCAGGTGCGGCGCCTGCAGAAGAAGGTCGAGCGCGAGAAGATCGTGCTGGCGGCCATGCCTCAACTGCAGCTGCAGATCGTCGAGTTTGCCCGCGAGCAAGGCCGCGTGACAATTGGCGAGGCCATCAAGCTGACCGGGGCCAGCCGCAACACGCTGAAGCAGCATTTCCGGGCACTGGTCGAACGCGGCACGCTGAACCTGCATGGCAGTGGCCGTGGGGTCTGGTACGACCTGCGCTGACGACGGCGGACGCGGGTTCGACTCCGGTCGCGCTTGGCGGCACGAAATCTATTGAGTTTTCCGTTCACATGACAAAGTCTTCGTTCGCCCTGAGCGAAGTCGAAGGGCTCAGCCCGAACGGTGGCTGAGATCTGTCGCTATTGACGGAAGTCTCAATAAGCCAGCTCCATCCATGCCTGTCCGGCTTCTCGTTCGACGACAACTCCTGCTTTGCTTAGCCGGTAATCGGGGCGAGGGAGCCCCTCCCACAATGGACCGCTTGCGTAGTCGAATTCGGTGATGATTTTGTGGGACTTCTATGCCTCCATGCAAGTCCGGGCAGGAGGCGGCGTGGTTTTGCGGGAGCCCCGCCTCGGGGCGATTGCTTAGTTGGCTATAGCGATGTCGCCGATATGCTGGAGTGCGTAATCGGGGCGAGGGCACCCCCCCCACAGGGGGGTAGATACCGCTCCCGGGACGAATGCCTTAGCCGATGCTGATCAGCTTCTGCTCGAGCAGCTTGGCGGCCAGTTCGACCACATCGCGCTCCAGTGCCTCGCGGGTGACGTCGTATTCATCCAGCATCGTGTCGCAGATTTCCCCCAGGGTCTTGCCTTCGCCGATCAACTGCCAGATTCGCGCACCGACCGGGTCGAGGCCGAAGTAGGTGCCGCTGCCGAGGTCGAGGATGACGGTCTCGCTGCCGACCTGTCGGGCCATGACTTGCGCGGGGATGGTGGGCTTGTCGGTGAGGTTCATGCGGCTTCGCTTTCAGTTGTGGCGTGCTCGATGATGGCCTGGCGCACGGCGGGCAGATCTTCGTAGCGGCGGGGGTAGTCGAGGCGATAGTAGATCGGCAGGCTGGCGAGGCTGGATAGTTCGTCGAAGTGGGCAGCGAGCAGGTCGCGTTCCTCGATGTCGAGCAGGAAGGAATGCTTCACCAGTTCGATCAAGGCCTCGGCGGGCTTGATGCGTTGGAAGGTGATCGCGGGTGCGCTGCGATCGCCTAGAAAATAGATGCGGCGCAACGGCCGAGCAACCGGACAGAAAGCCAGGCGGTCGCCGGACAGGACGCGGGCCTTGGGTGTGTACTGGACAGGTGGTGCCAGTCGGGCGTTGTCGCCGACCAGCATCTGTTGGCTGTCGCTCCAAAGCCGCACCGAGGCGTGGCTTGGCAGAACACGGTAGCCGTCGCCGTGCTTCTCGAGCAACAGCGCGTCGTCGGTGAGAAAACGGCAACCGGCGGTGGCGAAGCTGGCGGCCAAGGTGGATTTGCCGCGGCCCGATTCACCCATGAAGGCAATCGCGCTGTCGCCGGTCTCGATCGCACTGGCGTGGAAAACGAGTTTTCCCTGTTTGCTCAGCGCGAGGGGCAATACCTGATTGAGGTAGAGGTGTTCGACAGTGACTTCGTTGACGCCCGGTGCGGGCCAGCAGCGGACTTCCGAGCCATCGGCTGCCACATCGAAGTCGGCGAGATCGGGAAAGCGCAGGAGGTAATCGGTGGCGCGGCGGTGGAAGTGAAGCCAGGCGGTGCCGTCGGGGAGGTCCCACTCCTGGAATGGCGCCAGGCCGATCGGCTGTTGCGGTCTGGGTGGTTCCAGGAGGAAAGCGGTCATCGGGCAATCAATTCGGCTTCGCTAAGGCATCCTGGATTCGGCAAGCAGGAGAAACCGGGTGAATCAGTTCTGGCCAGAATCCGGCAACTCGCCGGCGTCGGGAGGCGGGCCAGCGGTACCTATGGTGGAATGGCTAGGCGCGCTTATGGCGAGAGTTGCTGGGTGCCTCGGAAACGCCGGAGGCGCCGCTGCGCGTCAGCTTGCCGACCTTGCCATAGACGATGAGGGTCGGGGGCAGGTAGGTCTGCTTCGTTTGATTCTCTGGACTGGGGTGATTGGGCATTTGCATCATGCGTTTCATGCCGATTCTCCGTTTTCGAGCCGCTCACCTGAGAACGCGAAATCTCAGGGCCGTTTTTGCGGACTGCCATTGCCTTGGTTGACGGGTTCCGTGGTGCTGCCCGCCCCGGAGCGGGTCAGGGCCATCATGTCACCGTG
>JAZBOA010000501.1:0-2227 GCA_036350935.1 Anderseniella sp. | reverse complement strand
GAAAGTGATGGAGGAGGCCGGGCTGGAAAAGCTGCTCGAGCCGGACTTCACCGTCTCGGTCCGAACCGCGCCGTGCGCGCTGGAGGTGCTGGACGAGCAGCAGATCCCCGACTGCTACTGGCGGCCACAACCGCCGAAGCTGGACCGCAAGGCAGCGCTGGACGCCATCTCCCGTGGTGAAAAGGTTCCCGGCGCGGCGCTGTCCGAGACGCGCGTGACGCTGTCAGTAAGGAGGAAATAGAACCATGCCCTTTCAGGATACCCAGCTCAGGCAATTGCGACGCCGGCCCGCGTCATCCCGCATCAGGGAGCGCGTCTCGGACGGTGTCGTGCTGCACTACCTCGAAGGTCATCACGTGATCGACCAGGCCAACCGGATCTTCGGGTTCGATGGCTGGGACCGGGAGACCGTCTACTGCAACTGTGTTGCCTCACGGCACGTGCAGGGACGGGTGCAGGTCTCCTACGTCACCCGGGTGCGCATTACCGTCCGCGCCGGAGCGACGTTGGTCTGCCGGGAAGGACTGGGCGCGGGCGAGGCCACCGCTGACACCGCCGGACAGGCCCATGACCGTGCCGCCAAGGCCGCCGAAACCGATGCAACAAAACGGGCCCTGTCCACCTTCGGTGCCCCGTTCGGGTTGACCCTGTATGCTGCAGGCGGCAGGGAGCGACGGCGCAGCAGCACAGCGGAACCGGACAGGGCCGGGCAGCCGGAGTCAGCCAATGCAACTGCTTCAGACAGGGCGGACGTCCGGCACCCGGTAGACAAGAGCCAGCTCCAGGTCAGTGAACCGAAGCGGCAACGCAACAGGGATCACCTGAAGTTCGTCGCCACGCTGGGCTGCCTGGTGTGCGGCCGCCGGCCCGCCCATGCCCATCACCTGACCTTCATCCAGCCGCGTGCCCTGCAGCGCAAGGCGTCGGACGAGTATGCCGTGCCGCTGTGTGCCATTCACCACGACGAACTGCACCGCAAGGGCAATGAACGCGACTGGTGGCGCGACCGGGGGCTTGATCCCGCACCGGTGGCGGCCGACCTGTGGGCCGTGACGCTTGGACACAAGACACCAGCCTCGGTGTCGCTCGACCGGTACCTTGACCGCGCCAGGCGGACCCTGCATGAGCGCGACCGGACGGCCTGAGGCCAGGCAGGTGTCGCAAAGCGCCGCATGCAGCGGGACGGCAACAGCGGATTCAGCAGCCGCTGCGCTGGTGCCGGATGACATCGCTCGCCTGTTCGGACCACGGCCACTGTTGTCCGGCGAATCAGCTGAACGCTACGATGCCATGTTCGCCAGCTTTGTCGTGGAGTTCGAACCGGACGGTGTCATCGAGTGGCTGCTGCTGCGCGACGTGCACGACCTCACCTGGGAACTGCAGCGGGTCAGGGGGCTCATTGCCAGCCTTATCGACTCCTGCCGCGGCGCGGCCCTGGCCAATGACATCGATCTGCTGTGCGACGGTGATCCGGAATTCCGCGAGCAGCTGCGGGATGCCGCCATGCGGGCCTGGTCGCTGGAAGCCGCCGGCAAGGCAGACCTCGTCAACCGGTCGCGCGGACTGCTGCACGACTGCCACATCACGCTGCAGACCATGCGGGCCCGGGCCGTGAAGCACGCCATCCACGAGATCAGCCAGCTTGAAAGGATCTGTGCATCGCTGGAGCGCCGGCGGGGCAAGGCCCTCAACGAATTCCACGCCTACCGGGTGCAGCTGAGGCATCTCGCCCGCCTGTCCGCGTCGAAGCTCAGGCTTGCGAGGTCATGATGGAAGGTCCGGCGCCGCACCAGTCGTCCGGGGATCGCGAGGCAGAACTGGTCAATCAGCTTTTCCGCCTGCAGTCAGACATCGCCGCCATCCGGGTACGGCGGTCCGCCTGCCTTGACCTGGCGGGGCCGGACATCGATCGCTATGCCAGGCTGGAACGTGCTGAAAAGGCGCGGATGACCCGGCGCAGCCAGCTGCTGCGCGGGCTGCTGGAATCCTGACATCATCGGCGGGGTCATTCACTGGCGGGGCATGAGGCGCGCGCCCGCACAGCGACGTCTGGATGTCGAGCCAGCTGGCCGTCATTGTCACCTTCTGTTAACCTTGTCTAAATGGCAGTAAACTTAAAATCGCCCGATTGATGTGTGTTCGTGCAGGCCGATCGACCTGCCAATTGAATTCGCCGGGCCGGGCGGTGCATACGGCTGGCAGGATGAACGTGCGGGTCGCCTGATCT
>JAZBOA010000500.1:0-12953 GCA_036350935.1 Anderseniella sp. | reverse complement strand
TGGCACCGTCGGCGAAATAGAAGGTGCGATGGGCAAGCTGCCGGATTACCGCATTGTGGGTGATGATTGCCGTGGTGGTGCCCAGCGTCTCGTTGACCCGCAGAAGCGCTTCCAGCACCAGCCGGCCGGTCTTTGAGTCCAGCGCACCGGTGGGTTCGTCGCACAGCAGCATGCGCGGGTTCTTGGCGATAGCGCGGGCAATGGCGACCCGTTGCTGCTCGCCGCCAGACAGCTGCGCCGGAAAGTGATCCATCCGCCCGGAGAGCCCGACCAGGTCGAGCGCCTCTTCCGGCTTCATCGGATCGCGCGAGATCTCGGTGACCAGCGCGACGTTCTCGCGCGCGGTCAGGCTGGGGATCAGGTTGTAGAACTGGAAGACGAAACCGACGTTCTCGCGCCGGAACAGGGTCAGCTCGCGCTCCGGCATCCGGGACAGGTCGGCTCCCTCGAACAGGATGCTGCCGGACGTCGGGGTGTCCAGCCCGCCGAGAATGTTCAGGAAGGTGGACTTGCCGCTGCCGGACGGGCCCAGCAACACGCTCACCTCGCCCTCGTAGAGGGTCGCGGTGGCGCCCCTGAGCGCATAGACCTCGACCTCGCCGGAGCGGTAGACCTTGGTCAGGTCCTGCACCTCCAGCAGCGCCCGGGGGCCGGGCCCGGCGCTTTGGCTGGCTGCCGTGTCGGTCATTGATCATATCCGGTGGCAGTGCACGCGGAGGCTGGCCAACTGGACCCGGCGCTCCGCCCTGATCGCCAGTCTAGGCGCCAGCTTTTGCCCGGCATTGACGCATGTCAACGGCGAACCGGTAGCGTTCCTGCATTATAATCAGCATAATGAAAACCGGGGCACGCAACCGGTGATGAAGGAACCTCGAGCGATGGCATTTGAAGACATCATTGCGCGTATCCAGCTGCTGCTGACGGAGATGCAGAACCAGCCGGAAGACGAGCACGAACTGCTGGAACAGGTTCACGCAGAACTGGCCCAGATGAGGTCGACGGGCCAACCGTTGCCTGAAGACCTCGTGGAACTGGAGAAGCAGCTTGAAACACTGCTGCGCACCTGAACGCCGCACGCGCCCCAAGACGGAGACAGCAATATGAAACCGATACGCACATGGATTCTGGTGGCAGACGGCGCGCGCGCCCGCGTGCTGGAGAACACTGGCCCCGGCAAGGGCATCAGTGAGGTGCCGGGCATGGAATTTGCCGAGCAGAGGCTGGAGAATCGCGAGATCATGGCAGACCGGCCAGGCCGCAGCTTCGAGAGCGCCGACCAGAGCCGCCACGCCATGGAGCCGCGTTCCGATCCGAAGCAACTCATGGAGACAGCCTTCGTGACGGGCCTTGTGGAGACGCTGAGTGAGAAGTTCAGGACTGGCAGCTTTGACCGGCTGGTGCTGGTGGCGGCGCCCAAGGCGCTGGGCGACATCCGCAAGGCAATGCCGGACGAGCTTGCCGGCGCCATTTACGGCGAACTGGCGAAAGACCTCACCAAGGTCCCCAATGCCGACATGGAAAAGCATCTCGGCGAGGTCATGGCCGTCTGAAGTCAGGCCGACTGCCTGGTTCAATGCAAAAAGGGCGGGGTCCGATGGAGCCCGCCCTTTTCTGTCAAAGCCACGTTGTCTAGGTCACTTCCTGAGCCGTGATGACGCGGAAGGTGCGGGTCTCGCCGTCGTGCTCGCGGATCGACACATATTCTCCGGGCCGGAAGCGCTCGTCTCCGAAGCGGTAACCGGTCTCATCGTCATCCGGGTCGCCGTGAATATCGTAGTGGAACGCCCAGGAGCCGCCCGGCTTGCGGATCAGGTGACCGAGTTCACGCTCATCCGAACCCCAGAAGCGGGCAACGCGGCAGCGGTCGCGCTGTTTCCTCCATTCTTCCGGCTCAATCCGGTCCATGTTGTCGAGCGGTGCAACCAGCAGGTAGCCATGCTGGCGGCTGCCATTGGGAAAGTCCCTGTCGCGGGCCAGTTCAAGGCGGATCTGTTTCAATGCCATTGCAAGCTCCTCATCTAGTGCGACATGAGCACCGGCAGCGGTGCGCTCTTGATGACGGTTTCGCTGGCGCCGCCGAAGACAAATTCCCGTACGCGCGAATGGCCGTAAGCGCCCATTACCAGCAAGTCCGCGCCGACGTCGGAGGCCTTGGTCAGCAAGGCCGCGCCAGCATTCTCGTCGGAGGTGGGCATTGGCTCTGCGGTGACCTTGAGGCCGTGCCGGGCCAGGGCGCTCGCCATTTCGGTGCCGGGCAGGTTGCCTGCCTCGGCGCGGGTCTTCTGCGGATCGACCCAGACAAGGGTCACATCCGCCCCGTCTGCCACCACCGCCACCGCATCAAAGCAGGCTCGAGCCGCCTCCCGTGTGCCGTTCCAGCCCATCACCACCTTCTTGCCGATGGCGTCATAGCTCTTGCTGCGAGGCACGATCAGCACCGGTCGGCCCACGCCCATCACCACGTTCTCGGCAAACTCGGCCTCGACGCCGCAATAGATGTCCCGGTCAACCTGGGCGATGATGGCAAGGTCAGCCACCCGGGCGGCTTCGCAGAACTCTCGCGACACGCTCATGTTGATGGCGTCGAGCTGGTGAAACTCGCCCTGCAGACCGTTGGCATCGAGCACATGGGCGAACTTGTCCTGTACGGATTTCGCCATGGCGAGATAGCGCTTGCGCTGGGTGTCTACCACGTCTGCCATGGCCATGCCGGCATAGGCGGCATAGACCTCGACCGAGGGGATCACGTAGACGCCCGACAGGTGCGCATCGTTGGCATTGGCGATGGCTGCCGCTGTTGGCAACAGGTGATCGAGGTTGTCTATATCGTTGAGACTGAGCGCGATGGTCTTGACCGTCATGGCGGTTCTCCGTTGGTGAGGTGTTGCAAGGAGTTAGCCACGTGGCCCCGTGCCGGGCATTGATCAGGGTCAAGCTGTAGACGGACATTCCTCACCGCCGGGCGCCCGGCAAGCCGCCGGTCCCGGCAGGGTTTTCTTGTGCGCAAGGTCTGCTACACCTTGGGGCATGAACCGGATCCAGATCACCAGCACCATCTCCATCGCCAGGCACGAGATCGAAGAGACCTTCGTGCGCGCCAGCGGACCGGGCGGCCAGAACGTCAACAAGGTCGCGTCTGCGGTGCAGTTGCGGTTCAACGCGGCGGCCTCGCCGTCACTGCCCGAAGGCGTGCGCCAGCGGCTGCTGGCCAGCGGCGACTCGCGTCTCACGAAGGACGGCGTGGTGGTCATCACCGCCGACCGTCACCGCACCCAGGCCGCCAACCGCGAGGACGCTGTGGAACGGTTGAAGCAGGTCATCGCCAAGGCAGCCCATGTGCCGCGCAAGCGGATTGCCACACGGCCAACGCTGGCATCGAAGACGCGCCGCCTTGAGGCAAAGACCCGGCGCAGCAGCACCAAGAAGACACGCAGCGGCCGGGTCGATACCGACTAGGATCGGCCAGGGTCAGGACCCGGCTTCCAGCGCTAGATCACATCCTTCGACCCAAGCACGTCGACCAGCACGGCGGCGACGATGACCAGCCCGCCGATGATCTGCAAGGTGGTCAGCGTGGTGCCGATCAGCACAGCCGCAGACACGGTGGCGACCAGCAGTTCGGACATGGTGAGAAGCGCAGCTCGCGTGGCCGGCACCAGCCGTGCGCCCCACAACTGACCTATCATCGACGGCCACATGCCAAGCGCGCCGAACACCACCAGCGCAGCCACCAGGCCCGGGGTGAAGGTGCCAGCCAGCGGCAGGGCTGCCCCGGCGAACACCGCCGCAATCACCGACACAACCACCGCACCGGTGATTGCCGACAAGGTGCTCAGGTGCGGGTCCACGTTGGGCCGGGCGCGGACCAGCGACAGCGTCATGCCCCAGAAGAACCCGGCGCATATCGCCGACCAGTCGCCAGCGTTCCGCGGCAGCGGAATGCCGCCATCGCCGCCCAGCAGCAGCCATAGACCGGCAAACGCGATGATGACGGCAAAGGCGCGGGCGATGTCCAGCCGGATGCCGAACACCAGCCGGTCGATCAGCGTGGTCCAGATCGGCAGCATGTAGAACAGGAAGATGGCGCGGATCACGTCGGTGTTGGTGACGGCGAAAAAGTACAGCGGCGCCGAGAGGCCGATACCGGCGCCGAAAATGGCGATCCATGGAAGGTCGCCGCGCACGGGACGCGAAGACAGCCGCCAGGCTGCCAGCGCTGCGAATGGCCAGGCCAGCGCCATGGTCAGCGCCGCCGCCCATAGCGGGCCGATGCCGGCCTCATCCAGCGCCCGAAGCGGAATCCAGTATAGACCCCAGAGGCCGGCCGCCAGGGCAATCGAAAGCGAGCCTTTGAGCGAGGGCGAAAGGCCGGGAGAAACTGGTGACGGGGAGAGCATTGCCATGACCTGATCACTAGAGTTAGCCACTGCGTCATGCAAGTGCTGACGAGCATCGGGCAAAGCCCTTGCCCACAATGCATTTCACGGCTCACATACAGGCGGAGGCAGCGGCAATGAGGGCAGAATGAAGATTGCAGTCATCGGCACCGGCGCCATGGGTTCGGTCTATGCGGCCCTGCTGGCGGACGCCGGCAACGAGGTCTGGGCGGTGGACACATGGACAGAGCACCTTGACGCCATCGCGCGCCATGGCCTGCGCGTTGAAGGCGCCAGCGGCGACCGCACGGTGAAATCAATCAAGGCGGTGCCCGACGTGTCCGAGGCAGGCGCCTGCGACCTCTACATCATCGCCACCAAGGCCTCCGGCGTCGGTGCGGCAGCCAAGGCCATCGCCCCGGTCATGGCGCCGGACTCGCTGGTGCTGACTATCCAGAACGGACTCGGCTCGGGCGAGCGGATTGCGCAGTTCATGTCCACGCAGAACGTACTGCTGGGGGTAGCGGACGGCTTTGGCGCCTCGATGAAGGGGCCGGGTCATGCCCATCACAACGCCATGAAGCTGATCCGGCTGGGCGAGATGACCGGCGGGCTGACCGGCCGTCTGCAGCGCATCGAGAAGGTGTGGCAGCAGGCCGGCTTCAACGCCAGGGCGTTCGAGGACATCAACCAGCTGATCTGGGAGAAATTCCTTTGCAACGTCACATTCTCCGCGCCATGCACGGTGTTTGACTGCACCATCGGCGAGCTCATGGGCAATCCGGCCTGGTGGGAGATCGCCACCGGCTGCACACTTGAAGCGCATGCCTGCGGCCTGGCGAAAAAGATCGGTTTCAGCTTCGACGATCCGGTGGCCTATGTTACCGCCTTCGGCGCGAACATGCCCGATGCGCGGCCCTCCATGCTGCTCGACCACATGGCGGGCCGTGCATCCGAGATCGACGCCATCAACGGCATGGTGCCCGTGCTGGGCCGCGAGCTTGGCATTGCGACGCCATACAACGACACGCTGAGCGCCGTGGTGCGCCAGCGGGAGGAAGCATTCAGATGAAGATTGCGCAGTTCAGGACCAATTCCCGCACCGGCTATGGCGTGGTGGAAGACGGTGGCATCATCGAGCCGACCGATGGCTTTCTGGCGCAGTATCCGGACTTGCGGTCAGTGCTTAAGGACGAAGGCCAGGCGGCGTTGGCACACGACGTGGATGGCCGCCCGCCGATGATCAAGCTCAACGACGTGCATTTGCTGCCGCCGCTGGCAGCGGACAACAAGGTCATTTGCGTAGGCATCAACTACCGCAAGAAATACCCGGTTGAAGGCGCCCCGCCCGCGCCCGATCACATCGTCCTGTTTGCCAAGCATCATGACGCCCTCGTTGGCCACGGCGAAACGCTGGAGCGTCCGCAAGGCGAAGCGGCGGCGACGTTCGACTATGAAGGCGAGATCACGCTGGTCATCGGCAAGGGCGGCCGGCATATCCCGCGCGAGAAGGCACTGGAGCATGTGGCGGGCTTCACCATCCTTGACGACGGTTCGGTGCGCGGCTGGCAGAAGCATTCGCTTCATGCGGGCAAGAATTTCGCCCGCTCCGGTGGCTGCGGCCCGTGGATTGTAACGGCGGACGAGATTGAAGACGTCGGCAAGATGAAGCTGACGACGCGGGTCAATGGCGAAATCCGCCAGCAAACCGATGTCGCGAGCATGATCTTTCCGCTGGACGAGTTGATCGCCTACATCTCGCACATGACGCCGCTGAACCCCGGCGACCTGATCGCCACCGGCTCGCCGGAGGGTGCAGGCGGCAGCTTTTCGCCGCCGAAATTTCTCAAGTCAGGCGACGAGATCGAAATTACGGTGTCGGGCGTCGGAACGCTCAGGAACGTGGTGGGCTGAGAAGCGCTTGCCGAGCCTAGTGAATTTCAGCCTCTGCCCAGGTTTCAAAGCACATCTGGTCACACAGCGATTGCACCCCGATGGTCGCCCGCCCGCCGACGCCCGCTGCCTCACCGAAGACTTCCGCCAGCACATCGCTACAGCCGCTTGATACCAGGTGCACGTCATTGAAATCCGGTTCGCAGGCCACAAAACACAGGCAGCGGATCAAGCCCTTTACCCGCGCCAGATCGCCCAGGGCGTGCTTCATGCCACCGATCATGTTGATTCCGGTCAGCCGGGCTGCCTCATATCCCTGCTCCGGCGTGACCGCGCCACCAATACGTCCGGGGTGCAGGACCTTGCCATCTCGAACCGGCGTATGGCCCGACAGGTAGAGCACATTGCCGACGATGTGGTGCGGTTTCATCCTGCCGTAGTTCTGACCGTAGTAACTGCCATCATCGAAATTGGGCAGGGTTATTCCCAATGCCTTGATGCGATCCTCTATAGTCATTCATACCTCCTGTACGGGCGAAGAAAAGCTACAGCTTAAACGGCGGGCCGTTCGGCCCGAGGCGGACGCCGGGGCGCAGGCGCGTGTAGGGAATACGGTCAAGCTGGCAGGGGTTGGCGCCGGGGCTTTCGGCGAAGATCACGGTTTCGGCTATCGGTTCATAGTCGGCGAGGAAGTGCACCGCCGACTTGACCGCGACGATGCTCTGGTCCGGCGGGTTGATGCCGAGGTGGGTGAAGATCGCCTGGTCGGCATTCTGGGTGCGGTTGGAGCCGACCACCACGGTCACGCCGCAGTCGCGGCCGAGGATTTTCAGCGCCGCCATGGGGCCGAGGTGAGCGTGCGCCTTGCCGTACATCGGACCTGTGAAGATGAAGTCGCCATCGGACAGTCGCTCCACCCGGACGCGCGCGGCGAACGGACCGGTACCGAGTTCAGGGAACTTGCCGCCGATGTTCACCTCGATCTCTGCTCCCTGACCGGCTGCGTGCGCGGCGGCAGCGGTTTCGGGGTCCCACAACATGCCGAAGATGGCTCCCTGGGCGCCGCCCTCAACCAGTGCGGCGAGCAGCCCCGTGGTGTCGCCGGTGGCGCCTGCGCCGGGGTTGTCCTGCGCATCGGCAATCAGCACCGGCTTCGAGGCTGAGCCTGCAACCTGCTTCGCCTTCGCGACGGCTTCAGGTGCGGGTATGAGCGGATTGTGGAGTTCGTCCTCCGCCGCCTGGAGTGCTGCGATCATCGTATCGGCGGCGGCATCCACCGCGGACTGATCGGTACCATAGGCGAACACCGAGCAGCCGCAATCGGCGACGTCAGCAGGCGGAAAGCCAAAGACGAAATCCACTGACGACACGCCGTTGCCCGCAAGACCCGGCAGCATGCCGTACAGCCGTCCGCCGGGCTGGCGGCGGGTGGACTGGGCCTGGATCGGGATGATGTAGTCGAGCTGCCGCCAGGCTTTGGCGAACGGCGCCGCGCGATTCAGTTGCTCGCGCAGCAGATTGCGGGCGCGCGCACCGGTATCGGCCATGTCAACGTGCGGATAGGTGCGGTAGATGGCGACGCACGAGGCGCGCTCGAAGAAGGCGCGGGACAGGTTGCCGTGCAGGTCGAGGCTGACGGCGATGGGCAGATCATCGCCCACTATTTCGCGCAGCCGGCGCAGCAGTTCCGCCTCGCCGTCCTCATGACTCTGGGTCACCATCGCGCCGTGCAGGTCCAGGTAGATGCCGTCGATGTGGCCCGCCGCCGTCACCCCTTCCATGATCATTCGCGAGATGCGGTCGAAGGCGTCGTCTGTGACGTAACCACCCGGCTCGGCGAACGTCCACAGGATCGGCACGAGGTCGAAGTCATCGCCCTCGTCGATGAAACCGCCCATCGGCAGATTGAGGCCGGACAAGGTGTCGAGTACGGCTTGCCCGGTGCACAGGGCGGGCCAGGCGCCGCCAGCCTCGAAGGTCTCGAACGGCGTCAGTATGGGCGCGAACGTGTTGGTTTCGTGCTGGAAACCGGCAACGGCGATGCGGGGCTTGCTCATCCGCCGCCTCACGCCTCGCGGGCGAACAGGTGCTCGGCCATGATGCCGACGCGGGCTTCAATCTCCTCCAGCGCGTCGAGGATCATGTCTTCGCGGAAGCGCGGGCCGACGATCTGCACGCCCACCGGCAGGCCGTCATTGTAGTTGGCAGGAATGTTGCCGGCCGGCAGGCCGGTATAGTTGAAGGCGACCGAGTACATGCCTGCGCCGAGCGTCTCGATGACCCCGTCCATGCCTTGCGCATCCCGGTCCCAGTCGTAGGTCGGCTTTGGCAGAAACGGGGTCAGAACCAGCGGAAACTTCTCGAAAAACAGGTTGAATTGCCGGTGATAATGGTTGCGTTTTCCCATCAGCATCAGCAGTTCCGCGCCCTCGGGCGGATTGAAGTAGGCATCGTAGTTGGCGAAGATGGATTTCAGTTCATCGGTGCCTTGCTTCTGGATTTCACTGCGCAGCAGCGCGTTGACCTCTCCGAACAGCGCCTTGCCACCGTCGCGGCCGGCCTCGCGCAGTTCCGGCATGTCGGCCTCGATCACCTCGTAACCGGCATCCACCAGGCAGTCGCGAGCGGTGTCGAGGGCTTTTTCGACTGCCGGATGCAGGTCGAATTCATAGGTGTTCCTGGTAAATGCAACGCGGATTTTCCCCTCGGGGCGCGGGCTTTCCCAGCCCATCGGAACCATCCACGGATCATGCGCATCATAGCGGATGAGCGCCTGCATGCCGGCGCGCACGTCACGCACCTCGCGGCAGATAACGCCCTGCACTGACATCACTTGCGCCAGCAAGCCACGCTCGGCCTTCTGCGACGGGTTCCACGCCGGCACCCGGCCCAGGCCCGGCTTGACCGTGGCAGCGCCGGTTGCGGCCGCCGGATAGCGCAGCGAGCCGCCGATGTCGTTGCCATGGGCAATCGGCCCCATGCCGGCCATGACAGCGGTGGAGGCCCCGCCGGACGAGCCGCCCGATGAGGCGGTGTCGTTCCACGGGTTGAAGGTGCGGCCATGCAGGGCGTTGGTGGTGGTGGCGCGGAACGAGAATTCCGGGGTGTTGGTACGGCCGATGACGATGGCGCCGGCGGCCTTGAGGTTCTTCACCAGCGGTGCGTCGTCCGGCGCGATGACGCCGGCATAGGCTTTGACGCCATTGGGCGTTGCCCTGCCCTTCTGGTCGACATTCTCCTTGATGGTGACCGGCACGCCATGCAGCGGCCCGAGCGGGCCTGACTTCGTCAGCAGCTCATCATGCCGTCTGGCTTCGGCGATGGCGTCATCGCCCATGTCGTCGACAACCGCATTGAGCTTCGGATTGACCGCGCGCATACGCTCCACCGTGGCGGTGACCGCCTCCTCGCATGTTATCTCGCCCGCAGCGATATTCGCCGCAAGATCACACGCGCTCATCTGCCAAAGCGGCTTGCCGGACATGAATGATTTCTCCTGACGTTTCGGGTTGCACCCAAAGTGAACAACAGGATCACGCAACTGCACAAGCACAGGGCAGCATGGCGGCCATGCAGCATAATTCCGCAGAGTGGCGTTGACTTACCATTGGATGCACACCTTAAACTGCAAACCAAGGCCTGCAGGAGTGGCCCGGAAACCCAGAGGAGGTAGAGTATGTTACGCTGGACAAGACGAAGTGTTATGGCGGCATCGGTTGCGCTGGCAGCCACGTTTGCGGCACCCACCTTGCAGGCAAACGCAGAAACCGTGCTGCGGGTCATCCCGCATGCGGACCTGAAGAACCTCGATCCGATCTGGACGACCGCCTACATCTCCCGCAACCACGGTTACCTGATCTACGACACGCTGTTCTCGATGAACGACAAGTTCGAGCCGCAGCCGCAGATGGTCGACAGCTGGGAAACATCCGACGACAAGAAGACCTGGACGTTCAAGCTGCGTGAGGGACTGAAGTTCCATGACGGCGCGGACGTCACCTCGGAAGACGTGATCGCATCGCTGAAGCGCTGGGGCGCGCGAGACGGCATGGGTCAGCAGCTTATGGGCGTTATGGAAGAGATGACGGCGGTTGATGCCTCGACCTTCCAGTTCAAGCTCAAGGAGCCCTATGGCCTTGTGCTGGAGTCGATCGGCAAGATCTCGTCCAACGTGCCGTTCATCATGCCGAAGCGGGTTGCCGAAACCGATCCGTTCGAGCAGATCACCGACTATACCGGCTCCGGTCCGTTCATGTTCGTGAAGGAAGAATGGGTGCCGGGCTCGAAGGTGGTCTACAAGAAGTTCGCCGACTACAAGCCGCGGGCCGAAGAGCCCAACGCAGCTTCGGGCGGCAAGCTGGCGAAGGTTGACCGGGTTGAATGGACCTACTTCCCCGACCAGACCACGGCGATGAACGCCCTGATCAACGGCGAAGTCGACTTCTTCGAGCAGCCCGCCAATGACCTGATTCCGATTCTCGAAGCCAGTCCTGATCTGGTCGTTGAGCTCAACGACCCGCTTGGCAGCATCGGTTTCGCCCGCTTCAACCATCTGCTGCCGCCGTTCGACAAGGCCGAGGTGCGCCGGGCTGCGATCATGGCCATGAAGCAGGAAGACTACATGCAAGGCGCAGTAGGCGACCAGAAGTACTGGAAGACCTGCTACTCGGTCTATCCGTGCGGCACCCCTCTGGAAAACGACACAGGCTCCGAGGTAATGGCCACCGGCGACATCGAGAAAGCCAAGGAAGCGCTGGCAGCTGCCGGTTATGACGGCACGCCCGTGGTCATCATGCAGCCAACCGACATTCCGCTGCTGTCGGCGTTTTCGCTGATCTCGGCCGAAAAGCTGCGTAATGCCGGTTTCACTGTCGACGTGCAGGCCATGGACTGGTCGACGCTGACCTCGCGGCGCGCCAAGCGCGACCCGGTGGCCGATGGCGGCTGGAACATCTTCCATACCTGGTGGATCGGCGCCGACGTGATGAACCCGACCGCCATTGCCTTCTCCGGCAACCCCGACAAGGGCTGGTTCGGCTGGCCAAAGGACGAGGAACTGGAGGCTGCGCGTGCAGCGTTCGCCAATGCCACCTCCGCGGAGGACCAGAAAGCGGCGGCGGCCAAGGTGCAGGAACGGCTGTGGGCCATCGGCGCATCGGGACACCTGGGACAGTTTTTCGTGCCGGTTGCCTACCGCAAGAACGTCAAGGGCCTGATCAAGTCGCCTGTCCAGTTCTTCTGGAACATGTCGGTCGAATAGCACCGGCATGACAAGCAAATGGAGGAGGCGGCTCACCTGCCGCCGCTTCCCGAATTGACCGGCTGACTGCACCCGCTGGCAAACCCTAGAGCAACAGCCGTTCAACTTGAACGGCTAAAGCTGCTCTAGCACTTTGAAATCGAGCATCTTTATCCGATCAGATGATTCAATCTGATCGGATGATGCTCTAGCCCGAAAAGGCATCCCATGCTGGCCTATATCTTCAAGCGAATCATGGCGACGATTCCCGTGATGGGCGTGGTGGCGCTGTTCGTCTTCCTGATGTTGCGGCTGTCGCCAGGCGACCCTGCCGCCGTCATCGCGGGGGACTACGCCACAACGGAAGACATTGCGCGCATCCGCGAGAACCTGGGTCTCAACGACCCGATCGTGGTGCAGTTCACAAAGTGGCTGGGCCAGCTGCTGCAGGGCGACCTTGGCATTTCAATCTTCACCAACCTGCCGGTGACCACGCTGATCGCGCAACGGCTTGAGCCGACCTTGCTGCTGACGCTGACCACCATCCTCTTCACTGTCGCCGTGGCCATACCACTTGGCGTGCTGGCAGCCTGGAAACAGGGCAGCCTCATCGACCGGGGCGTCATGCTGTTCTCGGTGGCGGGTTTCTCGATCCCGGTGTTCGTGCTGGGTTACATCCTGATCTACGTGCTGGCCATCCAGCTGAAGGTGCTGCCGGTGCAGGGTTACAAGTCGCCGTTCACCGATGGGCTGTGGCCGTTCCTGCGCCACATCACGCTGCCCACCATAACCTTGTCGGTGATCTACATCGCGCTGATTGCGCGGATGACGCGGGCCTCGGTGATGGAGGTCTTGCAGGAAGACTATGTGCGCACCGCCCGGGCGAAAGGGCAGAGCGAGTTCAAGGTGCTGATGAAGCACGCCTTGCGCAATGCCGCCGTGCCCATCGTCACTGTAATCGGGCTTGGCATTGCGCTGCTGATCGGCGGCGTGGTGGTAACGGAGAGCGTCTACAACATTCCCGGTCTCGGGCGGCTGGTTCTGGATGCGGTGCTGAAGCGCGATTACCCGATCATCCAGGGCCTCATCCTGCTGTTCAGCTTCGTGTACATCCTCATCAATCTGGTGATTGACCTGGCCTACACCGTGTTCGACCCGAGGATCAGGTACTGATGGCAAGTGACGCAAACCAGGTGGATTTTTCGGAATCGGCGGACGCCACGCTGTCATCGCGCAAGGACGTCAGCCTTGCCTCCATCATGTGGCGGCACCCTTCGGTTTTCTGGGGCGGGCTGTTGCTGGTGGTCATGGTGATCATCGCGGTCATCGGACCGCTGTTTACCGTCGACCCGGTGGCGTTGAACCCGATCAAGCGGCTGAAAGCCCCTTCTGCCGAGTTCTGGTTCGGCACCGATTTCCTTGGCCGTGACGTGCTGGCGCGCGTC
>JAZBOA010000499.1:0-3960 GCA_036350935.1 Anderseniella sp. | reverse complement strand
TGCTCATCGAACAACAACCAGGGTTTCAGTGTGCTGCCCAGCCCGCAGAGCAATCCGCCCACGGCGCCGCTGCCGGGGCCCAATGATGAGTACCTGATCCAGCCAGGCGACCGGCTGAGCGTGAACGTGCTCGGCCAGGACCAGTTGTCGGGCGAGTTTCCGGTCGACGCGAACGGCACCGTCAACCTGCCCTCCATTGGGCCAGTGTTGGCGTCGGGCAGATCGGTTACCGACGTGCAGGGCGAACTGGTTGGCCGCTACAGTGCAACCGTCAGCGATCCGCAGATACTGGTTTCAGTGCTGAATGCCGCGCAGTAGCGGCGGCATGGCCGTGGGACGGCTGGTCAACCTGCCGGGTTCGACCGGGCGTTACGAAGCCGCTTGAGTTTGGCATTACGTTCGGCGAGGGCGGACTCGAGGCGGGAGATGTTGTCGAACAGCCGCGAGGTGGCCAGGCGCAGGAAATAGAATCCGAATGCCGGGTTCTGATAGTAGAGTTCCTCCAGCCGGTCATAGGTGATGGTGAGCAGCGTGCCAGCTTCTGCACATTCTATGGTCTGGGTGCGGCTGCGATCGGGTGTCAGAAATCCCAGTTCTCCAACGATGGCGCCGGGCTCAAGCTCCACCCCGATTTCGGCGAGGCGCAGCTTTCCCTTCAGCAGGAAATACATCTCGTTTGCCTCATCGCCCTTGCGGCAGAGGATTTCGCCGGCGCGGATTTCGCGCCTGGCCATAAAGCGCGTCAGCCAGTCCATGGACTGATCGCCCCGGCTGGCCGCCCTTACCTCACGCACCAACTTCAGCATTTCGTGCAGGCGATAGATGTTGAGTGGAAACAGGATGGCATGCAGGATCAATATGGGCAGGCTGCCGATCAGCAAGCCATAGATCACGAAGGCGACATTGCTGGCGATGCCGATGATCCGCAGGGGCACCATGGTGCGCATCGACAAGGTAGCGATGACAAGCCCGGCGGCAACGAAGCCGATCAATGTGACGTAGTCCACGGCGGGTCCCCGATCCAACAAGTCTGATGAAGATCAGGAAAAGCCGCTAACTCAACCTCGACCAGGAGGCAAGCGCTTGCTGACACATGCGCTTACACTATGCGATGCAGATGGGCCCAAAAGCCTGATGCCATCTATTCCGTCACCGCATGGGCCCTCGAGGCTAGTCCAGCGTGGCCAGCCGGGGGCAAACGGTCCGACCGACCAGTCCGTGCGGCGAATAGAGATGCGTCTTGGTGACGAAGCCGGTGCCGTGGAAATAGGTGCAGTCGAGCTGCGCCTGGCCCAAACCTGCGCCAGCATATGGTCCAGAGCCATGAACAAGTACGCCTGATGCCGTCAGATAAAGGAACAGCCAGAGCGTTACGGCGCCACCGGACAGGAAGGTCAAGATTTGCTTCATGACCCGAGCCTAGCCTAGGCTGGTAAAGCAACCGTTTTCGAACAGCAGTCGTCACAGGCGATTGGCGCAGAACAGGTGGACCACATGATTGCATCAATACTGATTGCCATGGACGGCTCGGCACACTCAATGAAGGCTGTCGACATCGGGGCGGCGATTGCTGCGCCGCTCAAGGCCAAACTGGTCTTGCTCAATGTTGCCAAGCCGGACAAGGCCATTGAAGCCATGCGGCAGTTTGCCAGAACAGAACACGCCACCGACCGCGATGCCGATATCATCGACATCCTCAAGCGCGGTGCGGAGGAGATGCTGAAGGATGCTGCAAGCAAGGCCCAGGCAGCCGGTGTTAAAGAGGTGATTGTTGAAGTCATGGAAGGTCCGATCGCCCGTACCATCGTGGCTAGAGCAGAGACGTACGGCGTCGACATGATCGTCGTGGGCTCCCGGGGGCTGGGTGATCTGGAGGGATTGCTGCGTGGTGGCGTCTCGCACCGGGTCGAGACATTGGCAAAATGTCCTGTCCTGGTGGTGAAGTGATCCGCTGGCTCTGACAGGCTGACGGGACAGATGTTATCTCGTGTAGCTTTTGGCTTTCGATCTTTGGGAGGAGGCGCATGTGTCCAGACGTATGTCAGTGATGACAGGATTGGTCGCTCTGTTGGCAAGCGCGTCTGACCTGGCAATGGCCGAGGACACCGCAGACGCGGTCACCTGTTGGTCGAACTATTCCAGTTGTGCCACTGTTTCCTTCGACGATCAGAGCTGGCGATCGATATGCTACGCGGACTTCTCAAAATGCCTTAAAGCCGTGCAGCTGCCGAAGTGTCCTGCCGCAGGCCAGGTGCAGGCGTGTTCAGAATTCCTCGCCGACTGCCAGGTGCTTGCTGCTACGGACGCTGTCCTGATTGAGCAATGCCAACAGGACGTCGATGTGTGCCTGTTTGCCTACGGTTGCTAGGCGGTTCGAGGCTTCGATCGGCGTGACGGGAATGACTTGCCGGGCATGACTGCTTCGTCGCCGCGTCTCCGGCCGTTGCAAAAATTCAGCCGACAGCTCTTTTTTGCATCTTGGCCACTTGCCCAATCCGACAGCCTCATGCCATCGTTACAGAGAGGCTCGGCGACAGCTTCAGCACCCATGGATGAGGGTGTGGGCCGCCCATGCTCCTTGTCCGCAGTCAGAACAAGTGAGTGGCGTAAATGGGCTGGTCCGAGGTCGTCTATTTCAATGTATTCTACGCCGTCGTCGCCGTGCTGCTCGTTACCGGCGTGGTCAGCCTGCTGCTCTGGCTGGCGGCCGGGATCGAGCAGTTCTCCAATTGGCTGGCACGAGTCTTCTCGCCGAAGGTCGTGCCTGACCCGGGTGCTGAAGCGCTGGAGCTTTCCCAGATCAAGGCGATACTTGCCAGACACGGGGGCCAGTGGATCGGCAAGCAGGGCGACTACCAGACCAGGCTGGTTCGCCTGTCACTGGAGAACTGTCGGTTCCGCAAGGAAGCGCTGGACAAGGACGCCAGGATCGAAGGCCTTGCACAGACCGTGGGTGTGCTGGAACGGCGCATCACCGACATGCAGAACACCCTTCAGCCGCTGCAGGCCGAGGCAGACAACAAGGATGCCACGATCAACCGGCTGATGGATCAGCTTGCGGCCCGGGAGATGGAACTCGACGCAATCGCCGAGGCCTACCAGACGCTCATCGACAGCCATGACCGTGAGCTGAAGCACCTGGTCAGACTGGTGGACGGCAAGCCGCTGGACGAAGTGACCCTGAAGCGCGGCAGGACTTACCTCAAACGGGACATCAAGACGATGCGCAAAGTGCTGCTTGATCTTGAGGCGAGCGCCTCCGGACGGATGTCAAGACCTGGGCCTGCGGGTCAGGCTGCACCCGCCCGGGCCAACGGCGCTGTCAACGGGCATGCCGGCGCATCAAGCCATTAGGCGGATGCCTTCCGGGTGCATTCCGTCGCCGGGCACACAGGAATGCCTTGCAGGCTGTCGCGCTCGGCCGGTCGCTGCAGATCACCGCATGTAACGCCAAGATCACGACAAGGTGACCGCAATCTGCGTCAAACTGAACCACGATTATATGAAACTTCGATAAATGGCACTCGTTGATGGGGTACCAAACGGAAAGGAGTATCCCATGTTTGATATCGACTATTCTGTTCCACTGCTGTCCATGATGACCTTTGCCGCTGCCATGGCCTATGCATCGTGGCAGATCTGGGATGTGAGCGACCTGCGCAGCCACCGTGGTGATCGTGATTGATCTTGCGGAAACCAGCGCAGACAGGCGCTTTGCAAACAAAGAGATATTGAGATGAAAACGGACAGAGACCGCACCCTGTGGCTACAGAAGCTGCTGGCTGCAAGGAAGCATTCCATGGACCGGTCAATCACAACGGAATCCCGCCAGACGCCTGGCGCGCGTTCCGGCGTCCGCCTGCTGATTGGCTCTGCAATTGTCGCGGTGGGCAGCCTGACCGCGGCTGCCCTGGCAGCGTGATTGGGCGGGAGCCAGGCAGGCTTCGCCAATCTCAAGCC
>JAZBOA010000498.1:0-6571 GCA_036350935.1 Anderseniella sp. | reverse complement strand
GTTCCATCCGATACCGACCCGGCACCATTTTGCGTTAGCGTGTTGACCTTGCCATAACATTCCAGGCCGGGTTTCGAATAAGGTTTTTTAGCGGCAGTGTCAGAGACTGGTATCCGTTGTCCGTCGGGTTGTTCCGAAAACCCGTTCTTATTGTCAATCTTGCAGTTCATGAAATTTCCCTCACTAAGACCATTCATTGCTTGGCATCATATACGAACGGACGGCATCAAGCCGGACTCTCTGAGCCAGACGTCCATGCTGTAGGCCATCCAGACCGGCCAGATATGTCGTTCCCATCCAGGGATGGCGTGGGTACTGTTGGCCGACAGAACCGTCCGCGTCATGGTGAGTGCAGCTTCTGCGTCGACCCATCCGATCTTTGTCAGGTCCAAAGAACCAATACGGGTCTCACCCCCCTGCATTGCCAAGGCCGAGGAAAATACGCCATTGAATAGTGTCTTATCCTGGCGCAAGCGAACGGCTTCAGGTAACAGGCCGGCCGCAGCCTGCCGGAGTATATATTTGTGATACGGAGGGCGCCAACGCAGCGTGCCCGGAATGGCGAGCGCGAACTCGATGATTCGCCGATCCCACAGGGGGTGGCGTTGCTCGAAGCCGAATTGCGACGAGGTTAGGTCCTCGATCTCGGCGTTGGCGACCATCCATGCATTGGTCCCAACCCGATGAACTTCTTCCTGGTCATGGGTCGCGTAGCGTATTTTGCTGGTGCCGGACGTCGCAATTCTGTCTTGCAGGCATGACTCCCGTAAAAGTTCAGGGGTGATCCAGGGAAATGCCCGGCGTCGGCCTCTGACTTGCCGGATGGCGTCCTGAACCGAGCGGGGCAACAAGGGAAATATCCCATACCGCAGGTACAACCTGGACTTTGTACGATCGTTTCCCTGTTCGGTCATCCATAGTTTGGCCAGTTCATGAAATCTCAGGCTTCTGGTCAAGTCGGCATATAGGCTGTATCTGCCCCAAAACCACTCATCCCCGCCGCAGCCCGTCAGCAGCACGCGTATGCCTTTGCTGCGCACCCGTTCCTTTAAAGGAAAATTCATCGCACCGTTCGGACTATCGGGGCAATCGAGATAACGACGGGCATGATCGATGTAGTGCTGGGGTGGGGCAATCCAGCGTTTCACGAGGCTGCCTTCCGTTCCCCAGAAATCGTTCACCAACCTGATGTAATCCGTTTCGTCGCAATCCTCGCCCGGGAACACCGTTGAAAAAGTGTCATTTACCACCGCAGGGGTTTCCCCTGCGCGCATCATCGACCTTGCCATCGCGAACACGGTTGTCGAGTCGAGCCCGCCACTCATCCTGACGCCGACAGGAGTGATGCTGCGCATCTTGGAATGCATCGACTGTTTGAAGATTTCGATGAGGTGCTCGACATACTGCGCCTCGGTGGAATAACTCAGAACTGATAGCAAATCGGGATTCCAATAGCTGTCGATCGCTGCGCGACCTTCCCGCACACTCAGTTTATGGCCTGGTGCCAGGCGACGGATGCCCTTGAACAGGGTTTCTTCCCGCGTGACGATTTCGGCCGCAAGGTACTCGGCGACCATGCCGAGATTGGCTTCCCTGGGTACCCGCGCGTCGCTGAACAGCCCATGCAATTCGGATGCGAACAGGAAAAAACCATTGCCCTCGTAATAGTGGAAGGGCTTCACCCCCATGACATCACGTGCGCAGAACAACCTGCGTTGCCTGCTGTCCCAAATTGCGTACGCAAAGTCACCAACAATGCGGTCGGGACAGGCTTCGCCCCAGACTTCATAGGCCCGCAGCACCAACTCGGCATCGGCGCGGGTTCTGAGCACCGCACCGCGTCCGAGCAGTTCGCGCCGCAGTTCCTCCCAGTTGTCCACCCGCCCGTCCATCACTAGCACGAGGCTTTCATCTTCGTTGGCGAGCGGCTGGGTTTCTTCGAGCGATTCAGGGGTGGTCCGCAGCATGCACTGACCGAGCGCGACGTTGCCTCTGACCCAGTGATGGATGCCGTCCGGCCCGCGGTGCGCCATGGCGGCGGTCATACTTTCAATCTGGCCTGGCTCGATCGGGGCGCCGTTGAAATGGATGATGCCGGCGATGCCGCTCATACGGAGGCTTGCCTGTACCAGGGGCTATTCATCGGCGACATTTAGCCGTTGCCGCCGTAGCGTACGGCAAGCGCCTGCACGTGCTGCAGCGCCGATTCAAAATCCTGGAAGGCATGCCGGTCGCTGTCGGCAAGGCTTTGCGCGATCTCCCGGATGCTGTGTCCGGCCTGCATCATGGCCAGCACGTGCAGAGCGTGTTGACCACGACGGCCAAGGCCAGGTGAGGCGTCTGCTGCCACCTTGCTCAAGCGGCGCGGGCCATCGGTCCGCGCCAGAAAACTGGAGTGTCTGCGAGTACCCGACGCGGCCTTGATCGACCAGGTCCAGTCGCCGTGGGCGGGTCGCTGCAGACTGATGTTAATGTCCTCGCCCGCTTCCAGTGACAGCGGCGGATCGAACGGCAGCACGGCTGGCGACCAGTGGACTTCGGGGCTCGCCGGGTCGGTGCTCAGCCATTGATCAGCCAGCCTGATTCGCGTCCAGCCGAGCAGGCCGTGGCATGGGCCGGAGGTTTCAATGCGGCAGCGAGCCTCGCCGCGGCAGTCGGCATGCGACGCTTGGGTCATGTCCACCGTGGAGACGACGACGCCAGTAGCAAGGCGCTCGGCTTTCAATTCCTCGCGGCCTGGCCAGATGATCTCGTTGGCGGCGAAGCGGCGGCTGGCAGAAAAATCCAGCCCGAGATGGGGTTCGGACCAACGACCTATATGTTTGGCATGAAGATCGGGCGCCGACACGGGGGCGAGCAGCAACTCGGCGAAGTTGGGAACCAGGTGACCGCCCGGTTTCAGGTAGCGGTCGCGGGCGTGGAATAGCGACGGCAGCAGGTCTTCGCTGTAGAGCAGGTTTCCGGTGAATACGGAAATGATGAGGTCGACCTGCTCGGGCAGTTCCACTTCTTCGATGCGTCCTTCCAGGATCACGATCCGGTCGGCAAGGCCGTTCGCTCGTGCAATCTCCTTCGCCAGCTGAACGACGGGCTCGGGTTCGACCAGGTAGACCCGTTTGACGCGGGCGGCTGCCGCGAGCAAGCCGTGAACGCCGAGTCCGGCACCCAGGTCCAGCACCACGCTATCCGGGGTAACTAACTTGCGGATGGCCGTGGCATAGAGCTCATTGCGGTATTCATCGAACACCATGGAGCGATGCGAGCCGACCTGGGAATAGGACATGAATCGGGTATCGGTGAACTAGAAGCCGGTCAGCAAGTGAGTGCTGCCAGATAGCAAGGTGGTTTTTGCGGATGCCCGGTCATTCGACAGTCGCCAGTCCGGCGTCGGTGAGCTGCTCCAGCAGCTTGATCAGATCCTGTTCGAGTTGGGCCGGCTGGACGTCGTATTCGGTCAGTAGCGTGTCGCAGGCAGCCTGCAGGCTGGGGTCCGCCTGGAGCAACTGCCACAGGCGGACACCCACCTCGTCCAGGCCGAAATAACTGGAGCTCTTCAGATCGAGGATGACGCCTTCACCACCGATTTCCTGGAACAGGGCGTCGGGCGAGAGGACTACGCGTTGGGACAACATGGCAGACAACCCTTGATTGAATTCGACGGGCATTTTAACCGGCGGAAAGGCAAAGCAGTCCTGGATCCACCGTCACCAACGGTTCGATTCCTTAGATTTTCCAGCACAGACTTTGGGTTCGGAGTTGCGGGAAAGATCAGATACGAAGGCTGTCGGAGGTTTCCCGATTTGCCAGACGAAGATCACAAGTCAGTCAGGCGCGCCTGTTCTTGCTGTTACTGTTCCCTTCCGGTCTGCCCGATGAACCCGCCGCCACGATGTTGTGCAGCTTACCGTAAGCAGTGAGCATCGGCGGACGGTAGAGCTTCTTCGCTCTGTTCTGCGTTGGCAGTTGCTGGGGTTTCTTGTGCATGTCGGTAAATCTGGGTTAGCAATCTATGGGAGGCGCATCAGTGCAATCATTGCCCTACCTTCCACTTTATCTCCTCAGCCGCCCGTGACGATCGTGTGAATCTTGCCAAATACCACCAGTTGTATGGGCTGATAGAACTTTCATAGTCTTGTGTACGGTGCCGGCTTGCGGGGTTTTCTGTCCAATAAATGCATCTCGCCATCGACGATGATTGCGACTACTCGCCTCGTTGCTGCTCAAGCCAGTTGGTCAGGTGGGCTGTCTCGTACAGCCGCCAGAACACTTCCGGCTCGCCTCGTAGTTCATAAGTATCCAAGCTCTTTTCGACTTCGTCCAGACGGATATACGGTGCGAGCGTGTCCCTGCCGCGAAGTAGTTTCTGCTTGATTTCGGGATAGATTCGCTTCGCGTAGGCCAGCGTGAGGTACTCGCCCAGATGCTGCTTGCCGTATCGCCAGTTGACGGTTTCCGGCAGATAGCCTGTCATGGCGCGCCGCAGGATACTTTTGGGCCAGCCGTCCCTGAATTTCTGGGAATCGGGCAGGCGCATGCAGAACTCCACCACCCTGCGGTCGAGGAAGGGGTGACGCGTTTCCACTCCGCTGGCAGCGGCCACGCGCTCGTAGCGCTCGACGCCGCAGACGATGTAGGGATGATCGATGATTCCGGCAATTTCGGACTCCCGGTCCAGCGGATGCCGTGTCCGCGAATTCTGGTTCAGGGTTTCCAGTCTCTCCCTGAGACCGGTTTGGGCCGCGAAGCGGGGGTGGATGAGCGAGTCGGCCAGAACGCTTTGCCACCGCTGCCTGTTGCGCCAGGGACGCAACCCGCGCCGCACCCAGTCAGGCGCGACGGCGGAGCGCGCGGCATGGATCAGTGCCGTCGCAACAGAAGGCTCTCCATCGTGGACACGGTGCTGGCCCAGGGCGTCGCGCCAGGCGGTGACGGCGTGCCCGTGCCTCAGCAGCCGGACCAGATGGCTTCCTGCGGAAAGAATGGAGTCGCCGTCGATCCCGTCCAGCATGACCCGCACGCCCTGCCGTCGCGCCAGTATGTACAGGCTGCGTGGAACGATCATGTGATAGTCGTAAGGCTCTTCGAGATGCCAGGTCTGTTGCGACAGTTCCGGCTGCAGATCGGTCAGCTGATCGTCGTTGAGGGTGACGGGATCCAGGTTGTCGAGCTTGAGCATCTCCAGCATGGCCTGCGTTTCCGGGCAGCCAGCTGGCTCGCGCCGGGTTACCGAGAAGGTTCGCAAGGGCGGGCCGCCCGCATCGACCCGAAGCTTGCGCGCGATGCCGACGATCGACGAGGAGTCCATCCCCCCGCTCAACATCGACGCGACGGTGTCGCCCGCTCCTAGCCGGCATTCGACCGCCTTCCCGAACGCCTCGAGAAAGGCATCCTCGTAATCCTTATCCGTTGCGAGCCGCAATTCCGCTCCGGGCTGCGGCTTCCAGTAGCGCTTGAGCGACAGGCCGGTTGGGCCGATCGTCGCCGCGTGGGCGGGCGGCAGGCGGAACACGTCTGCGTAGAAGGTGCTGGTCTTGTCGATGCCCTCGAGTTCGGACACCAGGTAGTCGGCGATCCGGGCTTCGTTGAGTTGCCTAGGCAGGACCGACCCGGCAAACAATGCTCCGGGGGTGGACGCAAAGGCGAAAACCTTCCCGGGGCGGAAGTGGTAGCAAAGCGGGCGGGCACCGAAGAGGTCGCGCGCGCAAAAAAGCGTGCTGCGAGGGTCGTCCCATATCGCGAAGGCGAAGTCCCCGAGCAAACGGGCCGCACAGGATTCGCCCCACGCCTGATACGCCCTGAGGACGATCTCGACATTGGTGTCGTTCTGTGGAGGACAGCCTGCCTTCTGGAGTTGCCGGGCAAGCTCGGCGCGGTTGTCGATCCGGCCGTCGAAGGTGATCGCAAGCGCGGCCGCGGCATCCTGATGCGGCTGGATTTCATTAGTGGCTTCAGGGGTAGTCCAGAAGGCACGATGGCCCAGCCCGATACTTTTACCGGTCCACTGGCCTTGCGCATCCGGCCCACGGCCCGCCAGGGCATCGTTCATCCGTTGAATCCGGGCGGGCTCGATCGGCGCGCCATCAAGATGGAGGATGCCGGCGATGCCGCTCATGGCGAGGAGAATAGGCTGGGCGAGACCGGTTTGTCGAAGGGGGCGAAGTCTGCACTTACATCCGCGCGGTCGTTGACGGGCACGCCGGCGTACTCGACCCAAGCATGGCCATCGAGCACGCCGCCGTTCAGGCGCACGCCGATGCGCAGCTGGCAGTCGATGCCGCGGCGCCGCAGCAGCCACCACAGGTAGAGCGAGCGGGTGAGGCAATTGGCCGGGCCGAGGGCCTGGCTGGCGGCGGCGTTGACCAGGGTACCGAGGCGCGGGAGTTCGTCGGCGCTGAGTTTGGCCGGCTCGGCGAGCGGTTTGCGTTGCAGCCGGGCTTGCAGGCGCTGCAGTCCGAAAACGCGCAGACCGATCCAGAACAGCGGCAGCCACGCCATCGCGGCGAGGAAGATGCGTCGCTCGGGGGCGGTCAGGGCGAGGAACTGCTGGAGTTTATGGCTGAGGCGCTGCATG
>JAZBOA010000497.1:0-4350 GCA_036350935.1 Anderseniella sp. | reverse complement strand
CCTCGGCAAGATCCGTCATGCGGTCGCACGATTGGCAGAAACGGGCGAAGCCACCCGCATCGACCTCGCGGCCATTCCCTTCGGCCCTGGTGACGAAGACCGGTTGCTGGAGTTGCTCGGCCGCGGCGAGGTGCAGGCGACCGTCGATGCCCTCGGCCCAACCCGCATCTGGGAGACCCGCTTTCCGGGCGTCTGGCTAGTGGACTACGCCAACGCCGACGATCAGCGCCTGGCGTTGCAGATCGAGGTCGACGAGGTACCCCAGATCCTGCGCACCCAAGGCCCTGACCTCGCCGATTCCCTGAGCGCATTGGATGCCCGCCTTGAGGCCGCCACTGGCGCGGTCTCCTCCGCTCCCCAGTTCGATCCCGAGTTCGGCGCCAATGTCCGCCCCGATTCCGGCACCGACTCTGGCACCAACTCCGGGACAACCGCACCCTGACAGGAGGCAAGATGGCCGTTCCCAACAATCCTCGAAAAACCCTGGGCGAGAGCCTCCGCCAACACGGGGTGTCGCGTCGTGGGTTTCTGAAGTTCTGCGCCGCCACCGCGTCAATGATGGCGCTGCCGCCGAGCATGGCACCGGCCATCGCCGCGGCACTGGAGAAGGCACGCCGGCCATCGGTCATCTGGCTGTCGTTTCAGGAATGTACCGGCTGCACCGAGTCGCTGACCCGCAGCTTCTCGCCAACGGTGGAGAACCTGATCTTCGACGTCATCTCGCTGGACTATCACCACACGCTGCAGGCCGCTGCTGGCGAGGCCGCCGAACTGGCGCGCGAGCAGGCCATGCATGAGAACGAGGGCGAGTATCTGGTGGTCGTCGACGGCTCCCTGCCCGGCCCCGGCGCCAACCCCGGCTACTCCACCATCGCCGGCATCAGCAACCTGCAAATGCTGCAAGACACCGTCGCCGGCGCCGCCGCGGTGGTCGCCGTCGGCACCTGTGCGGCCTTCGGTGGACTGCCGAAGGCGGACCCGAACCCGTCCGGGGCCGTGGCCGTGTCCGATATCGTTAAAGACAAGCCGGTGATCAACGTCTCCGGCTGCCCACCGGTGCCGATGGTCATCACCGGCGTGCTGGCGCAGTACCTGACCTTCGGCACCCTGCCGGAGCTGGACGAATACAACCGCCCGCTCGCCTTCTTCGGCCAGTCCATCCACGACCGCTGCTACCGTCGGCCCTTCTACGACAAGGGCCTGTTCGCCGAGAGCTTCGACGACGAGGGCGCCAAAAAGGGCTGGTGCCTGTACCGCATGGGCTGCAAGGGACCAATGGCCTACAACGCCTGCGCCACCATGAAGTGGAACGGCGGCGTCAGTTGGCCGATCGAGTCCGGTCACCCCTGCCTAGGCTGCTCGGAACCCGATTTCTGGGATGCTGGCGGCTTCTATAAGGCATTGTCCGTGCCGATCGGCGACTCCGGCGATGTACTGCTCGGAGCCGGTGCCGCGGGCATTGCGGTTGGTGCCACTGCCGGCATCATGAGCCGGCGCAAGTCCGCCGCGGCCAAGGCCGATCACCAGCCCGTCACCGCCGATGAACTGGAGCAGAAGCTATGATCACCTCAATGGATTTTCTGCTTTGGACCAAGGGGCCGATGTTCCAGATCGCCATCGCGATCTTCGCCATCGGCATGCTGATCCGCCTGACCGAGATCTTCGCGCTCGGCCGCCGACACAACTATGCCGAGGCGCGCGGCGGCCAGCTGCTGCCGGGCCTGCGAACCGTCTACAAACGCTTTCACACCGATCCAGGCACGCTGAAGCGGGCGCCGTTCGATGTCGTCGTCGGCACGATCTGGCACATCGGCTTCATCGTCGCGTTGCTGCTGTTCATTCCGCACGTGGAGCTGATCAAGTCCACCTTCGGCATCGCCTGGCCGGCGCTGCCGAACCCGATCGTCGACGGCATCACGGCCATTACGTTGCTGGGGCTGATCGCAGCGCTGATTCACAGATTCATGCATCCGGTGAAGAAATTCCTCAGCACCGCGGAAGACTATCTGATCTGGGGCGTGACCTTCCTGGTCGTGCTCACGGGCTACCTGGCCTATCACCGAGTGATCAACCCCTATCCGCTGGCGCTCGGGATTCACATCCTCACCGCCGAGGTCTTTCTGATCGTGCTGCCGTTCACCAAGCTCACGCACATCTTCACCAGCTTCGTCGCACGCTGGTACAACGGCGCCAGCTTCGGGCGTAAGGGGGTCCAATCATGAGCACGACCGCTACTCAGACCAAAAGCCCGTTCTCACTCGAACGCGGCCTCCAAGCCTGGCGTGAGGAGATGGACGCGCCGGTGGCATCCTTCTTCTCAAGCTGTGTGCACTGCGGCCTCTGTGCCACCGCCTGCCCCTTCCAGGTCGAGACCGGTGATCCGAAGTACACGCCGATCTATAAGCTGGAACCGATGCGCCTGCTGTGGGAACAGGAATATACACTCTGGGGCAAGCTCAAGGGCAAGCTCGGCATGGGCAAGCAGATCACCGACGAGATGCTGGAGGAATGGGAGCCGTTGCTCTACGACTCCTGTTCCATGTGCGGGCGCTGTTCGATGGTCTGCCCGGTCGGCAACGACATCGCCTACATGATCCGCAAGGCGCGGGAGGGCATGGTCGCCTCCGGTCATGCGCCGGAAGGGCTCATCGCCGCCTCCGTGCGCGCGGTGAACACCGGCAGTCCCATGGGCCTGCAATGGAAGACGCTGGAGGTACAGATCAAGCACGTCGAGACGTCCAGCGGCCTGACGGTGCCGCTCGACCAGCAGGGTGCCGACTATCTGGTGCTGCTGTCGTCGATGGAGATCATCAACTTCCCCGAGTATCTCGAAGCCATCACCAAGATCTTCGACCACGCCGGTGTCAGCTGGACACTCAGCAAGGACTGCTTCGAGGCCACCAACGCGGGCATTCAGATCGGTAACAAGGACATCGCCGCCAAGCTCACCCAGCGCGTCGTCGACGCCGCCGTCAAGCTCGGCGTGAAGAACGTGATCAGTCCCGAGTGCGGCCACGCCTATACCGCGATCCGCTGGGAGGGGCCCAACAACATCGGCCGCGCCTATCCGTTCAAGGTCTTCCACATCATCGAAGTGCTCGACCAGTTGCGCGCGGACGGGCGCATCAAGACCGAAGGCAAGGAAATGGACCGTCTGTCCATGCATGACCCCTGCAACCTGGCACGCAAGAGCGGCGTCATCCAGCAACAGCGCAATCTGATGGATCTGGTGGCGGACAACTTCGTCTACCTCAAGGAACACGGCAAATTGCAATGGTGCTGTGGCGCCGGCGGCGGCGTCAGCTCCAACGAGCGCGCCGAGCCCCTGAAGATGGCCGCCTTTAAACGCAAGAAGGCACAGATCGAGGAGGTCGAGCCCGAGCGCATGGTGACCATGTGCGCCACTTGCCGCACCCAGCTCGAAGAGGGCCTGGAGGAGTTCAATATGGACATCCCCGTGGTCGGCCTGACCGAAATGATCGCGGAGCATCTGAAAGAGAGTGACTAGTTGCTAGGGGCTAGAAGCTAGGGGACATCCCCCCTGACTCGCCCCGCGAATGCTGCACTCCCTCCTCGCAACTCGCAACTCGGGACTCGAAACTCATGAACGAACGCGTCGTCGTCGACCCCATCACCCGCATCGAGGGCCATCTGCGCATCGAGGCGGAGATGGAAGGGCAGAACATTTCCAAGGCCTATTCCAGCGGCACCATGGTGCGCGGCATCGAGACCATCCTACGTGGTCGCGACCCGCGCGACGCCTGGGCCTATGCCCAGCGCATCTGCGGCGTCTGCACCCTGGTGCACGGCATGGCATCGGTGCGCTCGGTGGAAGACGCGCTGAACGTCGAGATACCGGCCAACGCGCAGTTGATCCGCAACTTGATGATCGGCGCCCAGTACATCCACGACCACGTGATGCACTTCTATCATCTGCACGCGCTGGACTGGGTGGATGTGGTCTCGGCGCTGAGCGCGGACCCTTCCGCGACCGCCACCCTGGCCCAGAACATCAGCGCGAAGAACGCGGCGGACCTGGGCGCCGGCAACTGGGCCAAGTCGTCGCCCGGCTACTTCAGCGACGTACAAAAGCGCCTAAAGACCTTCGTCGAGGGCGGCCAGCTCGGCATCTTCGCCAACGGCTACTGGGGCCATCCGGCCTACAAGCTGCCGCCGGAGGCCAACCTGATGGCGGTGGCGCATTACCTGGAGGCACTTGCCTGGCAGCGCGAGGCGGCCAAGCTGCACGCCATCTTCGGCGGCAAGAACCCGCACCCCAACTTCGTCGTCGGCGGTGTCGCGAGCCCCATCGATCTCAACTCCGACTCCGCCATCAATTCCAAGAAACTG
>JAZBOA010000496.1:0-4807 GCA_036350935.1 Anderseniella sp. | reverse complement strand
TGACGCATTTGCCCTAAGCAGGGTCATGGCAGTCCCAGCCATGCTTACAGTTGTCGAATCGTTTTGCAGATTCCTTTGTACGAATGCCAGAACCAAATCTCCAGCAGCAACATTGGTAAGGACGGATGTCTGTTGATTCGATCCAGTGCCTCCGAGTGCTGTAATGGATCCAAGCGCACCAAACTCTGGATCTGATCCTCCACCGCCAGCAGCAAACCCAGCCGCCCCAATTACTCCGCCACGCGAGAACATTAGGCCATCTCCCCGGTGAGCAGATACACATCCGCCGTTGCTTCACGCATCAGCGTAGCCCGACCATTCGCCGGAAGCGTCAATGGCTTGGAGCCGATCCGATTGATCGTAGCAGTGGCAACCAACGTGACAACAGCCCCCGTCTTATTGACGATCTCGCAGGAAGCATAGGCGTCGAAATCGGTCGATGCGTTGACGGTCAGCGACAAAGCCCCGGTCGTGCAGTAAAGTACCTTGCCTTGATGCGCCGCTTTGGTCAGTGTCGCATTGGTCGTCACCGTCACGACATCCGGCGCAGCGGCCTCGATCAAAGCTCTGGCTTGTGCGGCGGTCAGGTCTTCCGGGTCGCCAGTCGATGCAGTCACACGACCCTTGATGGTGCCTGTGGCGACATCTGCGAGTTTGGCGTTGGTTACGGCGCCATCGACCAGTCCAGCGGTCGGAAGGCCGGTGCAGTTGGTCAGGGTGCCACTAGCCGGAGTGCCTAGCGCAGGAGTGACCAGCGTCGGACTGGTTGCGCGAACAAGGCCGCCAGAACCCGTTGAGGATGCTTCGCCGAGCGTATTGACCATCGCGGCGAGAGTCGCATCATCAAGCACCGTGGCGGCAACTGCGGTGATGCCAAGCACAGCTTGAGCTTCGCCCTGCGTCAGATTCTCGTAGGCGTTAGCTGAATCATCCCATCCCAAAATCGCATCAGCCCCCGCATCTGTCAGCGTGACCGTGCGCCCTTGTATAGACGTGAGGTTGGCCAGGGTATCGATCGCCGCTTCAATGGTCGCTTCAGTTGTTGCATCGACCGCATCGATATTGGCCAGGGTGGTCGTGCCAGCCGCATCCGACAACACGTTGACAGCGCCAAACGCCAATTTGCCACTGGCCCCGATCGCCAAGGTGTCTGTCGCGGTATCGAAGGTCAGGGCCGCGTCGCCTTCGATGGTGCCGTCACCCGTCCAGACGCCGATCTGAGCATCGACTGGCGTTCCAACCTTGCTGACGTTTCCGCCACCAGCCTCGACAGGCCCAACCAGAATTCCGCCTTGAGTCGATCCGTCTCCAAGATAAAACTTCTTGGTGTCGGTCGTACGGACATACTCACCCTCTGCGGGTGTTCCAGCCGCTAGGGTAGCGGCGGCCACTGCGGTAAATTTAACGGCCATGTGGCCCTCCTAGAAGCTGGTGTTTTCGGTGAACGTGCAGGTCATCGCGCCGCCAATGGATGAGGCTTCTGTAATCACAAGGCCGGAGTCGACCCCGCCTCCACCTCCACCATCCGGCGTCGTCCATGCTCCTGATCCGTTCAGAAACTGAGTCGATGAGCCGCTGAGTTTCGGCAAAAGGCCATGCCGGAGCGTTGTGGCATTGAGATCAGTGTTGTCATCCGGTGCAGCGAAGTCATCGAGCTTGATGCCGCCCGGGATGACGGCGGCGCTGATCTGCTGCCCCGTGAGTGTCAGATCGACCGTTGTCGAATCGGCAACCGTGACGGCATCGTGCAGTTGCGCGTGAGTGTGGTTCCCCGCCGCAGCCTGATTCGCCCCTGTGCCGATCGTGTGATGCAGCGCAGTCGTCGCGGTATCGGTATCCGCCGACTCATGCGTATTGGCCTGAGACAGCTTGTTGGAGGCGTGATCGTGATTGGACGGCGCACGAGTGGCGCTTGAGTCGTCAAGCGTCGCGTCGGTCAGAATCGCGTTCAGTTCGGCTAGTGTATCGAATGCGGTTCCGCCAGTTCCTTCAATTGGCGCATTGGTCTGGACTCGCCACGTTGTTCCACCGTCCACGGACAACAGCACGGCAATCGTGGGTGTCGCGTCCTGATAGACCGACCAGTCTGAATCGAAATCGACAGTGCCGGTCCACGTCGAAAATGCGGTTTGTGCAATATCGTAGAGCGTCCCGGCTGGGGTTGCCTGACGAAACTCAAGATGGACCCGGATGACATCAACAGCCGGAACATTGGCAACCGTGATACTAGCTGCGCCCAAATTGGCGTTGAGCGTCACGACATGCCAGGTGTGGGACTTGCTGCCGAGGTCAATCGCCAATGCGCCGCCAGAGATCGCTGGGGTCTTGGCGTCGATATCAATCGTTGAATCACCAGCGCTGCCTAGCGCTGCAATCGCTTGCGCAACTCGCAGTGGTGACATTGAGCGGATGGCGGACTCAGTTCCAGCCTCCATCTCGACCTGAGATGCAGCGGTCAGCGTCGCTTGCTTGCCGTTGAGTTGTGTCTGAATGGCCGACGACACGCCATCCAGATACCCAACTTCAGTCATTGAGACTGCTGCGGGCCAATCGGAATGAGATCCTGTGGTATGCGACGCCGGGGTGCGTGCATCGCTTAGTCGAGCATCATTGCCTTGGCAAACCGTACCTGATGTCGTTCCAAAGATTGCCGCTGCACTGATCTGCTGGCCGGTTAGAGTCAGGTCAATCGAAGTGGAATCAGAGATGGTGACGGGATCATGCAATTGAGCATGCCCGTGGTCTCCCGCTGCAACTGTACCTGTAGTCGTTCCAACATTCAGCACCGCGGCGCCACCAAGGCCAGACACATCTTCTGCGGCCAATGTCACTACGCCCGTTTTTCCTGCGACGGATGTCACAGGCGCTGTGGTGAGATAACCTGCTGATGCATGATCACCCCAGCCGTGCGCAGTATCGGCGTTAGCCCCCTGAGCAGAAGTCGCCGCACCGATAGCAGCAGGGGTCAGGTCAGTCTGCGCGCTGATAGTCCCGGTAATGTCTCCCCAAGCGACAGCAGATCCGCTCGGGTCGCCGAAGATCAAACCGTCTTCAGTAGCGTTAACCTTAACCAACTTGCCTTGCTGGCCAGTGTAATCCGCAGGAGAGTCCGAAAGCGCAACGAACGTTCCGGCTGTGGCGACAGAAGCCAAGCCGGTAATTGTTGACGCGGATTGCGTCCCTGTGTGGTTTGCTCGATTCAGCAGGTTTGCATCAGAATCATTGGCTGTTGCATTTGCAGCAACACCATCGAGCTTTGTCTTATCTGCCGCAGACATGACGCCAGCCAGTGACGTTGTAGCAACACCAAGCGTCGCGTCCGTTCCTGTCGAAGACGTGATCGGGACTGCTGTGCTGGTGCGAGTTCCCTGGGCAATATTCGTGGCGACGTTGACCTGAGCGCCAGCTTCGACACCATCAAGTTTCGACTTATCAGCCGCAGCCATCAGGCCGTTAGTGGATGTCGTCGCCAGCGAAAAACGTGAATCATCGCCTGCCGCAACGGTTCCCGTTGTTGTTCCAACATTGAGCGTTGCCGCGCCGCCTAGCCCAGACACGTCAGCGGATGACAGGGTAACGGCACCAGTGCGCCCCGCAACCGATGAGACGGGCGCCGTTGTCAAATATCCTTCGAGCGCATGATCTCCCCAATCGTGGGCCGTGTCCGCATTTGATCCCTGCGCGGCAGTTGCGGCGCCAATAGCGGCTGGCGTGAGGTCGGTCTGATCCGCAATCGTGCCCGCAATATCGCCCCAGGAAACGGATGTCCCGCTTGGATCTCCAAAGATAAGCCCGTCTTCAGTGGCATTGACCTTGACGAGTTTTCCCTGCTGCCCTGTATAAGCGGCCGGGGAGTCTGTCAGATCCGTGAATGCCGCCGCTCCAGACTCGGCCGGCGCCTCCCATGCAGTTCCTCCGGCACCATCCGCGGTCAGCACATGCCCGTCAGTCGCGCCCGTTGATAAGATCCCGGCAGAAGTATGCGTGTGGCTGGTTGCAGCCGCTCCAATGGCTGCCGGAGTGATCGGGTCAGACCCACCGGACGCATGAGATCCGGCGTGCGCCGTGGGCGTTCGAGCGTTGGTCAACCTGGAGTCGGTTGTATCCACCTTCGTGGACAGTTGCGCTGGCTGAACCGCTGTGTCGGCCTTGGCAAGAAGCGCATCGATGGCGGCAACCTGCCGATTAAGTTGGACTGGCTCGCTCATCGTAAAACCTCTAGCGGGACCGGCGTGTTACTGGAGTCCAGCACCCAGAGAGGGGCCGGCTGACCCAAACCATTCAGCACCCACAAGGGCGCATAGATGGAATCAACTGGTGGCGGCGTTGGGCGCCTTCCTCGAGCCGTGAAGGGCTGAAGTTTTTGCGGAGCGCTGACCGGACGAAAGCTCACGCCTTCACCTGCGCGTCAGCAACTCCTGGGCGCATCGCCGCATCGGCCGTGGTCATCACACCCAGCGCAGACAGAACGGCCTGGTAGTGCGCAGCAGCACGGGACGCATTTGCGGAATATTCAGCGTCCTTGCTGTACGCCCTGAACAGGACGTAATCCAAAACCATGTTGGCGGCGTGATCGGGGAGACGTAGCGTCTCGGTCGTCGCCGGGTTGCTCAATTGTTCATTGGTCAGCGCGTGCGGCTGTGGAAGCTCCGAATACAGCACCTCGAGCTGAGCGCCGGTCGTCGCAGGCGGATAGACCATGAAGCTGCGCGGGTCGCGTGGATCGAACATCCATTGCGCAATCGTCGGACTGGGGCGGTCGTTATGCCAGATACGCCTCTGGTCATCGAGGGTCTTGCGGTCGATC
>JAZBOA010000495.1:0-2703 GCA_036350935.1 Anderseniella sp. | reverse complement strand
TTGATTGAGCTCTAGAGAAAGTCTGTGGCGCGGAGCAACATTAGTTGGCTTGCAGTTCGACCAATACCTGACTTTGCATGTCCGGTCTCAACTCAACAGCGTACATGTTGAGCAGTGTTGCGGAGAGTCTGGATTATGCCAGTGGGCGATAAAGGCCCTATTAAAGGACCTTATTGAACAGCCTTGCTCAGACCCTCTGCGAGGAGTGCATTGTGTTCCTGCAATTTGAAGAGAACTACGTTGCCCTGCAAAACGCTCGGAATGAACGCCGGGGCGAATGAATTCAGAAACTCAACGTGCTTCTTTGCAGCCTCAGCATCCCCATCATGGATACAGCAGGCAATCATCAGGGCCCGGCGGATTGGAGCTCGCGGATGTTTCTGAATGGCCAAGGCAGCCCATTTGCGTGTTTCTTCGAAATCACCATCTGCGAACCCGGCCTGAGCCAGCGCCAGGTATCCAACACCGAGCCAGACTTCATTGTCACGCGGACTTAGTCGCAACCCCAGCGCAGCATGTTCGCGTGCCTCGTTGGTGAAGCCGGTCAACGACTCACACCAAGCCATCGTGAACAGGTTCAAGGCATAGTTTGGATTGAGCTCGAAGGCACGACGCAGGTCGTCGAGCGCGCTGTCGTAGTCACCTCGAAAATGCTGAATCAAACCGCGAGCCATATGAGCACGCGGATCATTCGAATCGATCTCGAAAAACCTTTCCATTACGGCCCAGCCCAGTTGGAGGGCTTGATCCGGATCAGGCCCCCAACGGTACAGATACGACTCGCCATAGGCCCAACCTAGAATCCACAACGCATGAGTACAGCGCGGATCTTTTGAGAGCGCCTTCTTGGCGGTTTCTATGGCCTCTTGGTACAGATCAACGTTGCCGGAACGGATGGCATCATAAAAAAGAGCCTGTGCTTTCAGCGCCAGATCGTAACCAGAAAACCTGGTTGCTTTACCCGAATGAACACGAGCCAGTTCGGCCATCTCAATCTGTGGTGCAATGGCGCCGGCGACATTTTGTGTGATTTCTTCCTGCAGGTTGAAGATATCCTCCAACTCACGATCATAACGCTCAGCCCAGACATGAGCACCGTTGGTACTGTCGATGAGCTGAGCAGTGATCCGCACCCTGTTGGCAGCGCGACGAATGCTGCCCTCGAGTATGTAGTGGACACCTAGGTCGCGACCGACCTGTTTAAGGTCCACAGACTTGCCCTTATAGGAAAAGGTTGAGTTGCGCGCGATTACGAAGAGGCTGGGGAAACGTGAGAGTTCGGTAATGATGTCCTCGGTGACGCCGTCAGCAAAATACTCCTGTTCCGGATCGGTGGACATGTTGTCAAATGGCAAGACCGCGATCGAAGGTTTTTCTGGCAGCGTTAGATTGGCTGACTTCGGAGATGCTGCAGTGCCGAGAACGCGATAAAGTCTCACGGGCTCGGCAATGTTCTTTAGTGTCCGTTGTCCCAGATCCTCGAAGGCCACAGGCAGCTTGCCCTTTGCTTGTTGGTATATGGCCTCAGAAACACAAATGCTGTCAGCATCGGCCTCGGTCTCAATTCGAGCAGCGAGATTGACCCCGTCTCCGTAGATGTCTCCATCCTCGACGATGATGTCGCCAAGGTTGAGCCCGATACGAAACTTGAAAAGGCTATCTTCTGGCACGTCTTTCTGGTGCCCCGAAACGGCGTCCAGCCATTCCACTGCGCAGCTCAATGCGTTTACTGCGCTCGGAAATTCCACCAGCAGCCCATCGCCCATAAGCTTCACCGTTCTACCGCCATGCCTTGCGATTAACGGATCCAGCACTGTGTGGCGAAGATCAGAAAAACGTTGGAGTGTTCCAGCCTCGTCTATGCCCATAAGGCGGCTGTAGCCTACGAGGTCAGCGGCCAGTATGGCAGCAAGTCGTCTTTCCACGATTGGTCTCCCTGCACGAGAAACCTATCAGCTAGATGCTGTAGTTTCCAACATGCGCTGTGTGCAAACAATGTCCACTGAGGGTCGCGATTTCCCACCATTCGGACACTGTTATGATAGCCACAAGAGGTTTCTGGTCCGGGCCCGGAGCTGCTGGATTGCATCTCAGTCCTGCCAGCCCTCCGCCTTATCTCGATGTAGGCTGTTCCAGCGAGAACTTGCTAGCAAGTGCAGCGAGGCTTTGAAACTTCTTGCGATAGGCTGCCGGGGTTAGGCCCACTCGTTTCTTGAACACCCGCCGAAACGAAGAGCCGTCTTCATAGCCGACCGAGCTCGCGATATCGTCGATGGGGCGCTGATCGCGCTCTAGCACTTGCTTTGCCTCCTCGATCCGCAGGGCCTGCACGTAGTCGATAGGCTTGTAACCGGTGACCGACTTGAACCGTCTGGCGAAGGTTCGGGCGCCCAAACCTGACCTCTCCACCATCTGCTGAACCGGGTTTTCAAGCTCGTAATTCTCGGCGATCCATGCCTGACATTCGGCGATCAAGGCATCTTTGACCTCCATCGGGCGGGTCATGACGGCATAAGGAGACTGGCCTTCTACATGGTCTGTCATCAAGAAGACCTTGGCCGTGTCGACCGCGTGCCGATGGCCGCAATACCGCGCAATAAGGTAGAAGGCGAGGTCATGCCACGCACTGACAGCACCGGCGGTCACGATCCCGGCGTCCTCAGCCGTCAGGCATAGAGCTGCGCTATTGAGGAAATGGACGTT
>JAZBOA010000494.1:0-2640 GCA_036350935.1 Anderseniella sp. | reverse complement strand
CGGGCTGCAGGTCCGAGCCACGTCGGCGCTGACGGCCGGGGTGGTGATGGGCATCATGATCATTCCGTTCATCTCGTCTTTGTCCGACGACATCATCACGCAGGTTCCCAAGTCGATGCGCGACGGTTCGCTGGCGCTGGGCGGCACCAAGTCGGAGACCGTCGTCAAGGTGGTGTTGCCGGCGGCACTGCCGGGCATCGTCGGGGCCATCCTGCTGGCGGTGAGCCGCGCCATCGGCGAAACGATGATCGTGGTGCTGGCCGCGGGCAATGCGCCCGTGCTCACCGGCAACCCCTTCGCGGCGGTGTCCACGGTGACGGTCGCGATCGTCAACCAGCTCACCGGAGACCAGGACTTCGCCAGCCCGCAGTCGCTGGTGGCCTTCGCCCTTGGCCTGACACTGTTCGTGATGACGCTGATCCTCAACGTCATTGCCTTGGTCGTGGTGCGCAGGTACCGTGAGCAATACGAGTAAGAGCATGAACCCACCCAGCAACTCCGGCGGTTACGCATCGGTCCAGAGCAAGGTCGCTGCATCGTTGCGCCGTCGCAAGGCGCAGGAGACGCGCTTTCACATCATCGGCATCGTCGCCGTGGCGATCTCGCTGGGCCTGGTCGGCTTGTTGTTCTCGTCGATTCTCTCGAAGGGCCTGCCGGCCTTCTGGCAGGCCACCTTCGTGATGGACGTGCACTTCGATCCGCAGGTCATCCAGATCGGTCCCAAGCCTGTTCAGGAAAGCGGCGAGTCCCCGGCCGACTTTCAGCAGCGCATGTATGCCTGGCAGACCGAGTTGGGCTTTGTCGACTTCAACCAGGTCATCCTGGGTTCGCTGGAGAAGGTCCTGCCCGATGCGAAGGAATTCCCGCGGGATGCGTTGCGTCTGGTCACCAGCGGTGAGCGGTTTGCCTTGCGCGACATGGTGGTGGCCGACCCCGGCATCGTCGGGAAGACCGTGCAGTTGAAGTTGCTGGCCGATGCCAACGTCGATGTCTGGCTCAAGGGCAACATCGACCGCAGTCTGCCCGATGCACAGCAGCAGATCAGCGCACGGGCGCGCGCCATGGCCGACCAGCTGTATGCCCAGGGCGTGATCCAGAACAAGTTCAGCACGGCACTGTTCATGAACCCGGACTCGCGCAGTTCGCTGGCGGCGGCCGGCCTGGCGGGCGCCTTCATGGGCTCGCTGTTCATGATGATCATCGTGATCCTGCTCGCCGTGCCGATCGGCGTGGCGTCGGCGATCTACCTTGAAGAGTTCGCTCCCAAGAACCGGTGGACCGATCTGATCGAGGTCAACATCAACAACCTGGCGGCCGTTCCCTCCATCGTCTTCGGCTTGCTGGGTGCCGCGGTGTTCATCCTGTGGTTCAAGTTGCCGCTGTCCGCGCCGCTGGTCGGCGGCCTGGTGTTGACGCTGATGACGCTGCCCACCGTGATCATCGCCACGCGCAGCACGCTCAAGGCGATTCCGCCCTCCATCCGCGAAGCGGGGCTGGGCGTCGGCGCGTCCAAGGTGCAGGTCGTGACCGACCATGTGCTGCCGCTGGCGCTGCCCGGTATCCTCACCGCCACCATCCTGGGTGTCGCGCAGGCGCTGGGCGAGACGGCGCCGCTGCTGCTGATCGGCATGAGCGCATTCGTGGCTTCCGTGCCGTCGTCTCCTTTCGACCAGTCGACCGCATTGCCGGTGCAGATCTACCTGTGGCAAGGCAACGAACTGCGAAACTTCTTCGAGGCCAGGACTTCGGCGGCGATCATCGTGCTGCTGGCGCTGATGCTCTCGCTAAACTCCCTGGCCATCTGGCTGCGCAGACGACTCGAAACAAGGTGGTGAAAGCATGAGTTCCGTACAAGCCTCCATGGGCAGCATGCAGGCCGCAGTGCCGGCGGCGGCGAAGGGCAAGTCAACAACCACGCCGGCAGGCCCTGTCAAGCTCAGTGCAAACGACGTCAAGGTGTTCTACGGAGCGTCCGAGGCACTGCACGGCATCACGCTGGACATCAACAGCAACGAGGTCGTGGCCTTCATTGGCCCTTCGGGTTGCGGCAAGTCGACCTTCCTGCGCTGTTTCAACCGCATGAACGATACCGTGGTGGGTGCGCGGGTGACGGGGACCATCACCCTGGACGGCCGAGACATCCACGCGCCGGACGTCGACGTGGTGCTGCTGCGTGCCCAGGTCGGCATGGTGTTCCAGAAGCCCAATCCGTTCCCGAAGTCGATCTTCGAGAACGTGGCCTATGGCCCGCGCCTTCACGGGCTGGCCGCGTCGAGATCCGAGATGGATGAAATCGTCGAATCCAGCCTGCGGCGCGCCGGACTCTGGAACGAAGTCAAGGACAGGCTGGAGTCGCCGGGCACGGGCCTGTCGGGCGGGCAGCAGCAGCGCCTTTGTATCGCGCGAGCCATCGCCGTCAACCCGGACGTGATCCTGATGGACGAACCGTGCTCGGCGCTGGACCCGATCGCCACCGGGATCATCGAGGACCTGATCACCGAGCTGAAGTCCAACTACACCATCATCATCGTCACCCACAACATGCAGCAGGCGGCCCGCGTTTCGCAGCGCACCGCCTATTTCCACCTCGGCATCCTGGTCGAGGTGGGCCCGACGGATCACATCTTCACCAACCCCTCG
>JAZBOA010000493.1:0-2888 GCA_036350935.1 Anderseniella sp. | reverse complement strand
GGCGGTGCATTCATTCCCCTGTTCGCACTAGCCTACGAGCACTCGGACGACCCCTCGCTTCGCCCATTCGACAGGCCGGTCACGCAAGAGCAACGCGAGGACCTGATCGCAGCGATGATTGCCGGTGTGAACAGCCTCTACAGGGACTTCGTCGAGCGTCAGAAATTCAGCCTATCCTCTGCGCTCAAGGTGCCGAAGTTCGCGGCTAAGACGGGCCGCAATGAGCCGTGCCCCTGTGGCAGCGGCAAGAAGTTCAAGAGGTGCTGCGGGCAGATCACGACGTATCATTGAGCCCTGCCCCAACGTTTGCTCAAAATATCTGCAGGCAGACTGTCAACTATGATGCCGGCGGTTTGGCATATGGCCTCGCCAATACCCTTGTCCATTTTGGTGAGTTTCTGAACCCGCAGCGATTGCAATTCAGCCGACCCGCAATCGTGGACACTGGAGCTGTCCGGCAGATTGTTGCCACTGGGGTCTGCATGCTCGTGCTGGTCGCAGCTCCGGCAACCGATTGCAAGTCCCCTAGGTTCTCCGGCGCGGCCGTCCAGATTAACAGGCCCAGGTTCTCAAAAGTTGGCGATCAGGGCTCGTCTTGCTCATCGGACTTATCAGGGGATGGTTTGATGTTCCCGAAAGCCTTCCTCTCCCACTCGAGGGCCTTTTCATCGCCACTCGCAGCCAACCTCGCAAGCATGCCGAGCCGGCGGGTGAGCTGGTAGTAGTCGATCTCTTCCTCATCGACCACAGGAGGCCGATACTCCTCTTCCAGGCGTTCAATGCGAGTTCTCAGGCTACGCGTCATTTCGCTGCCAACCTCTCCACAACCTGCAGCCGCTGCTCCAGTTCATGGGTTTCGATGGCACGGCGCTGCATTTCGATCACAGATGCCAGATCCTTGAGTTCGGAAATGCCTAGGTCGCCCTGCACGGTTGCCGCCAGCAACTGCGAGAGCGCCGACACGATGTCGTTGGCCGAGGTCACCGGTGCGAGGTCTACTATAGCCTTCCGTTCCTCCACAGCCGGCTTGCCGTAGGCTCGATCAAGCACAGCGTTGGATGCTGCCAAGGCCACTCGGGGATCGTCATCCTCCACGAGTTCCATAATGCGCTTGAAAGCCTCTGGCGCCTTCGACCTCGCAAGCTCGCGCACCTCTGGAGCGATCCTTGGACGACCGCGCCGGTTCCCACTCTGCCCATGCTGAAATTGCCCTGCACTTATTGCCATTGCACTGTTTCCTCCCATCGTGAGGCAGTATAGCAAAACGAGAACAGGAAGTGAACATGCAACTTGTGCCGAGGCGAATAGCAAATAATCGTAGAACCAAACAAATCCAGCGTACCGCCCCCTCGCCACGACGGTTTGCCCCGTGCTTGAATCGCTGCGGCGCAAGACAGCTAACGTGATACTGGATTTAGAAGACCGTAGCAGCCCGATAGCCCCGTAGTATGATAGTAAGTATGCGTGGGGGGAGTCCCACTGCCTTTTCGCAACATTCCCGTGGAAAACCGGGAACCCCTGCCCCATATCCGGCTTACTGTGTCAGCAGTCTCGCGCGTCCACGGTTGCGCATGTTCCCGTTATGATCTAGGCATCCCTCATGGCCGAACACAAACGCATCATTTCCGTCCAGGGCGCGCGCGAACACAATCTCAAGAACGTGTCGGTCGAGCTGCCGCGCGACAAGCTGATCGTGTTCACCGGCCTGTCCGGTTCGGGCAAGTCGTCTCTGGCCTTCGACACCATCTACGCCGAGGGCCAGCGCCGCTATGTCGAGAGCCTGTCGGCCTATGCGCGCCAGTTCCTGGAGATGATGCAGAAGCCGGACGTCGACCAGATCGACGGTCTGTCACCGGCCATCTCCATCGAGCAGAAGACCACCAGCCGCAACCCGCGCTCCACCGTCGGCACGGTGACCGAGATCTACGACTACATGCGGCTACTGTTCGCCCGCGTCGGCATTGCCTATTCGCCCGCCACCGGCCTGCCCATCGAAAGCCAGACCGTGTCTCAGATGGTCGACCGGGTGATGGAGCTGGAGGAAGGCACCAGGCTCTACCTGCTGGCCCCCATCGTGCGGGGCCGCAAGGGCGAGTACCGCAAGGAATTCGCCCAGCTGATGAAGCAGGGCTTCCAGCGGGTGAAGGTGGACGGCCAGTTCCACGAGATTGCCGACGTGCCGACGCTGGACAAGAAGTACAAGCACGACATCGACGTGGTGGTGGACCGCCTCGTGGTGCGAGACGACATTGCCACGCGCCTTGCCGACAGTTTCGAGACGGTGCTGAAACTGGCCGACGGCCTGGCCGTCATCGAGTTCGCCGACAAGCCGTTGGCCGAGGCCGACACCTCGGCCGGGGGCAGCGCCAACAAGTCGCTCAACGAAACCCACGAGCGCATCACCTTCTCGGAAAAGTTCGCCTGCCCCGTCTCAGGCTTCACCATCGACGAGGTGGAACCGCGGCTGTTCTCGTTCAACAACCCGTTCGGCGCCTGCTCCAAGTGCGACGGGCTGGGCACCGAACTGCGTTTCGAGGCAGACCTTGTGGTGCCAGACAAGACGCTGTCGCTTCGCCAGGGCGCCATCGTGCCGTGGGCCAAGACCGGCAGCACCTCGCCCTACTACACCCAGACGCTGGACGCCTTGTGCAAGCACTATGGCGCAGCGATGAGCACGCCGTGGAACGAACTGCTGGAAGATGTGCGCAACGCCATCCTGTTCGGCACCATGGATGAGGAGATCACCTTCATCTATGACGACGGGCTTCGCTCCTACAAGACGGTCAAGCCGTTCGAGGGCGTCATCGGCAACATCGAGCGGCGCTGGCAGGAAACCGACAGTGCATGGGTGCGCGAGGAGCTGTCGCAGTTCCAGTCAGACCACCCGT
>JAZBOA010000492.1:0-5930 GCA_036350935.1 Anderseniella sp. | reverse complement strand
GACAGGGAGGGGCTAGATGCGCCCGGCGTCACCCTGTCGAGCGATGGCAAGCGCCGTCTTGTCCCTCCGGACTGGTCTGCGCCATGAACGAAGCCAGCATCCAGCAGGACAGGTTCGTGCATGACCGTCTGCCGCCAGCGGACGAATGGCCCGGGATCGTGCCGATTGCAGGCGTGCCGATGAGCGGGCCGCTCAACTGTGTGAGCTTCCTGCTCGACCGGCATCTGGATAAAGGTGGTGCGCACCGCCCGGCCTTTCACTCGGTGGCCGGCACGTGGAGCTATGGCGAACTGGCGGCGCGGGTGGCGCGACTCGCCCGGTTGATGGTCGAGGATCATGACATCCGACCCGGCAACCGGGTGCTTATCCGGGGCTTCAACTCGCCTGCGGTGGCGGCGATCTGGCTGGCCATCGAGAAAATCGGCGCGGTGGCCGTAACCACCATGCCGTTGCTGCGGGCCGGTGAACTTGCAACCATTCTCGACATCTCGCGGCCCCGCCTCGCCTTTTGCGAAGAGAACATCGCCAATGATCTGCAGGCCGCCATCGACGCTGCCGGCAGCGGTACGCAACTGGTGACCTGGGCGGGCGAATGCGGCGAGCCGCGCGGCGCCTCGGACAAGCCTGACTGGTTCGGCACGGCAGCAACGCGTGCCGATGACATTGCGCTCATTGCCTTTACCTCGGGCACCACGGGCCGGCCAAAGGCGACGGTGCACTTCCATCGCGACGTGCTGGCGATCTGCGAAACCATGTGCCGCCATGTCGTGGCGCCATCTCCGGCTGACGTGTTCATCGGCACCGCGCCGCTGGCGTTCACCTTCGGGCTCGGCGGACTGCTGGTATTTCCGCTGCATGCCGGGGCCAGCAGCGTGCTTCATGCCGCCTGGAAGCCGGAAACCCTGGCCGAGGCCGTTACCCGCTTCCGGGCATCCGTCTGCTTCACGGTGCCGACCTTCTTCCAGCGCATGTTGCGGCTGGACAATGCGGCAACCCTCTCGCAACTGCGGCTCGCGGTTTCTTCCGGCGAGGCGTTGCCGCTGCCGGTGCGCGAGGCGTGGGCCGGGACTGCCGGAAGCGTGCTTGCCGAGGTCATCGGCTCCACCGAAATGCTGCATGCGTTTGCCGGCGCGGCAGGCGGCCAGGTGCAACCCGGATTCATTGGCCCGGCCATTCCCGGTTATGAGATTGCGGTGCTGGATGACGAAGGCAGGCCGTTGCCGCCGGGCGAACTGGGGCGGCTTGCCGTCAGGGGGCCGACCGGCTGCCGCTATCTCGCCGACGAGCGTCAGCGCAGCTACGTGCAACACGGCTGGAACATCACCGGCGACACCTGCGCCATGGATGAACGCGGATACGTTGCCTATCACACCCGGCGCGACGACATGATCATCTCGTCCGGCTACAACATCTCGGGCCTTGAAGTGGAGAACGTGCTGCTGCAGCACCCTGACGTCGCCGAGTGCGCGGTGATCGGCGAGGCGGATGCCGATCGCGGCCAGGTGGTTGCCGCCTATGTGGTGGCAAAGGACGGCATGGCAGGTTCTGCCCTGGAGGCGGCGCTTCAGGAACACGTCCGGCAAACCATTGCTCCCTACAAGTATCCCCGCATCATTCGCTTCATCGACGCCTTGCCGCGCAACGAGTCCGGCAAGGTGCAACGCTTCAGGCTAAGGAAGGACGTGACGACATGAAGGTGCTGCAACCGGCCGGCTGGAAGCAGCCGAAGGGCTATTCCAACGGCATCCTGGCCAAAGGCCGGATGGTGTTCACCGGCGGCATGATCGGCTGGAACGCCCAGGAGCAGTTCGAGAGCGACGGGTTCGCGGAGCAGGCCGAACAGGCGTTGAAGAACATCGTTGCGGTGCTGGCGGAAGCCGGCGGCAAGCCGGAACACATCGTCAGGCTGACCTGGTACGTGACCAACAAGCATGAATACCTCGCCAGCCAGAAAGAGCTGGGTGCGGCGTACAAGCGCGTCGTCGGTAATCACTTTCCGGCCATGGCACTGGTGGAGGTGACTGCCCTCGTCGAAGACCGGGCAAAGGTCGAGATCGAGGCAACCGCTGTATTGCCTGACTGAAGCCGGCAGTCCGTGATCTTGCCTGCCCCGGATTGCGCTGTAGCGCTGTTCGGGCCGGTGAACTATTGCTGGCGGATGCAGGAGCTGGCGTGCGCAGTTGAGCAGTTCGGACAGGGCGGGCTCGCCGTCAGAACACTTCACCCAGCCGGGCACGGCGCAGGATGGCGTCTATCTCGTCCTGCCCCAGTCCATAGTGCTTCTTTGCAAAGTCCGGCGTGATATAGCCCAACGCCAGATCGCGGCGCACTTCGGAAGGGTCGCGGTCACTCGGGCTGCCGTAGCCGGCGCCGCCTGGAAACGCCATCATCACCTTGCGGCCATGGGGCACGTGCTGGCGGCCCTTGCCGCGCATCGGCGTGCCGTCATCAAGGCCGATGGTGGTGGGCGCCCCAGGCTCGCCGCCGCGCCTGCCGCGGGCAGGGTGGCGCACCCGGTCGAACATGGCTGAGATGTCGAACTCGTGGCCCTCGCGCGCGCCGACTTCCATGTACTGGCCCAGGCCGCCGCGCCGCTTGCCGGCGCCGCCGCTGTCGGGGCGCAGCTCCTTGCGCCAGATGATCACCGGGCCGACCTGTTCGGTTGCTTCCACCGGCATGGTCATCACGCCGGAGGGGAACGCCGTGGCGCTCATGCCGTCCAGTCCGGGTCTTGCACCGGCGCCGCCGGAGTTGAACGTCAGCACCTCGGCGCGCACCGCATCGGGCGGGGCGGGCGCATCGGTGCGCGGGCGCAAGGATATCTGGAAATTGCACAGGCTGCCCGCGCCTTCTGCCGGCGCCAGCCCCGGCAGCAGCTTGTCGAGCGCGTCGTACACGGTGTCCGGCACCATGTGGCCAATGATGTGGCGCAGCGCCACCGGGGCAGGGTGCAGAGCGTTGACGATGGAATTGACAGGTGCTGCGATCTCGAACGGGGCGAGCGAGGCGGCGTTGTTGGGGATTTCGGGCGCGATGGCGCACTTCAGCGCGTAGCAGGTGTAAGCCTTGGTGTAGACCAGCGGCACGTTGATGCCTTTCTTGTCCACGCCGCTGGTGCCATCCCAATCGCAGAACATCCGGTCTTTCTCGATGGTCAGCTTCACCTTGAGGTCGATCGGCTTGTCGTACCCGTCAATGCGCATGTGTCCTTCCGCCGTGCCGGGTTTCAGCGCGTTGATGCGGTCCAGCGTGGCTGCCCGCGAGTTGGTGAGAATGAAACCGGAGATGCCGTCAAGATCGGCAAGACCGAATTCGTCCATCATGGCCGTCAGGCGGCGGTGGCCAACGTCGTTGCAGGTGGCCAGCGCATAGATGTCGCCGATAAGCTGATCCGGCTCGCGCACGTTGCCGCGCAGGATGTGCACCAGTGTCCGGTCCACCTCGCCGCGTTCGGCGAACTTCATGATCGGGATGTAAATGCCTTCCTCGTACACCGAGTTGGCGTCGGCGCCGAAACCGCGCCCGCCGATATCGGTGATGTGGGCGGTGCAGGCGAAGAAGCCGACGAAGCGGCCCTTGTAGAACGAGGGCGTGACCACGGTAATGTCGTGCAGGTGGCCGGTGCCTTCCCACGGATCGTTGGTGATGTAGACGTCGCCTTCGAACATGTTCTGCCGGCCGATGCGGCGGATGAAATGACCGACCGATTCTGCCATGGCGTTGACGTGGCCCGGCGTGCCGGTGACGGCCTGGGCCAGCATCTCGCCCTTGTCGTTGTAGACCCCGGCGGACAGGTCGCCCGCCTCGCGCACGGAGGTGGAGAAGGCTGTGCGCACCAGCGCCTGAGCCTGTTCCTCGACTACCGAGATCAGCCGGTTCCACATCACCTGGTAGGCAACTCTCGAAAGCTCAGGCATGGGCGTTCTCCCGGGTCTGCGCGTGGGCGGCAGGGCTGTCCGGGGATGACTTCGTCATGAGGTCCAGCGTGCCGTCAGACTGGGCGATGAGGCAGCGGCTGGACGGCAGCACCACCGTGGTTTCGTCCTCGGTCACAAGGGCAGGGCCGTCCAAGGTGGCGCCGGTTGTGAGGCTCGAACGCTCGACGACGCCGGCGCCAACAGCTTTTCCGACGGCGGGGTCGAACAGCGCACGGCTGGCACTGGGCGTGGCGGACTTGCCCGGCTTGGCCGGGGCCAGCCGGTGCACTTCAGGCGGGCGGGTGAAGGCGTTGACCGACCACACGGTGATCTCGGCTTCCATGCCCTCCACCGAGCGGCCGAACAGGCGGGCATAGTCTGTCTCGAACAGCTTGAGGTATGTGTCCGCATCCGGGTTTGCGGCCTGTGCGGCGGTCAGCTGGACAGGAATTTCCCAGCCCTGGCCCTTGTAGCGCATGTAGACCTTGTGCTCGCTCAGGATGTCTGCCTGCGCATCGCAGGAGCGCACGAAGGAGCGGGCTTCCTGTTCCATGCCGGCGAACAGTGCCTGCACGGAGCCGGCGTCGAACTGGCTGATCTTCATGAACACCGACCGGTTGGCCTCGAAGCTGAAGGGCGCGCGCAGGAAACCGATGGCCGAGCCGACGCCCGCGCCGACGGGCACGAGGCAGCGGTCGATGCCCAGCTTCTCGCACAGGCGGGCGGCATGAAGCGGGGCCGCGCCGCCGAAGGCGATCATGGTGTATTCCGACAGGTCCTCGCCATTTTCCACCGCGTGCACGCGCGCGGCGTTGGCCATGTTCTCGTCCACCACCTCGGCCAGGCCCCACGCGGCCTCGGTCCGGTCCATGTCGAGATGTTTGCCGATGTGGGCATCGAGTGCTGCGCCGGAGCGGTCCGCAAACAGCTTGATGGAGCCGCCGGCGAAATTGTCCGGGTCGAGCTTGCCCAGCACCAGGTCGGCATCTGTGACCGCGGGGCGCTCGCCGCCGCGGCCGTAGCAGGCAGGTCCCGGCTCGGAGCCGGCGCTCTCGGGGCCGACGCGGATCTGGTTCATCACGTCGACGTGGGCCAGCGAACCGCCGCCAGCGCCGATTTCCACCATGTCGATGACAGGGATGGAAATGGGCATGCCAGAGCCCTTCTTGAAGCGGTAGGTGCGCGCCACCTCGAATACCCGGGCGGTCTTGGGCGTATAGTTGCGGATCAGGCAGATCTTGGCGGTGGTGCCGCCCATGTCGAACGACAGCACCTTTTCAAGCCCATGCCGGGCGGCAATGTCGGCGGCGAAGATCGCGCCGCCGGCAGGACCAGACTCGACCAGCCGCACCGGAAACTCTGCAGCACTTTCCAGCGACATGATGCCTCCGCCCGAGTGCATCATGAACACCGGGCAGTCAGCGCCTTCCGCTGCCAGCCTTTCCTTCAACCTGCCGAGATAGGATTTCATCAGCGGCTTGATGTAGGCGTTGGCAATGGTGGTGTTGAAGCGCTCGTACTCGCGCATCTGCGGCGACACTTCCGAACTGATCGACACCATGACACCGGGCAGCCGTTCGGCCAGCACGTCGCGAATCAGCTTCTCGTGGGCGTCGTTGACGTAGGAATGCAGCAAGCCGACCGCAATGCTGTCATATCCTGCCTGCTTCAGTTCATCGGCCAGCGCCTCTACTTCGGCCTTGTCGAGCGGGTTCAGCACCCGGCCGGTGGCTTCCATGCGCTCGGCAACCACGTAGCGCCGGTTGCGCGGCAGCAACGGGTCCGGTAGCTTCAGGTTCAGGTCGTATTGCTCGAAGCGGCTTTCAGTGCGCATCTCGATGACATCACGGAAGCCGCTGGTGGTGATGAAGGCCGTTTTCGCCCCGCGCCGCTCGATCAATGCGTTGGTGGCCAGGGTGGTGCCATGGATGACCTGGTCAATGGCGCCCGGTTCGATGCCGGCCTTGGCGCAGACCCGGTGCAGGCCCTCCATGATGGCGTCTTCCGGTGCGG
>JAZBOA010000491.1:0-2778 GCA_036350935.1 Anderseniella sp. | reverse complement strand
TAAACCAACCTTGAAGCTCAACTGGTTGAAGCGTCAGAAAGTGGCACATTCCGGACATCCTCAGACGCAGTCGAAAGAGTCTGTTTTCTGGGTCTAAGCAGCCATCTTGGGAAATTGCGATCTCTGTCGGCAGGAGCAAGCAAATAGTCAAAATCGCCTCCGCGCATTCGTTCTCCGGATAGGCATTGAGGACTGCGGAGTCACTTTCCCTGAACGCTTGAACGATTTCCCTGATAGCTCGCAGGAATTCCCTGTTCGTTGAAAAATTTTCCCTGTTAGAGCATTTAGGGAATTTCAAGTTTAAGTTTCTGATATTGCAGCACATTTCTGGTCTGCAAACCTTCAAAAGCAGCCGAAAGTGCAAAATTTCCCTGTAAATTCCCGTATATCAGGGAATCTCAAACGGAGACTGGTTAGTGACAGACTGCACCCACAACCATTTTTCCCGGCATTTTACATAACGCTACACAGCGTCCTGCCACGCGCAATCCCGTGGCAATCTGCCGTCATCGCATGACCTTCAGAACCACGGCCACGCTCGGCACCGTTCCGGTCTCGCCGGGCATGGAGACGTAGGGTTCAGTCTGTTCCTCGATTGCCAGCCGGCCGGCGCCTGCAAGCTCGCTGATCCTTCCGGCAAAGCCGTTCTGCCAGACGCTCGTCTTCACCGTCAGCACGATGACGCCTCCAGGCCGGCAGATCCGCACCAGTTCATCGAGGCCTTCCGGCCCCACATGTCCGGTGGTGAATACGCCAGCAGACACCACGCCGGCGAAGTGGCCATCGGCGAACGGCAGCGGACTGCCGAGTGCGGCTTCATGCAGCCTTGTGTAGACGTTCTTGGCGGCGGCGACGGCCAGCATGCCCTTCGAGATGTCGAGCGCCTCGACCTCGGGGTATCCGATGATGCCCAGCCATTCGCCAACCAGCCCGGTGCCGGCGCCGGCGTCCAGCAGCGGCGCGCTGCCGCGGGGCAGATGGCGGGAGATCAGCGCCAGGCAGATGCTGGGATGACGGTAGCCGGCCTTCGCCATTTCCGCATCATAGCTTTCGGCCCAACCATCATAGAGGCGGGCCACCTCGCCAGGTGTCTTCGCCTCGTAGACCGCGCCAAGCGCGCCTTCGTGCCGGTGCCCTGACAATTTCCGTCTCCTGCTGTTGATCTGCATGCCGGTTGCAATGCTAACCTACGTCTCGCGGCTTGCAAGTGCTGCGAGGAAGTCAAGGCAGGGGGCGATCTGATGAGCGCAGACATCGAACCGGATCTCAAGGCAGCATTCAGCCTGGTGCCGGAACTGGCCGGGTATGGGGGGCCGGTGGAGCGGCTGGGCGGACTGACCAACCGCGTCTACCGCGTGGGGGAGTTCTGCGTGCGGCTGCCCGGCGAGGGGACAGAAGAATACATCAACCGCGCCAACGAAGCGGTGGCCGCCCGCGAGGCAGCGCGTGCAGGCGTCAGCCCCGAGGTCATTCACACTGATGCTGAGACCGGCGTGATGGTGACCCGCTTCATCGAGGGCGCGGTGACCATGAGCCCGGAGAACTTTGCCGCCCGCAAGGGCTCGCCCGCCCGCGCCGGAGAAGCATTCGCCCGGCTGCACCGGTCGGGGGCGACCTTCCCGTTCCGGTTCGAGCTGTTCGCCATGATCGACGAGTACCTGGGCGTGCTGTCCACCAAGGACGTTACCTTGCCGGACGGCTACCATGACGTGGTCAGGGAAGCCGAGGGCGTGCGCGCTGCGCTGGACGTTCACCCGGCGGATCTGGCGCCGTGCCATTGCGATCCGCTGTGCGAGAACTTCCTCGATACCGGAGAGGTCATGTGGATCGTCGATTGGGAGTATTCCGGCATGAACGATCCGTTGTGGGACCTCGGTGACCTGTCGGTCGAAGGCGTCTTCAATGACGCGCAGGACATGGAGATGATGAAGGCCTATTTCGGCCGCAAGCCTACTGCCGCCGAGCATGGCCGGGTAGTGATCTACAAGGCCATGTGCGACCTGCTGTGGACTCTGTGGGGTCTCATCCAGCTGGCCAACAACAATCCGGCAGATGATTTTCGCGCCTATGCGGACGGCCGGTTCGCCCGCTGCAAGGCGCTGATGGCTGATCCGGCCTTTGCAGCGCATGTCGAGGCCGTGCGCCGCGGGTAAGCGGCAGGCTGGCTCAGGCCGCCACCTCGAAGCGGGCGCCCGCTGCGGCCAGGCGCTCGCGGATGGGGGCGGGAGGCTGCTCGTCGCACACCAGCAGATCGAGTTCGTCAAACCCGCATACCCTGACCAGGGCGGTGCGCGAGAACTTGCTGGCATCGGTGATGACGATGCGGCGCTGGCCGCAGCGCAGCACCTGGCGCGCGAACTCGGCTTCGGCGAGGTGATGGTCCATGAAACCGGTGACGGCGTCCACCGCGGAGATCGAGATGATGGCCTGCTTCACCGCAAAGCTGGATACGAACTCGATAGCCGACGGGCCAAAGGCGGCGCCATTGTCGCCGTGCAGTTCGCCGCCCGCCATGTAGACCGTATTGCCGTTGACCGTTGCCAGCGTGCGAGCCACGTCCGACGAATTGGTGACCACGGTGAGGGCCGACTTGGTCAGCAGCGACCGGGCGAGGAAGCTGGTGGTGGTGCCGGTGTCCAGCATGATGCTGTCGCCATCCTCGATCATCGCTGCCACATGCGCCGCCAGCCGCTGCTTGGCGGCCGCGTTCTCCCGCATCCTGCGCTCGAAGGGAGCCTCGTTCGCCTTGAGTGCGGCCCGGACGCTGCCGTGCGCCTT
>JAZBOA010000490.1:0-33386 GCA_036350935.1 Anderseniella sp. | reverse complement strand
TGCTGGGGATGACCTCACGAAGAACGCCGCGCGCGTTCTCGACAAGCTGCCACGCAAGCACGCCAGAAGGGTTACCTGTTGGATGACAATTGAGCCATGGGCCCGGGACACCAAGTAGGTGGTTACTGGGTCGCCCGATCAAGTCGGGGGATGACAGGGTGGGGTGCCGGGGGATGACAGTACGGGTCGCTCGGAGATAACACCAAAATATTGACTGCGGATCAGAGCTCCTACCCGTCCGAGTGCGAGCCGCCGAAGATGTTGACCTTCGTGTCCGGCGCGCAAGGCCGGCCGAAGCCTGCCGCCACGGCCTCGGCGCCGCTGACCTTGATCCAGTCGATCCACGGCAGGTTGGTTTCAGGGTCGGGCTTCTTCCAGCCAGGGACCTGCTGCCGGCGGATCCAGTCGCGCACGGCGCGCGGCAGTCCGTTCCAGTAGCGCTGCCGGTCACGCTCCAGCGCCGGGCGCCCGCCGGTATCGCCCTGGTGGAACATGAAGATGGCGTCCGGCATGATGCAGAAGCGGTGCTTCGGCAGGCCCAGCCACAAGGTGCCGGACGACCTGATCCAGCCGGCCATGACCACCTGGTAATCGCTGCCACGGGCGCGGCCGACATTGCGCAGTTCGCGGTAGAGATTGCCGCCGTGATGGTCGAGCATGACCAGCGTCCTGCCCTTGCCCTGCCAGTAGTACTGGAAGTTGGGCTGGGCGATGCCGGGGTCGAGCGACATCGCCCGGGCGGTGGTGACGTTGAACAAGAGGACAAGTGCCAACAGCAGGATTCGCATGGCTGAGCTCCCTTCAGCAGGTGGCGGACATCCGCGTGAGGAGCAATTGCAAGCATGGTGCCAGACCGTCGCGTACGGCCGGAACGGACATGAAGAACGGTTAATGTACGCCCCCTCCCCCGTGACAAATCACGCTGGCCATGGCTAAGGTTGCAGCCGAAGGGACATTGCTCGCGAGGGAGAACAGGGCATGCGGACGATCAAGGGGCTTTTCATCGCGCTGGCGCTAACGGCAGCGGCGGGAGCGACACCGGCTTACGCGGTGAAGTGCGGCAATACCGGCTCGGGCTTCGAGGCGTGGAAGCAGGCCTTCGCGGCGGAAGCCAAGGCCAACGGCATCAACAACCGGGCCATCCAGGCGCTGATGGGCACAAGCTACGCCACCAAGACAATCCACGCCGACCGCAACCAGAAGAGTTTCAAGCTGTCGTACGAGAAGTTCAAGGAAGTGCGGGGCACCGCCACCATCGTCCGGCAGGGCCGCGGGCTGAAGAAGAAGCACGCCGCGCTGTTCAAGCAGATCGAGGCCAAGTATGGCGTGCCGGCAGGGCCGCTGATCGCGATCTGGGGCATGGAGACGGCGTTCGGCAAGTTTACCGGCAACCAGAACGTGCTCTCCGCCGTCGCCACGCTGGCCTATGACTGCCGCCGCTCGGCGTTCTTCACCGAACATCTTTATCACATGCTGCGGCTGGTGGGCTCGGGCAAGGTATCGGCCGGCGCCAAGGGCGCCATGCATGGCGAGCTGGGCCAGACGCAGTTCATGCCCAAGGCCATCGCGCAGTACGCCGTGGGCGACCTGAACACCCGCGAAGGCGCGCTGATGTCGACCGCCAACTTCCTCAAGGGACATGGCTGGCGGCGCGGTGCGGGCTATCAGCCGGGCCAGCCGAACTTCGCAGCCATCCAGGGCTGGAACGCGGCGAAGGTGTATCAGCGGGCGATCGCCGAGATGGGCGCGCAGATCGACGGCGGCTGACCAGCCATCAAGGGTCAGCAGTCTGCGTTGCCGGCGCACACGGCATCGCGAAACGCCTTGAAGATGCGGCGTTGCGCGGCGCGGTAGATCATGAACTCCGGGTGCCACTGCACGCCGATCAGGAAGCGGCCGTTGAGGTCCTCGACCTCCACTGCCTGAATGATGCCGTAGCGGTCGCGGGCGCTGACGCGCAGGCCCTCGCCCAGCCGGTCGATGGACTGGCGGTGCAGCGAGTTGGCGCGGAAGCGGCTCTGGCGCATGATGCGGTGGAGCGCGGTCCCCTGCTCCACGGTGACGTGCTTCAAGGGCAGCGGCGTCCACAGGCGGGGCACGTTCTCGTAGGCCGAGTGGATGTCCTGATGCAGCGAGCCGCCGCGATGCACATTGAGGATCTGGGCGCCGCGGCAGACGCCGAGCACCGGCAGGCTCCGCTCCTGCGCCGCCTGAAGTATGTCCAGTTCGAGCCGGTCGCGGTCCGGATCGATCTTCACATCAAGGGTGAGGTCGCCCTTGTAGATCTCGGCGCCGATATTGTCGCCACCGCCGATGACGAATCCATTGAAGGTTGACAGGTCCTGCGCATGGGCATTGGCGCTGGTGAGGCGCACCGGTTGGAGACCGGCCAGCCGCAGTGCCAGCCAGTAGAACACCCACATGGAAGTACTGCCGCGCACCGAGGTGCTGACGCCGACCTTCCTGCCGGCGCTCATGTCAGCAGCCAGCCGGTGGACATGATGGCCCAGTTGCCGGGCACCAGCCGGGCGTCGTTCGCGGTCCACGCCTCGCTCATGGCGGCGAGCCTTTCCGCATCGGCGGCAAGGCGCTCCACAACGCACCAGCGGTTCCATTCAAGCGCAAGGCTCCAGCCGGGATCGCCGATGCGGGCATCCGGCAAGCGGTAGTGGAAGGTGGGGCGGGCCTTGATGCGGGCATCGGGCACGCACGAACGCACCCGGTCTTCATCGATCCAGGCGAACAGCGGCAGCATGTCGAGCTCGCGGTTGCGGGTCGGGTTGAAGGCGAGATAGTCTTCGATCAGCCGGTCCATTTCCGGCTGGTAATCAGGATCGAGAATCCAGCGCGCATAGTCCGCCGGGAACGGGTCGGCGAAACTGGCGAGGCGGCGGGTGAAGTCAAGTTCGATGATGGCGCGCAGCCACGGCGACATCAGCACGTAGGCGCGCAGCATGGCGAGGATCCAGCCGGACTCGCGCGAGGCGATCTCGGGGTTGAGCTGGCAACCGAAGGCATAGAGCGGGCTGGCGGACGAACCACTGGCGCCGATAACGACGAGCGCATCGGTGAGCGCCTCCAGCTCGGGCAGCCGGTCAAGCTCGACGGGCGGGCAGACAATCTCGTTGGGCACGACGAATTCGGAGATGTTGCCGAGGATGCTGCGCAGCCGGTCCGCAAGTTCCTGCTTGTCGCCATCGGTGCCCGGCACGCGGTGCACGTACTGGCTGTCGAGCTCGATCAGGAAATCGCCAAGCGTGGTGCCGCGCACATGGTAGCGATGCTGGTCTTCGCGTTCGAGGCGGCCGTCAAACAGCGCATGAACCTTTTCCGCTGCAGCAAGGGTGGATACGGAGCCGAACTCGATCTCGACCCCGACGTGGCGGGGCTTGCCCTCGTGGTTCAGCGTTTCAGGCGGGGTGGCGAATGTGTGTGCTGTCATTGACGATCAGATGGCAGGCATGGACAGACCACGTCAAGTTTTCAGTCTGCAGAAATTCAACGCCCCTGCCCGGCCAACTTTCCAGATTGGCGTTTCGCGCAGCACAATGACGAAAAACATCAGCCGGTTCGCCCAGAAGCATTGCGAGCCCCTGCAAAACATGCAGCAATGCGCCTGCAACAAACAAGGCTGACGAACAAGGCAGCAACAGCCATTCATCAGGCCACAGAGGAGGAAAGCAAGCATGGCATCGAACGTGAAACCAAGCCGCAGGGCGGTGACCGCCGCAGCCATCGGCGGCGCGGCGCTGGCCAGTATGAGCCTTGGCGCTGGCATGGCGCTCGCTGAGGGATCGATCACCATCGCCTCCTGGGGTGGCTCCTACCAGGAAGCGCAGGACAAGGCGCTGTTCCAGCCCGGTTCCAAGGCCACCGGCATCGAAGTAAAGCAGGAAACCTATGGCGGCATGTCCGACGTGCGCCTGAAGGTGCAGGCCGGCGCAGTTCCGTGGGACATCGTGTCGTCGGGGTCGGGTTCGGCGGCGCGCGCGGGCGCGGAAGGCCTGCTGGAGCCGCTCGACTATAACGTCATCGACGTGTCGAATTTCTATCCGGGCCTTTATACCGATACCTGCGTGGGGTCGGACGTGTTCTCGACGGTGCTGGCCTACAACACCAACACCTACAGCGAGGACAAGGCGCCAAAGTCGTGGGCCGACTTCTTCAACGCGGAGCAGTTTCCGGGCAAGCGGGCCTATCGTGACAAGGTGCCGGGTGCGCTTGAGCCGGCAATCATGGCTGACGGGGCCAGCCTCGAAGAGGTCTACAAGGTGCTCGACAGCGAGGAAGGCATCAACCGCGCCATCGAACGCATCCGCCAGCTCAAGCCGCACATCGCCGTGTTCTGGAAGTCGGGCGCGCAGCATGCACAGCTGATGAAGGATGGCGAGGTGGACATGACCACCGGCTGGAACGGCCGCTTCGACGTGGCCGCCAATGACGGCGCGAAGGTATCCTATACCTTCAACCAGGCACTGCTCGACTATGACTGCTTCGCCATTCCGAAGGGCGCACCGAACAAGGACCTGGCGATGAAGTTCCTCGCCGAGATATCCAAGCCCGAAATGCAGGCCAACCTGCCGCTTCACATCACCTATGGCCCGACCAACAAGAAGGCCTACGAGATCGGGCAGATTGACGATGCGCTGGCGCGCAAGATGCCGTCGCATCCCGACAACGCGGCGCTGCAGGTGCCGATCAACCTTGAATGGTATGCCAAGTGGGAGGAGAAAGCCGCCCAGATGTACCAGGACATGCTGACCGAGTAACCTATCCGCCACGAACCGCCGCAGCAGCCAGCACAGGAAATCCCGCGGCTGCTGCGGCCTTTCCGTTCCACGCAGCATTCACGGAGCAGCCCGACATGTCGCAAGCAGGCGCGCTGCCTATTTCCATTGCCGGCGTCACCAAGACCTATGGTCCGGTGCACGCGCTGGACAATGTCGATCTCGAAATCCGCAGCGGCGAATTCATGACCCTGCTGGGGCCGTCCGGCTCGGGCAAGACCACGCTGCTGATGGCGTTGGCGGGCTTTACCCGTCCCGACCACGGCAGCATCCGGTTTGGCGGCGAGGAGATCATCCTGAAACCGCCGCACCTGCGCAATGTCGGCATGGTGTTCCAGAGTTACGCGCTATTTCCACACATGGACGTGGCGGCGAACGTCGGGTTTCCGCTGAAGCTGCGCAAGGTGGGCCGGGCCGAGATCGACGAACGGGTCCGCAAGGCGCTCGACACGGTGCAGCTTGGCGGTTACGGCGAACGGCGCATCAGCCAGCTTTCGGGCGGGCAGAAGCAGCGCGTGGCGCTGGCCCGCGCCATCGTGTTCAACCCGCGCATCCTGCTGATGGACGAGCCGCTTTCGGCGCTCGACAAGAAACTGCGCGAGCACATGCAGATCGAGCTGCGCCATCTGCACGAGAAGCTGGGCATGACCACGGTGTACGTGACGCACGACCAGCGCGAGGCGCTGACCATGTCGGACCGGATCGCCGTCATCAACCATGGCAGGCTGATGCAACTGGACACGCCGCGCGAGATCTATGACCGCCCGGCCAACCGCTTCGTGGCCGATTTCATCGGCGAAAGCACCTTCCTGGAACTGGACGAGAAGGCCGGCAAGTTCAGCTTTGGCGGCCAGCCGCTGAAGCTGCGCGATGCACCGGACGGCCATGGCAAGCCGATCCTGGTGCTACGGCCGGAGCGGCTGGTGGTAACTGGAAAGGCTCAGGCGAAGGGCATGAACCTTTTCGAGGCCACGGTGAGCGACCTCGTCTACCAGGGCGACACGTCGCTGATGTACGCAACCCTTGCAGATGGCACCGAGGTGGCGGTGCGCGCCGGCACTCGCACCGGTGCTGCCATCGAGAACGTGTCGCCCGGCGATGCGGTGGCGCTGGGCCTGCACCCTGACGACACGGTGGTGATCCGCGATGAGTGACGCCGCCGCCCGGATTGCCGCGACCGATGCCGGCGGGATCGCCTCCGGCGCCAATGCGCTGGCCCTGCAGACGCATGAGCGCAGCGAACGCTGGGCCCTGCTGGGGCTGACCAGCCCCGCCGTGCTGCTGGTGCTGGTGATCATGGTGGTGCCGGTCGGCTGGCTGTTCTACCTGTCGTTCATTGGCAACGACGGCAGCCTGTCGATGGAAAACTATGCCCGCATGCTGGAGAGCAAGGCTTATGGCCGCATTTTCTGGACCACCTTCAAGGTCAGCTTCCTGACCACCGGCATCTGCATCCTGATCGGCTATCCGCTGGCCTACTTCCTGGCGCAACTGCCATCGCGGGCGGCAAACATCTGCATGCTGGCGGTGTTGCTGCCATTCTGGACGTCGCTGCTGGTGCGCACCTATGCGTGGCTGGTGTTGTTGCAGCGCCGGGGCCTGGTCAACGAGTGGGGCATGAACCTGGGGCTGTGGAACGAACCGCTGCCACTGGTGCACAACCTGAACGGCACGCTGATCGGCATGGTGCACATCATGCTGCCGTTCCTGGTGCTGCCACTCTACAGCTCCATGAAGGCGATCAGCCCCGACTACCTGAAAGCAGCCTCCAATCTCGGCGCCACGCCATCGCAATCGTTCTGGCAGGTGTTCTTCCCGCTGTCGCTGCCCGGGCTGTTTGCCGGGTCACTGATCGTGTTCGTGTTGTGCCTCGGCTTTTTCGTGACCCCGGCTGTGCTGGGCGGCGGCAAGGTAATCATGGTGTCGAACCAGATCACCAACAATATCGAGATGTTCTTCAACTGGGGCGCGGCAAGCGCACTGGGCGTGGTGTTGCTGGTGCTGACGCTGCTGATCCTGTGGGCGGCGTCTCGCGTGCTGCCACTGGACAACATCATTGGCGGGGGGCGCTGAGCAATGAACTGGCTGCGCCGCCCGGCTTCCGACACCCAGATTACCCACGGCCAGCGGCTATGGCTCTACGCGCTGTCGGTGATCATCATGTTCCTGCTGGTGGCGCCGACGCTGATCGTGATGCCGATGTCGTTCTCCGACTCGCAATACCTGGAGTTTCCGCCGCGGGAATGGTCGCTGCGCTGGTACCGCAACTACTTCGAGTCGATTGCCTGGATGGACGCGACCTGGACGTCGCTGCAGGCCGCATTGCTGACCATGCTGGTGGCAACGCCGGTGGGTGTGGCGGCAGCCTATGGGCTGGCGGTGAGCAGGCATGCGCTGGGCAGGCTGGTATTCCTGCTGCTGATCACGCCGATCATGATCCCGGTCATCCTGATCGCCATCGGGGCGTTCTACGCCTATGTCAAGCTTGGCCTCGTCAACTCGATGACCGGGCTGGTGGTCGCCCATACCATCCTGGCGCTGCCGCTGGTACTGATCGTGGTGTCATCGGCGCTCAAGAGCTACGACATGAGCCAGGAAATGGCGGCGCGAAGCCTCGGCGCCTCGCGTTTCAGGGCCTTCATGCTGATCACGCTGCCGCAAATCCGCTTCTCGGTGATCACGGCGGCGCTGCTGTCGTTCCTGACCTCGTTCGACGAGGTGATCGTCGCGCTGTTCGTGTCGGGTGGCGACAACTCGACCCTGACCCGCAACATGTTCAACGCGTTGCGCGACCAGATCGACCCGACCATTGCAGCCATCTCGACCATCATGATCGTGATCTCATCCGCCATGCTGGTGCTGGCGCAGGTGTTCGGCAAGCCGAAAGACTAGCTCTGCTTCTTCTTGCGTTTGCGGCCATAGAGCTCAAGCCGGTGGTGGACGATGTCGTAACCGAGCTCGGCGGCGATTTCTTCCTGCAGCCGCTCGATCTTCTCCGAGTGGAATTCGATAACGTCGCCGGTCTCCATGTCGATCAGGTGGTCATGGTGCTCGCCGGCGGCGGGCTCGTAGCGCGACCGGCCATCCGAGAAGGCGTGGCGCTGGATGGCGCCCTGCTCTTCCAGCACCTTCAAGGTGCGGTAGACGGTGGGCAAAGAGATGCGGCTGTCCTCCTTCACGGCACGGCGGAAGATGTCCATGGCGTCGGGGTGCTGATCGCCCTTTTCGGCGAGGATCCTGACAATCACCCGGCGCGGCTTGGTGATGCGAGCGCCTGACGCCTTCAGCAGGTCAAGGAGGTGGTCGCTGTCGGTGCTCGTCGTCATCTGATGCACTCTTCCTGATCGTAATGCCGGACGGAAAACCGGATACCACTTTTTCTGGCATTGCTCCAACTGATAATGATTTTCAATATTGAACCGCGCACGTGCTTATTGCAAATAATTTGCATTTGCATAAACTCACGGAGTGTCCCCAGCAAAGGAGCCTTGTTGCCGATGATGAACCGACTGGTCATGCTTGTGATGTCAGCCCTGCTGGCGCTTGCCGCGTTCGCCCTGCCTTCGCTTGCGTCCGAGCGGCTGAAGGTTGTCACCACCTTCACCATCCTCGCCGACATGGCGTCCAACGTGGCTGGTGAACACGCCGAAGTGGTGTCGATCATCAAGCCGGGTGCGGAGGTGCACAATTACCAGCCAACGCCGAAGGACATTGTCGGCGCACAGGATGCGAAGGTCATCCTGCGCAACGGTCTGAACCTGGAACTGTGGTTCGAGAAGTTCCTGGCGAACCTGTCCGGCGTACCCTCGGTGACGGTGAGCGACGGCGTGGAGCCGATGGGTATTTCGCAAGGCCCCTATTCCGGCAAGCCCAATCCGCATGCCTGGATGAGCCCTGAGAACGCGAAGATCTACGTGGACAATATTGCCCGCGCTTTTGCCGAAGCAGACCCTGCCAATGCAGACGCCTACAAGGACAATGCGGAACGCTACAAGGCCGAAATCGACGCCGCCGCAGCACCAGTGCGCGAGGTGCTGGCCTCCATCCCGCAAGAGCGGCGCTGGCTGGTGACCAGCGAAGGCGCGTTCTCCTACCTGGCGCGGGACTTCGGCCTGAAGGAGCTTTACCTGTGGCCGATCAATGCCGACCAGCAGGGCACGCCGCAGCAGGTGCGCGCGGTGATCGACCAGGTTCGCGAACACAACATCCCTGCCGTGTTTTCCGAAAGCACGGTGCCGGACGGTCCGGCAAGACAGGTGGCGCGCGAGACCGGTGCGAAATATGGTGGGGTGCTGTACGTTGACTCCATTTCCACGGCGGACGGCCCGGTGCCGACCTATCTCGACCTGCTCCGGGTGACCGCCAACACCATCGCCGAAGGGCTCAAATGATGCTGAAACCTGCCGAGGCGCCTGTGGCCGGACTGGCGGTGCACGATGTCACCGTCACCTACCGCAACGGCCAGACGGCGCTTTGGGATGCCTCGATCGCGCTGCCTGCGGGCAGCATAACCGCGCTGGTGGGCGTCAACGGTTCGGGCAAGTCCACCCTGTTCAAGGCGATCATGGGATTCGTGCCGCTGGCGCGTGGCAGCGTCGACATACTGGGCAGGCCGGCGGCAGACGCGCTCAAGGCCAACGACGTGGCCTATGTGCCGCAAGCAGAGGAAGTGGACTGGAACTTCCCGGTGCTGGTGGAAGACGTGGTGATGATGGGCCGCTATGGCCACATGAACTGGCTGCGCATGCCGGCCGCGAAGGACCGCGAGGCTGTAGCCGCCGCACTGGAGCGGGTGGGCATGACGGAGTTCCGCAAGCGGCAGATCGGCGAACTGTCGGGCGGGCAGAAGAAGCGGGTTTTCCTCGCCCGGGCGCTGGCGCAGGAAGCCCGCGTCATATTGCTGGACGAGCCGTTCACCGGCGTCGACGTCAAGACCGAAACGGCGATCATCAACCTGCTCGAGGACCTGCGCGACGAGGGCCGCATCCTGCTGGTCTCCACGCACAATCTTGGCTCGGTGCCGCAGTTCTGCGACCGGGCGATCCTGATCAAGGGCACCATCCTGGCGGAAGGGCCGACGGCGGACGTATTCACCCGCGACAACCTCAAGCGCGCCTTCGGCGGCGTGCTGCGCCAGTTTACCCTCGGCGGCGAGGACCTGCACGACGACGACGACCCGCGCGCGGTGACCGTGCTGACCGACGACGAGCGCCCGTTCGTGCTGTACGGCGACGAGGCCAAGGGGCCGCGCAATTGATCGACACCCTGCTGGAGCCCTTCACCTACCAGTACATGGTCAACGCCATGTGGGCGTGCGCCATGGTGGGGGCGGTGTGCGGGTTCCTGTCGGCCTACCTGATGCTCAAGGGCTGGTCGCTGATCGGCGACGCCCTTTCGCATGCCATCGTGCCGGGCGTGGCGGGGGCCTACATGCTGGGCCTGCCGTTCTCCATCGGGGCGTTCTTCTCGGGCGGGCTGGCGGCGGCGGCCATGCTGTTCCTCAACCACCGCACCCGGCTGCGCGAGGACGCCATCATCGGGCTGATCTTCACCTCGTTCTTCGCGCTGGGGCTGTTCATGGTGTCGCTCAACCCGACCTCGGTGGACGTGCAGAAGATCGTGCTGGGCAACATCCTGGCAGTCTCGCCGGAGGACCTGGTGCAGCTTGCCATCATCTGCGTGGTGTCGATGACCGTGCTGCTGGCCAGGTGGAAGGACCTGATGGCCACCTTCTTCGACGAAACCCACGCCCGCTCGCTTGGGCTCAACACCAACCTGTTGCGCATCATGTTCTTCACGCTGCTGTCGGCCTGCACGGTGGCCGCGCTGCAGACGGTGGGCGCGTTCCTGGTGATCGCGGTGGTGGTTACGCCCGGCGCCACCGCCTACCTGCTGACTGACCGGTTCGGCGTGCTGATCGTGTTGTCAGTGCTGATCGGCAGCGTCACCTCGCTGGCCGGGGCTTATCTCAGCTATTTTCTCAACGGCGCCACCGGCGGCATCATCGTGCTGCTGATGACGACGGTGTTCCTCGCCGCCTTCGTGTTTGCGCCGCGGCACGGGCTGCTGGCGGCAAGGGCCAAGGCGCGGACCGCGCTTGAGCGAGGGCCTCAAGGATGAACGAGTGGCTGACATTCCTGGCCGAGCCGTTGCAGTTTGCCTTCATGCTGAAGGCGATGCTGATTGCCGTGCTGCTGGCCATCCCGATGGGGCTGCTGTCGTGCTACCTGGTTCTGAAGGGCTGGTCGCTGATGGGCGATGCGGTGTCCCACGCGGTGCTGCCTGGCGTGGTGATCGCCTACATCCTCAACCTGCCGCTGGCGGTGGGGGCGTTTGCGGCGGGCATGGCGTGTGCGCTGGCGACCGGATACCTCGACCGCAATTCGCGGCTGAAGCAGGATACGGTGATGGGCATCGTGTTCTCGGCAATGTTCGCCGCAGGTCTCGTCATGTACGTGGCCATCCAGACCGACGTACATCTGGACCACATCCTGTTCGGCAACATTCTCGGCATTTCCGCCGCCGACATCTGGCAGACCGGCATTATCGCCGCCGTCTGCACCGCCGGGCTGATGGTCTGGCGCAAGGACCTGCTGGTCAACGCCTTTGACCCGCAGCATGCCCGCGCCATCGGCTTGCCGGTCGGTTTCCTGCATTACGGACTGCTGGCAGTGCTGTCTCTGACCATCGTCGGTGCGCTGAAGGCGGCCGGCATCATTCTCGCCATCGCCTTCCTGATCGGGCCGGGCGCGACGGCGTTTCTCGTTACCCGGCGATTTGAGACAATGCTGGCCGTCGCGGCCTTTGTCGCGGTGTTTTCAAGCCTCGCCGGTGTCTACCTGAGCTTCCACCTCGACTCGGCCCCTGCCCCCACAATCGTGCTGGTGATGACGGCGCTGTTCATCGCCGCCTTCATCCGTAGCACCGCAGGCGCCCGGCCGGCGCCGGCACAGCCGAAGCTGACAGAACGCTGACAGCGCCTGTCAGCAGCGTGACAAGCTGCTTGCGCGATAACCGCGATGTTTGCCACCCTACATGGCCTGGAAAGACGGTCAGGAAGTTATCCCGAGAATGCCGGACATCATCAATCGCAGGCGTTTGCTGCAGGCGCTGGCGCTGCTTGGCGCCGGGGCAATCAACTTGCGCACCGCCCACGCCAGCGATGACGATGATGATGATGACGGCGGCAAAGGCAGCAAGCGCCGCCGGCGGCAAGACCATTCATTGCGTCCGCTGCCCGCTGGTAGCAAGAACCTGCAGTCCATTCTCGACCAGGTTCGCAACGAGTTCTCCGGACGTATCATCGAGGTGGAACTGGACGACGACGACGGACAACTTGTCTACGAGATCAAGCTGCTGGACAACAAGGGCCGGTTGTTCGAAATCTACGCCGATGCCCGCGACGGACGCATCCTCAAGGTGGAGCGCGACTGATGCGGGTGCTGGTGGTGGAGGACGAGACGCGGGTTGCCGCCGAGGTTGCCGCCGGGCTGCACAGCCTGGGCTTCCTGGCGGAGGTGGTGCATGACGGCGAGGAGGCGTGGGAGCGCGGCGGCACCGAAACGTACAGCGCCATCGTGCTGGACCTCGGCCTGCCCGGCGTCGACGGGCTGACGTTGCTGAAGCGCTGGCGCGAGGAAGGCGTGACTACGCCGATCCTGATCCTGACGGCGCGGGGCAGCTGGCCGGAACGGGTGCTGGGCATTGACAGTGGCGCAGACGATTACCTGGCCAAGCCATTCCAGATGGAGGAACTGCTGGCGCGGGTGCGGGCGCTGGTGCGGCGCGGCACGGGAGCGAAGGGCACCTTGTTCTCCTGCGGCGCGGTGAGCCTCGACATGCGGCAGATGCGGGTGAGCGTGGAGGGCAAGCCGGTCAACCTGACGCCGCTCGAATTCCGGCTGATCAGCCATCTGTTCCACCACCAGGGACAGGCGCTGTCGCAGCTGGAACTGGCCGACGCAATCTATGGCATCAACAACGATCATGACGCCAATGCGGTCGAGGCCATCGTGGCGCGCATCCGGCGCAAGCTGGGCGTGGCCTGCATCGAGACCAAGCGCGGCTTCGGCTACCTGATCCCGGCGGCCGGCAGCAATGACTAGCGGCTCGCTGAAGTTCCGGCTCTATGCCACGGCGGCCATCGCAATCGCGCTGGCGCTGGGCATTGCGGCGGTGGCGCTGACCAGCCTGTTTCACCAGCAGGTGCAGCTGCGCGTGCGCGCCGAGCTTGGCAATCACATGCTGCAGCTGATCTCGAAGGTGGACCTGACGGGCGGCGAAACGCTGCTCAGCGACGAGGCGATGGCGGACCCGCGGTTCGACAAGCCCTATAGCGGGCTCTACTGGACGGTGCAGGGCGACGGCATGGCGCCGGTGAACTCGCGCTCGCTGTGGGACCAGACGCTGGCTGGCGCAGGCAGCCGCTCGGCGCCGGGCAGACCTGCCTGGTTCGAGATGCCGGGGCCGGATGGACAGCTGCTCTACGTCATGCAGGAAACGGTGATTGCGGCCACCCAGGCCGGCGATCGCAGGGTGGTGCTGAACATCGGTATCGATCACGCCGAGCTGGACCAGGCGGTCGCATCGTTCCGCAACAGCCTTGTCACCTATCTCGGCATCATTGCGGCATTGCTGCTGGCTGCGACCTGGCTGCAGGTGGGCATCGGCCTCCAGCCGCTGAGTGCGCTGCGCGACAAGGTCAGCGCCATCCGCAGCGGCGAAACGCGGCGGCTGGACGGCAGCTATCCGGACGAAGTGCGGCCGCTGGTCGAGGAGATAAACGAGCTGGTGGGCGCGCGCGACGACAGCCTGGACAAGGCCCGCGCAAGGGCCGGCGACCTGGCGCACGCGCTGCGCACGCCGCTGACGGTGATGGGCTCACTGGCCAGCGACATCGAGCGCGCCGGCAAGCACGGCGTCGCCGATGCGCTGCGCGAGCAGACAGAGGTGATGCGCCGTTCAGTGGAGCGCGAACTGGCGCGGGCGCGCATGGCCAGTGGCCGGTCCACGGCGCTCTATGCCCCCCGCGAAGGGCTGGAGCGCATGGTGCAGGCGATGCAGCGGATGCCCCGCGGCGGCGAGATCGACTGGCAGTTGCGTGACTTGAACGATGCCAGGGTGGCCGTTGACGGCGATGACCTGCTGGAGCTGTTCGGCAACCTGCTCGACAATGCCCGCAAGTGGGCGCACGGCAAGGTGCATGTTTCGATGAACACGGCTCCGGCGGCGCTAACGGTGACCATCGAGGACGACGGGCCGGGTGTGGCCGAAGAATGCTTGCGCGACATTGCCCAACGCGGCCAGCGGCTGGACGAGACCCGGCAGGGCTCGGGGCTGGGCCTTGCTATCGTGTCCGACCTGGCCAGCGCCTATGGGCTGGGTATCAGCTATGCCCGCTCAAGCCTAGGCGGACTTGCGGCAACGGTAAGCTTTCCGTTGCCGCGCGACGCCGCGTCAGCCCCGCCCGCCGGACAGGGCGTTGGCGTAATCGATGCGGGCCTGCACCTCGACCGCGGCAACCGCTGACACGTTGACGACCGAGCGGGTGGTGGCGGCCGGCACCAGCACGTGCGCGGTGGCGGCAGCGCCCACCAGGATCGGGCCGATGGGCGTTCCGCTGCCCAGCTCCATGACCAGCTGGTAGGCCAGGTTGGCGGCGTCGGAGCTGGGGAAGATGAACACGTTGGCCTCGCCCTTCAGCGTCGAGCCGGGGAACAGGCGCTGGCGCAGTTCCTGGTTGAGCGCGGTGTTGCCGTGCATCTCGCCGTCGAACTCGAAGTCGGTGCCCTGCTCGTGCAGCAGCGTGGCGGTATCGCGCATCAGCTGGATCGAGTCGCTCTCCGCCGAGCCGAAACTGGAGTTGGCCAGCAGCGCCACCTTGGGCGTGATGCCGAAGCGCTTGACGATGCCGGCGGCGCGGCGGGTCAACTGCGCCATGTGCTCGACCGAGCGGCTGACGTTGCCGTAGGTATCGGCGAAGAAGTAGGTGCCGCGATCCAGAATGCAGCCGGAAATGGTGGCGAAGTCCTGGGTCCGCGGGCCCAACCCGATGATGCGCCGGATATGGTCCAGGTGGCTGTAGAAGCGGCCTTCCAGCCCGCAGATCATGGCATCGGCGTCGCCGCGCTTGATGGCGAGGCAGGCGATGACCGTGGAGTTGGTGCGCACCAGCGTGCGCGCGGCGTTGAGCGGCACTCCCTTGCGCCCGGCAACCTCGACCAGCGTGTTGATGTAGTCGTGGTAACGCGGGTCGGAATTGGGGTTGATCACCTCCACGTCCTGCCCCGCCTTGATGCTGAGGCCGAACTCTGCCGCGCGGCGCTCGATCACGTCGGGCCGGCCGATCAGGATCGGCGTGGCCCAGCCGTCGGCAATCGCCATGGAGGCGGCACGCAGCACGCGTTCGTCCTCGCCCTCGGCATAGATGATGCGCTTGAGGTTCTTGCGCGCGGCGGCGAACACCGGCCGCATGATGAGGCCAGACCGGAACACGAAGCGGGTCAGGCGCTCGTTGTAGGCTTCGAAATCCTCGATAGGCCGGGCGGCCACGCCGGTTTCCATGGCGGCCTTCGCCACGGCAGGCGCGATGCGCAGGATGAGGCGCTGGTCGAACGGGTTGGGGATGAGGCTTTCCGGGCCGAACGACGACACCCCGCCCTCATAGGCCTGGGCGGCGGTTTCCGAGGTCGGCTCGTGGGCAAGGGCGGCGATGGCCAGCGTGGCGGCGATTTTCATCTCCTCGTTGATGGCGGTTGCGCCGCAGTCCAGCGCGCCACGGAAGATGTAAGGAAAGCACAGTACGTTGTTGACCTGGTTGGGAAAATCCGACCTGCCGGTGCAGATCATCGCGTCCGGGCGCGCCATGCGGGCTTCTTCCGGGTGAATTTCCGGATTGGGGTTGGCCAGCGCCATGATCAGCGGCTTTTCGCCCATGCGCTTGACCATGTCCGCCTTCAGCACGCCGCCGGCGGACAGGCCGAGAAACACGTCGGCGCCCTCGATGATGTCGCCCAGCGTGCGCGCCTCGGTCTGCTTGGCATAAGGCGCCATCCACTGGTTGACGCCGTCGCGGCCCACATAGGCCACGCCGTCGATGTCGGAAATCCAGATGTTCTCGGGCTTGGCCCCCATGCCGACCAGCAGGTTGAGGCAGGCAAGCGCCGCCGCCCCTGCCCCGGACGTGACGATCTTGATGTCCGACAGTTTCTTGCCGGCAATCTCCATGCCGTTGACGATTGCCGCGGCAACGATGATGGCGGTGCCGTGCTGGTCGTCATGGAACACCGGAATGTTCATGCGGCTCTTCAGTTCGTCCTCGATGACGAAGCATTCCGGCGCCTTGATGTCCTCGAGGTTGATGCCGCCGAAGGTGGGCTCAAGAGCAGCCACCACGTTGATGAAGTTCTCCGGGTCGTTGGCGTTCAGCTCCAGGTCGAACACGTCGATGTCGGCGAACTTCTTGAACAGCACCGCCTTGCCTTCCATCACCGGCTTGGAGGCGAGCGGACCGATATTGCCAAGGCCGAGCACCGCCGTGCCATTGGTGATGACGGCCACCATGTTGCCCTTGGCGGTCAGGTTGAACGCCTCTTCCGGCTTGTCGTGGATTTCCATGCAGGCCGAGGCCACGCCCGGCGTGTAGGCAAGCGCCAGGTCGCGCTGGTTGGACAGCGGCTTGGTGGCCTTGATCTCCAGCTTGCCCGGCTTTGGGCTGCGGTGATAGTGCAGCGCGTTTTCGCGCAACTCGTCGGTGACGATACGTGGCATGTCAGGCGGCTCTTCCCGTGGAGTTTGCGGTGAGTCAGGCGGGTGGTATAGCGCAAAGCCTACAGGAGCGCGAAACCGCATTCCACAGGTTAGATGGATCCTCGGGACAAGCCCGGGGATGACAACGCAGCCGGACCTACTCCTTCGGCAGCGACACGCGCATGTGCAGTTCGCGCAGCTGCCTGGGCTCGGCTTCGGACGGGGCGCCCATCAGCAGGTCGGCGGCCTGCTGGTTCATCGGGAACAGGGTGATCTCGCGCAGGTTCCTCGTGCCGCACAGCAGCATGACGATGCGGTCGACGCCCGCCGCCATGCCGCCATGGGGCGGTGCGCCATACTGGAAGGCGCGGTAGAGGCCGCCGAAGCGTTCTTCCACCGTCTCGCGCGACAACCCGGCAATCTCGAATGCCTTCACCATCGTCTCGGGCTTGTGGTTGCGGATGCCGCCTGAGGCGATCTCGAAGCCGTTGCAGACCAGGTCGTACTGGAACGCCTTGATGGTGAGCGGGTCTTTCGTCTCCAGCGCCTCAAGCTCGCCCTGCGGCATGGAGAACGGGTTGTGCGAGAAGTCGACCTTCTTGTCTTCCTCGTTCCATTCGTAGAACGGGAAATCGACGATCCAGGCCAGCTCGAAGCGGTTCTCGTCGACGAGGCCCTGTTCGGCCCCTGCCCGGTCTCGCGCCGCACCGGCAAACGAGTAGAACTTCTCAGGCCGCCCGGCTACGAAGAAGCAGGCGTCGCCGTCGGCAAGGCCCACCTGCGTGCGGATGGCCTCGGTGCGCTCGGGGCCGATGTTCTTGGCGATGGGGCCAGCGCCTTCAAGATTGTCGCCTTCAGTTCGCCAGAAGACGTAGCCCAGGCCCGGCTGGCCCTCGCCTTGCGCCCACGAATTCATGCGGTCGCAGAAGGCGCGGCTGCCGCCGCCCTTCACCGGGATGGCCCATACCTCGACCTTCGGGTCGGACGCGATCATGCCGGCGAACACCTTGAAGCCCGAGCCGGCGAAGTGTTCGGTGACGGCCTGCATCTCGATGGGGTTGCGAAGGTCCGGCTTGTCGGAGCCGTACTTGCGGATCGCCTCGTCATAGGCGATGCGGCGGAAGCTTTCGGTCACCGGCTTGCCATCAGCGAAGGCGGCAAATACGTTGCGGATGACCGGCTCCATGGTGCCCAGCACGTCGTCCTGGGTGACGAAGCTCATTTCCAGGTCGAGCTGGTAGAACTCGCCCGGCAGGCGGTCGGCGCGCGGGTCTTCATCGCGGAAGCACGGTGCGATCTGGAAGTAGCGGTCAAAGCCCGACACCATCAGCAACTGCTTGTACTGCTGCGGCGCCTGGGGCAGCGCATAGAACTTGCCCGGGTGAATGCGGCTCGGCACCAGGAAGTCGCGTGCGCCTTCCGGCGACGAGGCGGTGAGGATGGGCGTCGAGAACTCGGTGAAGCCGGCCTGGGCCATTTCGGCGCGCATCTTCGCGATGATCTGGGTGCGCTTCATGATGTTGGCGTGCAGCGTCTCGCGGCGCAGGTCGAGGAAACGGTACTTGAGGCGGATGTCTTCCGGGTAGTCGGGCTCGCCAAAAACCGGAAGCGGCAGCTCGCCGGCCTTCGACAGCACCTCGATGTCGCGGGCGAACACCTCGATTGCGCCGGTCGGGAGGTTCTTGTTGACGGTCTCTTCAGAGCGCGCCTTCACATCTCCATCGACGCGGATCACCCATTCGCCGCGCACCGTCTCAGCGGTCTTGAAAGCCGGGCTGTCAGGGTCAGCCACGATCTGCGTCATGCCGTAATGGTCGCGCAGGTCGATGAACAGCAGGCCGCCATGGTCGCGCACCCGGTGCACCCAGCCGGACAGGCGGGCGGTCTCACCGACATTGGACTTGTTGAGCTGGGCGCAGGTGTGGCTGCGATAGGCGTGCATGGGAAATCCTCGTCGGCAACGTGACTCGAATGATGCGGGATAAGCGCCGCGGAAAAGCGCACGGGGCGGCCTGTTTGTCAAGGTTTCGGCTTGAGATGCGGGGGCAACAGGCGTAGGACGGGTGGGCGCACAAGGCTCGCTCCAATCCTGCGTCCAAGGCCGATGAAATCCCTGCTTCCCCTGTCTCCGCTGCTTGCCGCCGCCGCCATCCTGCTGGCCGGCAACGGCCTGCAAGGCACGCTGATTGCCCTGCGCGCCGGCCAGGAGGGTTTCGACGCCTCGCTGATCGGCCTGATGGGCACCGGCTATTATGGCGGCTTCCTGCTGTCGTGCCTGTTCACCACGCGGCTGATCCGGGCGGTCGGCCATATCCGCGTGTTTGCCGGCCTTGCCGCCATTGCGGCATCCGCCGCGCTGACCATGGTGCTGTGGATCGAGCCGTTGTCGTGGATCGGGCTGCGCTTCATCTCAGGCTACTGCTTCGCCGGGCTGTTCATGGTGATCGAGAGCTGGCTCAACGCGGCGGTGACCAACGAGACCCGGGCGCGGACGCTGTCAGTCTACCGGCTGGTGGATCTCGCTGCGGTCACCGGCTCGCAGTTCCTGCTGCCGGTGTTCGGCGCGGAAGGCTTCGCCATCTTTGCTATAATGGCCATCCTGACCACCTTGTCGCTGGTGCCGATTTCGCTGATGGACCGGTCATCGCCCGCGCTGCCGGCGGAAAGCCGGTTCTCGGTCAAGGCAGTATGGGCGATCTCGCCGCTGGCCTGCATCGGCTGCGTCACGATCGGGCTCACCAACTCGAGTTTCCGGCTGATGGGGCCGCTCTATGCGTCGGAAATCGGCTTTGATACGGCTGGCGTCGCCACCTTCATCGCGGCCGGCATCGTTGGCGGGGCGGTGCTGCAGCTGCCGCTGGGCTGGCTGTCGGACCGGCTCGACCGGCGCTGGGTGCTGATCATCGCCACGCTGGGCGCGGCCGGTGCGGGCTTCCTGCTGTCGTGGGCGGGCAGCCAGTCGCACAACATGGCGCTTGCGGGGATTTTCCTGTTCGGCTGTTTCGCGCTGCCGCTGTACTCGCTGTCGGCGGCACACGCCAACGATCACGCCGGGCCGGGGCAGTACGTGCTGGTGGCGGCAGGCCTGAGCTTCTTTTTCTCCATCGGCGCCATGGCGGGGCCGGTGATCGCGGCGCAGGTGCTGAAGCTGTTTGGGCCGGACTTCTTCTTCACCTATACCAGCATCATCCACCTGGCTTTCGTCGGCGCCACCATCTGGCGCATGGCGGCACGCGCCACCCCGGACATGAAGGCCAAGAAACGCTACGCCACGTTGCTGCGCACCTCGCCGTTCATGTACAAACTGGCGCACCAGCGCTCGGCGGCGCGCACCGAACGCAAGCCGCACTAGAGCAACAGCCGTTCACCTTGAACGGCTAAAGTTGCTCCAGCACTTCGGAATCGAGCATCTTTATCCGATCAGATGATTCAATCTGATCGGATGATGCTCTAGGGTCAGGGGCGTGGATATCGCGGTCGCAGCCTGCGGCTGCGGCTTGCAATCTCGGCGTGTTTGGTGTCTTTCTCCCGCCAGCCATGCAGATAATCACCACAACCCCGGCCCTGAGCGCGCTTTGTGAGCGCCTGTCGAGCGAAGACTTTGTCACTGTCGACACCGAATTCATGCGCGAGCATACGTTCTGGCCGATCCTCTGCCTGATCCAGATCGCCGGTGAAACGGAAGAAGCCATCATCGACCCGATGGCCAAGGGGCTGGACCTCGCCCCCTTCTACCAGCTGATGGCCAACGAGGCCGTGCTCAAGGTGTTTCACGCGGCGCGTCAGGACGTGGAGATCTTCGTCGCCGCGACCGGTGAGACGCCGAAGCCGCTGTTCGACACCCAGGTTGCCGCGATGGTGTGCGGTTTCGGCGACCAGGTGGGTTACGAGGCGCTGGTGCGCAAGCTGGCAGGCGAGCAGATCGACAAGTCGTCGAGATTTACCGACTGGTCACGCCGGCCGCTCAGCGACAAGCAGCTGAAGTATGCGCTGTCGGACGTCACCCACCTCAGGGTGGTGTACGAAAAGCTGGACGCGATGCTCAGGGAAAGCGGCCGCGCTTCCTGGCTTTCGGAGGAAATGGCGATCATCGCCTCGGCCGATACCTACAAGTCCAACCCGGACGAGGCCTGGAAGCGGCTCAAGTTCCGGCCGCGCAACGCCCGGCAGCTTGGCATCGCCATTGCCGTGTCGCGCTGGCGCGAGGAACGGGCGCAAACAAAGAACATGCCGCGCCAGCGCATCATCAAGGACGACGCGATCATCGAAGTCGCCACCCAGGCGCCAGCCGACAAGGCAGCGCTGTCGAAGCTGCGCGCCCTGCCCAAGGGGTTGGCCGAAGGCGGGCTTGGCGATGAAATCCTCAAGGCGATCCAGGCCGGAATGGCCATCGACAAGGACAGCCTGCCCGAACTGGAACCGCACAAGGGACCGCAGCCGGAAGGCGCCTCGGCGATTGCCGAAATTCTGAAGCTTGGACTGAAGGTGATCGCGGAGCGCGAGAACATTGCGCCACGCCTGATCGCCAACGCGGCCGAACTTGAAGAAATGGCGGGCAATGGCGGTGAACACCTGCCGATGATGCAAGGCTGGCGGCGCGAGCTGTTCGGCAACATCGCTGCCGGGCTCAAGCAGGGCAAGCTGATGATCGGCATCCGCGACGGCAAGCCGGACATCTTCGAGGGCTGAGCGTACGGGGTGGCTCAGCGCCTCACTTCGGGCTCCAGCCCCATCACGCCGGCAAGCTGGTTGAGGCGCTTCTGCACTGACTCACCGTAAAGTCCGGACAGCTTCTTCGGCATGTCCAGAACGAGCTTCCTGTCCTGCACGAACAACTTGATCTTCGGCAGCAGGCCGGTCATGGCGCCGGTAAGCACGTAGGCAAGCCGCATGGCGCCGGCAAGAACGCGGGCACGCTCCAGCTCATCCTCGGTTATCAGCTCGATCAACTCGCGCGGGGCCTGCCTGGTGTTGACGCCCTGGTAGCGGAAGAACACCGCCAGCGCCAGGAACACCCGGCCGGGATGATCGACGCCGACGATGGAGGCTTGCGAGATGATGGTCAGCGCGCGGCCCGAGCGGTAGTCCGGATTGGCCCGCCAGGAGATGTCCGCCAGCATGCAGGCGGCATGGCGAAGCCTTGTATCCAGCGGCGCCTCCACCAGCTTGCCCCGGTTGAACAGCGGGTCGGTCCACTTGCAAAGTTCAAGCTCGTGGTTGGGCGAGCGGGCATACCGCCTGGCGAAATCCCAGCAGGCGTTGAGCAGTGGATCGGTGTCGCGCACCCGCTTGCCCAGCTGCTTGTAGAGCACGCCTTCACGCACGCCATAGACGGAGGTGGTGAAACTGGTGGGCGTACTGCGGGCGAGAATGCGCTCCAGCACCAGCGCCGACAGCGGCAAGGTTTCGGCGCGGCTGTTGGTCACTGCATCGATGCCCTTGAGCGTCTCGGGTGACAGCTGCGAAACGAAGTTGGCAAGCGACAGCGCGGTCGAATGATCCAGCGTATAGCCCTGGATGATGGTCAGCGGGTAATGCACCTGGGCCATGTGCAGCCGGGCAAGGTTTCGCCAGGCGCCGCCTACCCCGTACAGGGTGCGCTTGTCCAGGCCCGCCAGCAGTCCCGCCCGGTCGAGCTGATCGTCGATGAAGCCGCGCGCGGTTTCCGGGTCGGCGGTGCCGAGCTCGCCGATGATGCGCAATGGCCCGAGCGGCAGGGTGATGCCGTCGCGCAGCTTGCCGCCGCGCACGTCGATAAGCTCAAGGCTGCCGCCGCCGAGGTCGCCGACGATGCCATCGGCTTCGGGCGTGGCCGAAAGCACGCCATGGGCGGCGAAATTGGCCTCCTGCTTGCCGGTCAGCACGGAGATCCTGGTTTCAAGGCACTTCTCCGCCCGCTTGATGAAATCGCGGCCATTGCTGGCCTCGCGCACCGCGGCAGTGGCGACGGCGAACACTTCGCCGACCTTCATCTGCACGATCAGGGCGCGGAAGCGCGTCAACGCAAGCAACGCCCGCTCGGAGGCCTTGGCGTCCAGCGCGCCGGTTTCGGCGACGCCGCGCGCGAGGCCGCACAGAACCTTTTCATTGAACATTGGCGACGGCGCCCGGCGCAGGCCGTCATAGACCACCATGCGCACCGAGTTGGAGCCGATATCGACCACCGCCACCGGTGGCGCGCCGGTTATCCTGTCCAGTTTTCCGGCCGGGTTCACCTGTGCCTGCCTGCCTTCGTCGTCCAGTCCGGACCGGATGATCAGGTCCGCCCGGCTTTCTTGCCCTTGTTACCGGCAATAGCAGGTGGAAGGCTTTCTTTCAAAGAACTTCCGCGTCCAGACAGCGATGGGTTGTTCATAAAATAGTCGTGGGCGTTGAACGGCTCCTCGCCGGGGCCAGGCGAGACGCGCTCGGAACGGCCGTCCTGCATCAGCATCCAGCTTTGCTGGTTGTCCTTCAGGTTGGCCACCATGATCTGGTCGAGCACCTGCTGGTGCACGGTGGGGGTGTCGACCGGCACCAGCGTCTCAACGCGGCGATGCAGGTTGCGCGGCATCCAGTCGGCGGAGGAGATGTAGACCCGCGCCTTCTGGGATGGCAGCCCCTCGCCATTGCCGAAGCAGACGACGCGCGAATGCTCGAGGAAACGGCCGATGATCGACTTGACCCTGATGTTTTCCGACAGACCGGGGACGCCGGGGCGCAGGCAGCAGATGCCGCGGATGACCAGGTCGATCTGGACGCCTGCGCGGCTTGCTTCATAAAGCGCGTCGATGATCTCCGGGTCCACCAGCGAGTTCATCTTGGCCCAGATGGCGGCGGGCCGGCCGGCCCTGGCGTGGGCAACTTCCTCGCTGATATGGGTGAGCAGCCGCTTTGACAGATTGATCGGCGACAGCGCGATGCGCTCCAGTTCAGCCGGTTCGGCATAGCTTGAAATGTAATTGAACAGCCTGGCAGCATCGCGGCACAGGGCCGGATCGCAGGTAAAGAACGACAGATCCGTATAGATGCGCGCGGTGATCGGGTGGTAGTTGCCGGTGCCATAGTGCACGTAGGTACGCAGATGGCCGCCTTCGCGGCGCACCACCATCGACATCTTGGCGTGGGTTTTCAGCTCGACGAACCCGAACACCACCTGCACCCCGGCGCGCTCCAGGTTGCGCGCCCACTGGATGTTCTTCTCCTCGTCGAAACGGGCCTTCAGCTCGACCACCGCCATCACCGACTTGCCTGCCTCGGCCGCCGTGATCAGCGCCTCGACGATGGGGCTCTGGTTGGATGTGCGGTAGAGCGTCTGCTTGATGGCCACCACGTCCGGATCGTTGGCGGCCTGGCGGACGAACTGCACCACCACGTCAAACGATTCGTAGGGGTGATGGACGATGATGTCCTTCTGGCGGATGGCGGCGAAGCAGTCCCCGCCGTGATCGCGGATGCGCTCGGGGAAACGCGGATTGTAGGGCGGAAACTTGAGATCGGGCCGTTCATCGATGATCAGCTGCGAGGTATCGGCATAGCCGACCACGCCGTTGCAGATCACCACCGCTTCGCTTTCGGCGCCCAGTTCGCGGGCAATGAAGCTCTGCAGCTCCGGCGGGCAGCCTCCGTCAACCTCAAGGCGAACCACCGAACCGCGGCGGCGGCGCTTCAAGGCCCGTTCGAAATAGCGCACCAGGTCTTCGGCCTCTTCCTCGACCTCGATGTCACTGTCGCGCAGGATGCGGAATACGCCCCTGCCCTGCAGCTTGTAGCCGGGAAACAGCCGCGGGGCGAAATGGGTGACCATGTCCTCGATCTTGATGAAGCGCGCACCAGCATCAGCCCCACCGTCCGGCAGGCGGATGAAGCGTTCCAGCTGTTGCGGCACCTGCACCAGCGCATTCATGCGCTCGCCGTCGCTCTTGCGCACCAGCTGCAGCGCGATCATCAGCCCGCGATTGGGCAGGAACGGGAAGGGATGCGCCGGGTCGATGGCCATCGGGGTCAGCACCAGCAGCACCTGCTCGTGGAAACGGGTGTCGAGCCATTCGCGGTCGTTGCCGGTCAGGTCGGCGGCATCCACCAGGCGCACGCCACTGGCGCCCAGCTCCTCCACCAGCGCAAGCCAGCGCTGGTCCTGCTCGCCCATCAGGTCGCTGGCGGCGGCGCGCACGCTGGCAAGCTGTTCGGCCGGGGTGAGGCCATCCTGCGAGACGTCCGACACCTGCTCGCGGATCTGCGCGGCAAGGCCGGCCACCCGCACCATGAAGAATTCATCGAGGTTGTTGCCGGAAATCGACAGGAAGCGCAGCCGCTCGAACAGCGGATGACTGGCGTTGCGGGCCTCCATCAGCACCCGGTAGTTAAAGCCGAGCCAGCTGAGTTCGCGGTTGATGAACCGCTTCGGCGAGGCGCGCAGGTCATCGGCGTCCAGGTCGCTGGCGGCCTTGGCCATGGCCCTTGCAAGGTCGGCTTCGGTGGGGTTTTCGATGTTCATGTGCCGGACCGTGGTGTGAAAGTGTGGCGGAATTCATACACGTGTCAGATGATTGTAACACATGCATGAAACGGTCCAAACGGCCGCCAACCGCGCGCTCCCGCCGGCGCAGCCGGTCAACCGTCGCCGAACAGGTCAGGCTCGAACTCTTCCTGCATCACCCGCGCCGCCAGCGACCGGGTAATCTCGGCATGCTCCGCCAGGGCGCGCTCATCGATGGCGGCGACCAGCAAGCGGGCGGCGTCGAACGAACGCTCCATGCGGGTCACCATGTAGGAGATCACCGGCTCGCCAACCGCGAGCTGGCGATCGGCGAACAGCTTCACCAGCACACCGCGCAGCAGCGCGTCATCGGGGTCGCCCAGCGCCACCACCTGTGCTGCGTTGAGGCGCGAGCGAAGGTCCGGCAGGGCGATGTTCCAGTGCGCCGGAAAGTCCCTGGCGGTCATCAGGATGCTGCCGCCGGTCTCACGGGCCATGTTGATCAGGTGGAACAGCGCCACCTCGTCAAGGTCTGCGCCGGGCGCATCCTCCACCACCACCGCGCCCGGTTCCATCAGCGCCGGCACGGCCTCGCGGGAGAGCCGGTCAGCGGACACCAGGCTGGCGCGCGAAAGGGCCCGCCACACGTCGGCAAGGTGGCTCTTGCCGGAGCCGGGCGCACCGGCCAGCACCAGCACCGGGTTGGGCCAGTCCGGCCAGGCATCAACGGCGGCCACGGCGGCTTCGTTGGCGGAGGAGACAAGGAAGTCGTCGCGGCCGGTGGCGGTGCGATGCGGCAGGTCGAGCGCGAGCTGGCTGGATTTGCGGGGGGTCAAGTCTGTCTACCGGTCAGTCAGTGGGCGGCTTTGGCCGGCCACGCGAGGTGCCCAGATAGAGGCGCGACTCGAGATACTGGCCCAGCAGGAAACGCGACAGCACGCCGATGGCAGCGGCCAGCGGCACCGCCAGCAGGACTCCGGCAATGCCGAACAGGTAGCCGAACGCCAGCAGCGCAAACATCAGCCACACCGGGTGGACGCCGATGGAACGGCCCACCAGCTTCGGCGACAGGAAGTTGCCTTCAAGGAACTGGCCACCGGCAAAGATGGCGGCAATGATCAGCACCTGCACCCAGTCGGGCCAGAACTGCACCAGCGCCGTGGCAATGGCCAGCACCCCGCCAATGGCAGCGCCGAAATAGGGAATGAACGACAAAAGCCCCGCGGTGAGCCCGATCAGCAGGCCGAAGTTGAGACCGGCCATGATCAGCGCGACGGCATAGAATATGCCGAGCACAATGCAGACCGTACCCTGACCGCGAATGAAGCCGGCCATGGCGGTGTTGATGTCGCGGGAAATGGCGCGGATGGTTTCAGCGTGATCGCGCGGCAGCCAGCTGTCGATGCGGGCGATCATGCGGTCCCAGTCGTTCAGCATGTAGAAGGTGACCAGCGGCGTTATCACCAGTAGCGAGATCAGGTTGAACACCACGTTGGCGCCGGACACGATGGATTGCAGCAGCTGGGCGATCCAGCCGGCTGCCTTGCTGGCGATTTCGGTGGCCGACTGCGGCAGTGTGCTCTCGGTGCGCTGCAGGGCGGTTTTCAGCCATTCAGGCGCGTGGGTTTCGAACAGCTGCACCAGCGTCGTGACGTCCTGCGGCAACCGTGCTGCAAAGCGGGCGATCTGGTCGCCGATGAGGGGCGCCAGCAGCAGTACCAGCAGCACCACGCCGAAGGCGCTGGTCAGCACGATGATGAGGGTCGCGGCAAGGCGCGGCAGCCTCAACCGCTCCAGCGCATCGGCGACAGGATCGAGGAAATAGGCCAGCACGATGCCGGCCAGGAACGGCAGCAGGATGTCCTTGAACAACCACATGAAGGCGATGATCGCGGCGAGCGCGAGCAGCCAAACCGATACCTGGCGCTGGATCGTCATGAGGTTTCGCAGCTTCCTGTCATGCGGGCCAATCAACGCGACCCTTGCGGCGCTCCCGGTCCCTGCCCGCCGCCGGGTCCGGTCATGTGTTGTAACCAGTCACGCAGATACACCGCAAGGGATGCCGCGGTGAGCAGGCCGACAACCGCGGTGGTCACGCTGACCAGCCCTTCCGGCAAACGCGCAAAGGCAAGCCCGCCCAGAACCAGCACGACCAGCACGATCTGCATCACGGTATTGGCCTTGGACACCATGTGCGGGTCCATCTCGACAGGCTTGTCGAGCAGCCACGACAACATTACCGCGCCGACGATCGCCACGTCACGGCTGACAACCATGATGACCAGCCACGCCGGCAGGTGCTCGAAGATGCCGAGCACCACGTAAATCGCCACCAGCAGCACCTTGTCGGCCAGCGGATCAAGATAGGCGCCAAGTTCGGAGCGCAGGTTGAACTGCTTGGCGAGAAAGCCGTCCAGCGCATCGGACAGCCCAGCCACCAGAAACAGCACGAAAGCCCACAGGTAGTCATGGTTGAACAGTAGCCAGACGATTGCCGGAACGAGGAATATGCGCCCGATGGTGATGAGGTTGGGAAGCGTCATGCGGCGAACCGCCCGGTCTGGCCGCCATTGCCGGCCGGCGCCGGTCCAGCCCGGCTCAGTTGGATTGCAGGACCCATGTTCCGCCCACATTCTGCAGCGCCAGCCCGCTTGCCCACAAGGATTGCCGCAATTGCTCAAAACCGCTGACGTACGACAATTGAACAATAGCGCCGCCTTGCGCAATCGTCGATATGTCCACGCCCGACACGCCCGGCGTGGCGAGGATGCGATTGCGCAAGGCCGACCACTCATCATTGGTGAAGAACGACACCGCGACCGGCAAGGTGGCAACCGGCAGGGACTGGGTGACCGGACGCTGCTCGTTGAGCTTCTTCCAGCGCTGCAACATGACCTCGTGGAAGCGCAGCGCCGCAAGTTGCGCGGCCTCCGGCACGCCGCCGCCGTTTTCCGCCGTGTAGGCCTTGTCGAAGCCGAGCTGCCCGACGGGACTGTCGCCGGACATGACGGCCTGAACGGTATCTTCCGCCAGCGGCTGCGCAAAGGCGATCAGCGCGGCATCGGCGTCATAGCGCAACCGCAAGGCTTCCAGCGACGCTGCATCGCCCGCGGCCACCAGTTCAGGCGTCAGGGCGCTCGTGTCGGTGAGGTCTCCCAGCGGCACGATGACCGGCACCAGGGCATTTTCGGCCCTGAGATTGAGCCATGCGGTGCGCCAGGGGTTATCCTCCCAGACCTGCAAGGCGCCCTCGGCCGTGCGCCAGACCGGCACCACCACGGTTCGCTTGGCCACCTTCTCGGAGTAGCTTACGCCCAGCCGGTTCATCAGGCTGCGCGCCTTGTCCGGCAGGAAACGCACGGTGAGCCTGGCAATGTAGCGGCCAGGGCCGGTCCGCTCCTCCTCGATCGAGAGCGAATTGAGCATGGCGTCGATCTGCTTGGGGGAAACCTTGGCGATTTCGGCGAGTTCGGCCTCGCCGGCGCCGACGCGGGCTGCGAACGCCGAGAACGCCTTGACGTTGGCTTCGGTGATGGCCTGGCGTTTGGCGTCGGCGGCGGTGTCGGCCTGCACGTCCACCTCGACGCCGGTGATGGTGTAGAGCGGGTTTTCCTCGGCACGGGCAGCAGGCGCACTCAGCCCTGCCACTGCCACGGCTGCCAGCAGCAACACTGCCACCATGGCGAATCGCGTGAACTGGCGTCCTGCCCGCCGTAGCTTGACCTCTCCTGCCTGCAACTGACCGTTACCCCCGCAACCGGCTGACGCGCACCCGCGTGAACACCGGCCATGGCTTATCGTGGACAAAGCTTGGCATCAACCAGCGATTTTCCTTGCGCACGTCCCGTTCGTTCCACCAATAAGGAGAGCCTTGCGGCACCTGTCAACCGGCGCATGTCCGGCTGAGCGCAGCGGGTGACAGGCGGCACAAAGAACAGCATCCGGGCAACAACATGGCAAAACGCGACAACGGACTGACCTATTCGCAAGCCGGCGTCGACATCGACGCGGGCAATGCGCTGGTGGACGCCATCAAGCCGCTGGCCGCTTCAACGAGGCGCAAGGGCTCCAACCCGGCGCTTGGCGGATTTGGCGGACTGTTCGACCTGAAGAAGTGCGGGTTCAAGGACCCGGTGCTGGTGGCCGCCAATGACGGCGTCGGCACCAAGCTGCGGGTCGCCATCGAAACCGGCATTCATTCCGGCACCGGCATCGACCTCGTCGCCATGTCGGTCAACGACCTCGTTGTGCAAGGCGCTGAACCACTGTTTTTCCTGGATTACTTCGCGACCGGCAAGCTCGACGTGGAGGTGGCGCGCACGGTCATCGCCGGCATTGCCGAGGGCTGCCGGCAGGCCGGCTGCGCGCTCATTGGCGGCGAGACGGCAGAGATGCCGGGGATGTATCACGGCGCCGACTATGACCTGGCGGGCTTTGCCGTCGGTGCGGTGGAGCGGCGCGCCATCCTGCCGAAGAAAACCGTCAAGGCGGGCGACGTGATCATCGGGCTGGCCTCTTCCGGGCCGCACTCGAACGGTTATTCGCTGATCCGCAAGATCGTCGAGGTGTCAGGCGCGAAGTACAGCCAGAAAGCGCCGTTCGACAGATCGCGCACGCTGGGCGAGGCGCTGATTACGCCCACGCGCATCTATGTGAAGCCGGTGCTGGCGGCGATTCGCGCCCACAAGGGCGTCAAGGCGCTGGCCCACATAACCGGCGGCGGGTTTACCGAAAACATCCCCCGGGTGCTGCCGGATGCGTGCGCCGCGCTCATCGACCTCAAGTCCTTCGAGGCGCCTGCAGTGTTCGGCTGGCTGGCGGAGCAAGGCAACATCGCACCGGCGGAAATGCTGCGCACCTTCAACTGCGGCATGGGCATGGTGATGGTCGTGGAGGCTGCTCAGGCCGACGACGCCATGCTGACCCTTGCCGCGCACGGCGAGCAGGTGGTGCGGCTGGGCGAGATCATCGAACGCTCAAGCCGGCAGGCGCGGGTGAAATATTCGGGCAAGCTGACGTTTGCAGCAGGCGCCTGACATGGCGCGCAAGCGGCTTGGCATCCTGATCTCGGGGCGCGGCTCCAACATGGCCTCGCTGATTGCCCGCGCCGGGCAGTCAGGCTGCGCTTACGAGGTGGCCTGCGTCATCTCCAACAGGCCTGACGCAAAAGGGCTGGAAACGGCCGCGTCACACGGCATCGCCACGGTGGCTCTGGATCACAAGCAGCTCGGCAGCCGTGAGGCGCTGGACGCCGCCATGCACGAGGCGCTTACCGCGCACGGATGTGACCTGGTGGCGTGCGCCGGCTTCATGCGCATCATGACAGGCGGCTTCATCGGCAAGTGGGCGGGCCGGATGGTCAACATCCACCCTTCCCTGCTGCCGCTGTTCAAGGGCGTCGACACCCACGAGCGGGCGCTCGAGGCCGGCGTGCGGGTGCACGGCTGCTCGGTGCATTTCGTCTCGGAAGAACTCGATGGCGGGGCGATCATCGCGCAAGGGGTGGTAAAGGTGCTGCCGGGCGACGATGCGGACAAGCTGGCCGCACGGGTTCTGACGGTCGAGCACAGGCTCTACCCGGCCGTTCTGGACGCGTTGGCGCAAGGGCGCATTTCAATGCGCGACGGCCGCACCGTGTTCGCTGACGATGCGGCCGCGCAATTGTCGATCCTGCAGGAAGTTTAACCCGCCTTCACGGCTGCCTGCCGGTTGCGCTCCAGCCAGCCGTTCACATTGGCAACCGTGGCGTCGACGTTGGGGTTGGCCATGCCAAGCCCGCGGGCCAGCGTTTGCACCACCAGGTCCACCCGCTCGATGTTCGCCGCACCCGCCGCCAGGGCGCGCGCCGCAGACGACGGCTTGGCAAGGCCGCTTGCGGCATTGGCGTATTTCTCGAACGGCACCATGTCGTAGCGGCTTGCGCCCAGCTTGACGCATACCTCGCACACCCAGTCATAGATGGAGCGCGACAGGTCGAGATCGGCATGCACGGCCTCGCGGATCGGACGCACGTCATCGGCGCCAACGCAACGGTAGTTGCCGGTCAGCAGCATGGCCCACTTGGCCAGCGGCAGGTAAACGGAGTCATGAAGCTTCAACTTGACCGGCAGTTCGATCTGCTCGCCGTCCACCTCGACGCGCGAGGCCACGATGTCCGCCTCCAGCCGCTCCAGCAGGCCGGTGTGAGCCTCGTCGTCAAAGCGGGCCACCTTGAAGTTGGTCGGCAGCGACACCTGCAGCACGTTGACCGGCTCCTCCGGCGGGCGGAAGGCCTGCGGGTCGGGGCTGGCCAGCGTCACCAGCTTCGGATCGAAGGCATCCCAAACGGCGCTGCTGGCATAGCAGGGCTCAAGCAAGGTCACGTTGACACCCGGCAGCCGGGCCAGGAACGGCTTGGGCGGCATGTTCATGATCGACATGACCGGCTTGCCCGAGGCCGCCACCCTGCCCATCAGCTGGCGCACGCCGTCGGCGCGGTACTGCGGCTCCTGCATGGCAAGGCAGACGAGGTCGAAATCCGCCGGATCGGCCTCAGCCGTGCCGGCAGCCTTCAGCGCGCCGGGCGCCTTGCGGCTGTCGAGCTCGACAAGCCCGTCGCGGCCGCGCACCGGCATCCGCACGATGCAGCCATTGGCGTTGATGGCGCTGGCCTCGGCAGGCAGGCAGACCAGCGTCACGTTGTGGCCGGCAAAGGCAATGCGGGTGCCGAGCAAGGATCCGTAGGACGCCCCGAGGATGAGGATGTTGAGCGGCGTGGTCATGGCGATCTCCTGTGATTGGTAAACTTTACTTACCAATCATCTCTTCCAAAAACGAGATGCACTTCCACATTGTGGAATTCCGCTATCCGCGCACGCAAAGGCAACCCGCCGCAAGGCAGGCCTCGCGGCAGACGAGGAGCATCATTTCGAAGCTGAAAAAGGGAGAGGCGAGCGGTGCCCCGGCAGGCCCTGCAGGCTCAGCCGGCCAGCACCACGACCGGCACTGCAGCGCAGGCCAGCGCGAGGCAGAGCGCCATCAGCATCAGCTTGCTTGTGTTGGAACCGGTCATGTGACGTTTGTCCTTCGTGAACAACTCAATGACGAAACGCTGCAAACTCACAGTGGAAACAACGGGATGATCGCCAGTTGGTTGCATAGGACGTGGGAGCGCCAGGCCCTGATGTCAAGGCAGGGAAGCAGCTAGCACGGCAAGCGGGGCAGCCGTGGCAGCCGCAATCAGCGCCGCGATGCAGGCCAGTTCCAGAACCGGTGAACGTTTGCGCAATAAAACCATGACCAGAATGCTGGCCCGATTCTCATCGGCAGGAAACGATTCTTTTCAACGGCTTGCGGAGTCGGCCTGAGAGGTTGAGTCAAGCCGCCCTCACCCACACGTGGATGTCGTGGAAGCAGCCGCCACCCACCGGCGCCGGCTGGTCCGCGCCCACCAGCGTGTTGATGCCGCAGCCGTCCTCGAAGGCGTGATTGGGGAAGATGCCTTCGGAAACCAGCACGCCGCGCTGCAGGCTGGCATTGCCGGTCAGGTGCAGGCGCACCTGGCCCAGTTCGTTGCCGAGCACCACCTTCTGCCCCTCGGCGAGGCCGTTTGCCGCCATGTCGTCAGGGTGCATCTGCACCTGCGGGCGGCCCTCGCGCTTCATCGACGACGGGGTTTCGTTGAACGAGGAATTGAGGAACGTCCGCGCCGGGCTGGTGGCAAGCCGGAACGGGTGCGTTTCGTCCGCCTCCTGCAGCACCGGCCAGTGATCGGGGAAGGACGGCATGGCGTCCACCGGGCCCATGGTGCCGGTATGCTTCTTGTGCTTGGCCTCGTGCCAGCGCGCGGCAAACCGGTACTTGCCGTCCTTGTGGCCAAATCCGCCGATGAAGTGCGAGTCCTCGAAAGACGGCTGAACGTCGATCCATTTCTGCTGCTCAAGCTCGGCGAGGCCGGGCCGGCCGGAATTTACCAGCGTCCAGTCGATCAGCTCGCGCGGGCTCATCGCAAAGCCTTCATGTTCCGCGCCTACCCGCCTGGCGAGGTCGCAGATGAGGTCATGGTTGGAGCGGCACTCGCCCGGCGCCTCGATCAGCTTCGGTCCCAGCATGATGTGCTGGTGGCCGCCACCCTGGTAGAGGTCGTCATGTTCGAGGAACTGGGTGGCCGGCAGCACGATGTCGGCCAGCGCCGCGGTTTCGGTCATGAACTGCTCGTGGACGCAGATGAACAGGTCATCTCGGGCAAAGCCCTGCTTGACCCGCGTCTGGTCCGGCGCGACGGATACCGGGTTGGTGTTCTGGGTGAACAGCACCGTCACCGGCGGGCCATCGCCGAGGTCGTACCTGTCGCCGCACAGCACCGCGCCAATGCGCGACTGGTCGAGCATGCGCACGTCCGGGTCGAACACGTC
>JAZBOA010000489.1:0-18222 GCA_036350935.1 Anderseniella sp. | reverse complement strand
TCCGCGCCGCGCTCAAGGCCGCCAACTATGACTCGGTGCGTGGCAAGTACAGCTATGGCAACAACCACTTCCCGGTGCAGAACTACTACCTGCGCAAGGTGGTGGAAGGCGCCGACGGCAACTGGACCTTCAAGACCGAAGCCACGGTCTATGAAATGACCGGCGACGACCACGCCAAGGACTGCCCGATGAAGTAACGACCGCCATGGCGTTTTGACATTCCGGCCCGTCTTCAAGCACCCCTGGAGACGGGCCTTTTACAAGGAGCAGATCAGTGAAAGTGATTATCGTGGGCGGCGGCATCGGCGGGCTGGCAACGGCGCTGATGCTGCACCACAGGGGCATCAGGGCAGAGGTCTACGAGCGTTCGGCAGAGATCCGGGAGATGGGTGTTGGCATCAACACGCTGCCGCACGCTATCCGGGAGCTGGCCCATGTCGGCCTGCTCGGCGCCCTCGACAGGGTTGCAATCCGCACCTACGAGCTGACCTACCAGAACCGCCACGGCCAGACCATCTGGCATGAGTTACGCGGAACGCATGCCGGGCTCGACATGCCGCAATTCTCGATCCATCGCGGGCGGCTGCAGGGCCTGCTGCGGGACGCCGTCATCGAACGGCTGGGGCCGGATGCAATCCACACCGGCCATGCCTGCGTGGCAGTCAAGCAGGAGGCGGGCCGGGCCACTGCCGTGTTCGAAGTGCGCACGACGGGAGAAACCATCCCGGTTTCCGGCGATTGCGTGATCGCCGCGGACGGCATCCACTCGGCGGTCCGGCAGCAGTTCTATCCGGACCAGGGCGCGCCGAAGTGGAACGGCATCATGCTGTGGCGCGGGGCCACGCTGTGGCAGCCGTTCCAGACTGGCAAATCGATGGTGATCGCCGGCGGGATGGACGCCAAGCTGGTGCTCTACCCGATTGCCGATGATGGCCGCGCCGACGGAAAGGTGCTGATGAACTGGGCGGTCGGGGCGAAGCTGGGGGATGCCTCGACGCCGATGCCGCGGCGAGAGGACTGGAACCGCGAGGGCAAGCTGGAGGAACTGCTGCCGTTCGTGGAGAATACCTTCCACCTCGACGTGCTCGACCCGGTGGCGCTGATCCGCGAGACCGGCACCTTCTACGAATACCCGATGTGCGACCGCGATCCGGTGGAGGCGTGGACCTTCGGCCGGGTGACGCTGCTGGGCGATGCCGCGCACCCGATGTACCCGGTGGGCTCCAACGGCGCATCGCAAGCCATCCTCGATGCGCGCTGCCTGGCTGACAAACTGGCGGAGGCAACGGATGTCGAGGCGGCGTTGAAGGCCTATGAAGCCGAACGGCTGCCGATGACCGCGGAGATCGTCCGGCAGAACCGGTCCGGCGGTCCGGAACGGGTCATCGACCTGGTAAACGCCCGCGCGCCTGATGGTTTCGCCCGTCTTGACGATGTGGCCAGCGCGGCGGAGCTGGAAGCCGTGGTGCGCGGCTACCAGAAGACGGCCGGGTTTGACCGTGAGGCCGTGAACCGGTGAGGGCTCAACCCTCGCCGGGCGGCGGCAGGAAGTGAATGTTGTGCTCGGCCGCCAGCCGGATCACCTCGCCCGGGTCCGGCACATTGCTGATCTTGGTGAACAGGCTCCACAGCTGTTGCGTGGGCGCCACCCAGAAGATGCATTTCGTTGCCGCGCCAGACTTGTTGAAGATGCCGTGGGCAATGCCGCGCGGCAGGCGGATGAGATCCCCCGCCGTGGCCACCGCGTCGCTGCCATCCAGGAACAGGTCGAACCGGCCTTCCAGCACGTAGATGAACTCGTCCTGGTCCGGGTGGATGTGCGGCGGCACGAAGGTGCCATCGGGAAAGGTCGCGTGCCACGAGAACGAGGCGTCGCACACCTGCAACGGCACGTAGGTCTGGCCGAGAATGTTCCAGACGATGCCGTCCACGCTGTCACCGGACTTGGTCACTCCTGCTGTCATCTTGGTCATGGTGGTAAGTCGTCCCTCCTGCTGGTGTTGCCCCCGGTGTGATCCGGCATTTCACAATGGGCGCGAGCCCGGTGCAAGCGCTGGCTGTTGCAGGATAATTCAAACGCGCAACATTTGAAGTCTGCATTATTTGGCTCTATCGTCTGCGCTCAAGTGCCCGGCGGACGACCAGCAGACCGGGCATAGAAGCAGAAAACTACATTTCACCATCCCGGGAGGAGACCACATGTTCAAGAAGACAGGATTGGCCGCGCTCGGCCTCGCCCTGATGGCATCCAGTGCGCTGGCTGCCGACATCAAGATCGGCTTCGTCACCACGCTGACCACGCCTGCCGCCGTGATCGGCAACGACATGAAGGATGCCGTTGACCTGGCCATGGAAAAGCTTGGCGGCCAGATGGGCGGCAAGAGCGTCGAGATCATCTTCGAGGATGACGGCTTCAAGCCGGAAGTCGGCAAGCAGAAGACCGACAAGCTGGTGCAGCAGGACGGCGTGCCGATCGTCGCCGGCTACATCTGGTCGAACGTGCTGCTGGCGTCGATGAAGACCGTGTTCGACGAAGGCCGCTTCCTGATCTCGGCCAATGCCGGCCCGTCGCAGGTGGCAGGCAAGCTGTGCAACGAGAACTTCTTCTCCACCTCCTGGCAGAACGACCAGACGCCGATGGCGATGGGCGAGGTGCTGAACCAGGAGGGCGTCAAGTCGCTCTACCTGCTGGGGCCGAACTACGCTGCGGGCAAGGACATGCTGTCCGGGGTGGAGCGTACCTTCAAGGGCGAGATCAAGGGCAAGGACCTGACCAAGTGGCCGGACCAGCTCGACTTCTCGGCCGAACTTGCCAAGGCCAAGGCGTCAGGAGCGGAAGCCATCTTCGTGTTCTACCCGGGCAAGGCCGGCGGGGCCTTCATCCAGCAATACCAGCAGGCCGGCCTGAAGGGCGCGATGGACCTGTACACAACCTTCACGGTGGACGCCATCGCGCTGCCAAAGCTGCAGCAGGCCAAGCTTGAAGGCGTGCTCGGATCCAGGCTGACCCAGCAGTGGGACCCGACGCTGGACAACGAGGCGAACAAGGCGTTCGTGTCCAGCTTCAAGGAGAAGTACAAGCGTTACCCGTCGTTCTATGCAGCACAGGCCTATGACTCGATCAACCTGATCGCCTCTGCGGTCAACGCGGTTGGTGGCGACATGGACAACAAGGACGGACTTCGCGAAGCCTTCCGAAAGGCCGACTACGCCTCGGTGCGCGGCGAGTACACGGTGGGCAAGAACCACATGCCGGTGCAGAACTTCTACCTGCGCGAGGTGGTGACCGACGCCGATGGCAACTGGACGACCAAGGTGGTCAAGACGGTGTTCGAAAACCACGTCGATCCGTATGTGGGCGAATGCCCGATGGCGAATTGAGCCATCGCGTTTCGCGATAATTCCGGAAACAGGGGAGAGCGTGATTGCGTTCTCCCCTGCTGTCTTGTTGAATGTCGCAATTCTGATGGTGGTTGAAGGTCGTGGCCCGGCGAGGGAGCCGGGCAGCGAGGGGCTATGAGCACATTATTCCTTATCCAGTTCCTGAACGGGCTGCAGCTCGGGGTGCTGCTGTTCCTGCTGGCGGCCGGCCTCACGCTGGTGTTCGGCATCATGGATTTCGTCAACCTGGCGCATGGCTCGCTGTACATGATCGGCGCGTTCTTCTGCGCAACGCTGACCTTCTGGACCGGCTCGTTCCTGCTGGCGGTGCCGCTGGCGCTGGTGTGTACCGCGGTTGTCGGGTTGATCGTCGAGACCGGCGTCATACGCCACCTGTATCAGCGCGACCACCTTGATCACGTGCTGGCGACGTTCGGCTTCATCCTTATCGCCGATACGCTGGTGCACCTGATCTGGGGTCCGGAAGGCATCGCCATCCCGCTGCCGCAGTTCCTGCAGGGCCAGGTCAACATCCTGCCAGGCGTCATCTTCCCCACCTACCGGCTGGTGATCATCACCGCCGGGCTGATCGTGGCGGCGGGCCTCTATCTGCTGATCAGCCACACCCGGCTCGGCATGCTGATCCGTGCGGGCGCGTCGAACCGCACCATGGTGTCGGCGCTGGGCATTGACATCAAGACGCTGTTTACCGCGGTGTTCGCGCTGGGCGCGGTGCTGGCGGGCCTTGCCGGCATGCTGATCGCGCCGATCACCGAAGCGACCATCGGCATGGGCAACGACATCATCATCACCGCCTTCGTGGTGATCATCGTCGGCGGCATCGGCTCGATGAAGGGCGCCTTCATCGCCGCACTGCTGATCGGGCTGATCGACACAATGGGGCGTTCGTTCCTTGATGACATCCTGAAGGTGTTCATACCGGTCAACGCCGCCGAGACGGCAGGCCCGGCGATCTCGTCGATGCTGATCTACATCATCATGGCCGCAGTGCTGGCGCTCCGCCCGCAGGGCCTGTTCCCGCCCAAGGTGAGGTAAGCCCAAGATGAGCCAGGCTTCCGCAATCCAGGCACCCGCCATCGAGCAGTTCACGCAACCGCCCAGCCTGTTCGGACGCTCGGCCAGCGGCCGCGTCATCACGCTTGTTTTCATGGCGCTGCTGCTGGTGCTGCCGCTGATCGCGTTCTTCACCGGCAATACCTTCTATCTCGACTTCGCCACCCGCATCGTCTGCCTGTCCTTCGCCGCGGTCAGCCTCAACCTGATCCTGGGCTTCGGCGGCATGATCTCGTTCGGCCATGCCGCGTTCATCGGCATCGGCGCCTACATGGTCGGCATCCCGGCCTATCACGGCTTCGAGTCGGGCTGGCTGCACTTTCCGCTGGCAATGGGCGTGTCGGCGCTGTTCGCACTGGTCACCGGCGCCATCTGCCTGAGGACCAAGGGCGTCTACTTCATCATGATCACCATGGCGTTCGCGCAGATGGCCTATTATTTCTTCCTGTCACTGGAGGAATATGGCGGCGACGACGGTCTGACCATCTACAACCGCTCGGTGCTCAACATCATCGACATCGAGAACAAGGTGGTGCTGTTCCTGCTCGCCTATGCGGCGCTGGTTGCCGGCATCTACGCGGTCTACCGCATCGTCAATTCGCGCTTCGGCATGGTGCTGCGCGGCTGCCAGTCCAACGAGGCGCGAATGAAGGCGCTGGGTTACAACACCTATGCCTACCGCCTGACGGCCTATGTCATAGCCGGCGCCATGTGCGGGCTGGCGGGGGCGCTGCTGGGCAACTTCCAGAGCTTCATCTCCCCCGACATGATGAGCTGGTCGCGCTCGGGCGAACTGATGTTCATGGTTATCCTGGGCGGTACCGGCACGCTGTTCGGCCCGGTGTTCGGGGCGGTCGCCTTTCTGGTGATCGAGGAAATCCTGTCTGCCTTCACCACCTTCTGGGCGTTGCCGTTCGGCATCCTGCTGATCCTGTCGGTGCTGTTCATCAAGGGCGGGCTGTCCGGTCTCATCCATCGGGGGCTGAAGAATGGCTGACACGCTGCTGCAGGTCCGCAACCTGAACAAGTCGTTCGGTGGGGTCACCGCCACAGATGATGTGTCCATCGAGGTGGAACGGGGTGAACTGCACGCCATCATCGGGCCAAACGGCGCCGGCAAGACCACGCTGATCGCGCAACTGTGCGGCGATCTCGCACCCGATTCCGGCCATGTGCTGCTGGAAGGCAAGGACATCACCCCGGTGCCCACCCACCGGCGCTCGCACTTCGGCATGGCGCGGTCGTTCCAGATCACCTCGGTGTTCATGAACATGAGCGTGATCGACAACGTGTCGCTGGCGGTACAGTCCCATGACGGCACCTCGTTCCGGTTCTGGCAGCCGGCGGCAACCGAGGCGCGGCTGCGCCGGCCGGCCATGGAAATCCTCGAAAAGGTGGGGCTGGCAGACCGGGCCGGCGCCATAGCCTCCACGATGAGTCATGGCGAACGCCGGCAGCTCGAACTCGCAATGGCGCTGGCAACGAAGCCACGCTTCCTGCTGCTGGACGAACCGATGGCTGGCATGGGCGCGGAAGAAAGCGCGGCCATGGTGGGTATCCTGAAAGGGCTCAAGGGCGACAAGACCATCCTGCTGGTCGAGCACGACATGGATGCGGTGTTCGCGCTGGCCGACCGCATCTCGGTGCTGGTCTATGGCCGGGTTATTGCCACCGGCAAGCCTGCCGACATCCGCCGCAACAAGGCGGTGCGCGACGCCTATCTGGGGGAGGACTGAGGCCATGCTCCAGGTAACGGACCTCGTCACCTTCTACGCCACCAGCCAGGCGCTGTTCGGCATGAGCTTCGACGTTCAGGCGGGCGAAGTGGTCACGCTTATGGGCCGCAACGGCATGGGCAAGACAACCACCATCAACTCGATCATCGGCATCGTGCGGCCAGCGGCCGGGTCGGTGAAGTTCGACGGTATGGAAGTATCCAGGCTGCCGTCGTTCAAGACCGCCAATCTCGGCATCGGCCTGGTGCCGGAAGGCCGCCAGGTGTTCCCGAACCTGTCGGTGCGCGAGAACCTGATCGCCACCGCCTCCAATCACCTGAAGCTGCCGGACCCGTGGACGCTGGACAAGATCTACGCGATGTTCCCCGAACTTGCGGCGCGGCAGGGCTCGATGGGCAACCTGCTGTCGGGCGGCGAGCAGCAGATGCTGGCCATTGGCCGGGCGCTGATGACCAACCCCAAGCTGCTGGTGCTGGATGAAGCCACCGAGGGGCTGGCGCCGTTGATCCGCGAGAAGATCTGGAAGGCGCTGGCCGAGATCCGCAAGGGCGGCCTGTCGATCCTGGTCGTCGACAAGAACCTCAAGGACCTGCTGAAGCTCGCCGACCGGCACTTCATCATCGAGAAGGGTCAGGTGGTGTGGACCGGGACGTCGGCTGAACTGAAGAAGAACGAGGACGTGCAGCACCGGTACCTGGGGGTTTGAAGGCCGGCAGGTTCTGCAGGCTGTATCCCGGGCTTGACGCCGGATGACGTGATTGTCCCGATCAGTCCACTTCATGCCTCCCCCGGGCTTGACCCGAGGGTCCATCAAACTGGATCCCCGGGTCGCAGGCTTGCGCCTTTGCCGGAGGAAGGCAGTGGGCGCAACAGCTGGTACAAATCGCTTTTGCCGGGATGACAGTTGAAAGTCGCACCGCCGTGTTTGCGCCGCAAATGCCGGTTCAACTTGCCCTCGATGTTCAAACGGCTCACCAAACTCGTCGCTGCCTTCATGATCGCGCTGATCCTGCTGCCCATCGCGGCGGGCACGGCGCTGACCTATTCGAAGGGCTGGCCCTCAAGCTGGCGCTCGGCGGACTGGTCGTCATCCGGCATGCTGCCGGCGGCCAGCGCCGACCGGGATGCAGTGGTCTACGTCATGGCAGCGCGTTCGGGCCGCTGGAAGGGCATCTTCGCGGTGCATCACTGGCTGGTGCTGAAACCGGCAGGCGGAGCGGCCTACGAGCGCTATGACGTGGTCGGATGGGGCAGCCCGGTACGCCGCGACCACCGGGCAGCCGATGCGCGCTGGTACTCGTCGCCACCCCAGATCGTTCATGAGGTGCGCGGCGCTCAAGCCGAGGCGTTGGTCCCGGAACTGCGCTCCGCGGTGGCCGCCTATCCATGGCGCGAGCATGGCGACTATCAGGTCTGGCCGGGACCCAACTCCAACAGCTTCGTGGCGCATGTTGCCCGTGCCGTGCCGGAACTCGGGGCCGAGCTTGATCCGGCCGGCATCGGCAAGGACTGGCTCGGCCCCGGCCTGCAGGTGGCGCGCATGCCGTCGGGAACGGGATGGCAGGTGTCGCTGCACGGGCTGATCGGTGCGGGTGGGTCGTGGCGCGAGGGGCTGGAACTGCACTTCCTCGGCGCGACCATCGGCGTGGACTTCGACCAGCCATCAATCAAGCTGCCGGCGCTGGGCCGGATCGGGCTTTCCCGAGTTCAGTGACTGCCGATCCATATGCCGGCGAGGAACACGATGAAGCCGCCGACGGCAATCTGGAAGGCTGCCCGCAGGAACGGCGTGTCCATGTACTTGTAGCGAATGTACGAGATCGCCCACAGCTCGATGAACACGATGATCACGGCGAGGATCGTGGCGGTCCAGAAGTCGTTGATCAGGTAGGGCAGCGTGTGGCCCAGCCCGCCGATGGCGGTCATGATGCCCGCGGCTGAGCCGCGAATCCACGGGTGGCCGCGCCCGGTCAGTTCGCCGTCGTCCGACAGCGCCTCGGCAAAGCCCATCGAGATGCCGGCGCCGATCGAGGCGGCGGTGCCGACGAGGAAGGTCTGCCAGGTGTCGTGAGTGGCGAAAGCAGCGGCAAACAGCGGCGCCAGGGTCGACACGGAACCATCCATCAGACCAAGCAGGCCGGGCTGCACAACCTGCAGCAGGAAGAGCTGCTTCTCGGCGTCGGCCTCGGCCAGCCTGGTATCAGCGTCGAGGTGCCTATCGGACAGCCTGGAGGCCAGGTTCTCGTGGCCCTTTTCTTCCTCGGCCAGGTCCAGCAGCAGCTTCTTCACGTCTTCGTCGGACGAGCGCTCGGCGGCCTGCTTGTAGAAGCGGTAGTTCTCCAGTTCCATCACTTCGGCGCGCTTGCGGACGGTGTCGAGCGAGAGCTGCTTCATCAGCCAGGCCGGCTGGTGCTTGACGAAGCCGGTGATGTCGGACCGGCGGATGAGCGGAATGAAGTCGCCGAACTTCTTCTGGAACAATTCGGTCAGCCGTCTGCGATGCTCATGCTCCTCTTCCGCCATGTCGATGAACACCCGCGCCGAGGCCGGGTACTGGTCCTGCAGCGAGTTGGCAAAGGACATGTAGGTGCGCGCATCGTCATCCTCGGACGCGATCGCCAGTGCGAGGATTTCCTTTTCGGTGAGGTCGGCAAACGGTTTCACGGCTGGAGACTCTTGTCGCTGTTCGGGCGGGCTGGATAATGGTATTTTTTAGAACAATTCCAAACTTTGGTCTACCCCCTTCCCCCGCGCCATTTGTCCGCTTGACGGGTCATGTAGGTGCTGCCAAACAGCGCGGCATGACAGACACCTCGCACATCCGCAACTTCTCCATCGTGGCGCACATCGACCATGGCAAGTCGACGCTGGCCGACCGCCTCATCCAGGTCTGCGGCGGGCTTTCCGAACGCGAGATGAAGGAGCAGGTGCTCGATTCGATGGACATCGAGCGCGAGCGCGGCATCACCGTGAAGGCGCAGACGGTGCGCCTCGACTATACGGCCGACAATGGCGAGACCTACGAGCTCAACCTGATCGACACGCCCGGCCACGTGGACTTCGCCTACGAGGTGAACCGGTCGCTGGCCGCGGTGGAAGGTTCGCTGCTGGTGGTGGACGCGGCACAGGGCGTGGAAGCGCAGACGCTGGCCAATGTCTACCAGGCCATCGACAACAATCACGAGATCGTGCCGGTCCTCAACAAGATCGACCTGCCTGCCGCCGAGCCTGACCGGGTCAAGCAGCAGATCGAGGACGTGATCGGGCTGGACGCCTCGGAGGCGCTTGAGATCTCCGCCAAGACCGGCATCGGCATCAAGGAGGTGCTGGAGGCCATCGTGCACCGGCTGCCCGCGCCGCAGGGCGATGCGGACGCGCCGCTGAAGGCGCTGCTGGTCGACAGCTGGTACGACGCCTACCTGGGCGTCATCGTGCTGGTGCGCATCATCGACGGCAGGCTCAAGAAGGGCATGCGCATCAAGCTGATGAGCACCGACGCCAACTACCTGGTGGACCGGGTCGGCGTGTTCCGGCCCAAGGCCGACATGGTGGCGGAGCTTGGCCCCGGCGAGATCGGGTTCATGACGGCGCAGATCAAGGAAGTGGCCGACACCCGCGTAGGCGACACGGTGACCGAAGAAAAGCGCCCCTGCGCCAAGGCCCTGCCGGGCTTCAAGCCGGCCCAGCCGGTGGTGTTCGCCGGTTTCTTCCCCGTCGACACGGCCGAGTTCGAGGACCTGCGCGAGGCCATGGGCAAGCTGCGCCTCAACGATGCCAGCTTCTCGTTCGAGATGGAAACCTCGGCAGCGCTTGGCTTCGGCTTCCGCTGCGGCTTCCTCGGCCTGCTGCACCTGGAAATCATCCGCGACCGGCTGGAGCGCGAGTTCAACATCGAGCTGATCACCACGGCGCCGTCGGTGATCTATCACATCCAGCTGACCAAGGGCGAAATGCTGGAGCTGCACAACCCGGCCGACATGCCGGAACCGCACTATATCGAGCAAATCGAGGAGCCGTGGATCAAGGCCACCATCCTGGTGCCGGACGAATATCTGGGCGCCATCCTCAAGCTGTGCGAGGACCGGCGCGGGCGGCAGATCGAGCTGACCTATGCCGGCAGCCGCGCCATGGTGGTCTATGCCTTGCCGCTCAACGAGGTGGTGTTCGACTTCTACGACCGGCTGAAATCGGTGACGCGCGGCTATGCCAGCTTCGACTACCAGATGGTGGGTTACGAGCCGGGCGATCTCGTACGCATGCAGATCCTCGTTAACGACGAGCCGGTCGATGCGCTGGCCACCATCGTGCACCGGGGCCGCGCGGAACAGCGCGGCCGGGTTATGTGCGAGAAGCTGAAAGAGCTGATCCCGCGGCACATGTTCAAGATCCCGATCCAGGCGGCCATCGGCGGGCGCATCATCGCGCGCGAGACCATCTCGGCCCTGCGCAAGGACGTGACCGCCAAGTGCTATGGCGGCGACGCCACCCGTAAACGGAAACTTCTGGACAAGCAGAAGGAAGGCAAGAAGAAGATGCGTCAGTTCGGCCGCGTCGAGATTCCGCAGGACGCCTTCATCTCGGCGCTGAAAATGGACGAGAACTGAGCCGGCTCAGCCCGCTCACGCCACGAACGGCTTGAAGTGCTTGGACAGTTTCAGGCCCTGGCGCTGGTAGTTCGAGCCGATGCCCTGGCCGTAGACCGTCTCTGGAGGTTCGGACAGCGGTTCATAGATCAGCCGGCCAATGATCTGCCCGTCGTCGAGGATGAACGGCACCTCGTGGCTGCGCACTTCGAGCACCGCGCGCGCGCCCTCGCCATGGCCGGACACGTCGCCGAAACCGGGATCGAAGAAGCCCGCATAATGCACCCGGAACTCGCCCACCAGCGGGTTGAACGGCGTCATTTCAGCGGCATGGGTGGGCGGGACGCGCACCGCCTCCTTCGACGCCAGGATGTAGAACTGGTCGGGATCGAGGATAAGCTGGTCGCGCTGCCAGATCGGGTCCCAGTAATCGAGCACCTCGAGCGCCGCCTTGCGGTCCACGTCAACAAGACCTGAATGCCGCTTGGCGCGGAAGCCCACCGGCTGGCCATCGCCGAAGCTCGACAGGTCGATGGTGAGCGCAATGCCGTTGTCAATGTCCACCGTGCCCGAGGTCACCAGCGGCTTTTCAGCGTGCAGCGCGTGAATGACCTCGTCGGTGGCCCTTACTTCGCCCTGGCGGAAGCGGATCTGCGACAGCCGCGAGCCGGTGCGCGCCAGGATCGGGAAGGTGCGCGGGCTGATCTCGGCGTAAAGCGGCCCGCAATAGCCCGCCGGCACGGTGTCGAATTGCGAGGCATGGTCGGCAATGACGCGGGTGAAGATGTCGAGCCGGCCGGTAGAGCTCTTGGGATTGGCCGCGGCCGCCACGCCCTGCGGCAGCGCCAGGCTTTCCATCAACGGCACGATGTAGACGCAGCCCACTTCAAGAACGGCGCCCGCCGCCAGGTCGATACGGTGCAACGACAGCTGCTCCAGACGGTCTGCCACCGTGTTGCGCGGACCCGGCATGAACGACGCCCTGACCCGCCACGCCACCTCGCCGAGGCGCAGGTCGAGACTGGCCGGCTGCACCTGGTCGGCATCCAGCGCCCGTGCGGCAATGATGTGGCCTTGCTCGGCCATCTGCCGTATGATGTGGGCAGGCGCTATGCCGCACTTGGGAGTCATTGTCATTCGGGCTGCTCCGGGCTCACACTGAATGGCTACGGGGATAGCACACCGGCAACCCCCTTGTCGGCTCCGGCGGCGGGGAATCACGATTGAAATGCCTGATTCCCGTGGATAAACGGGCCTTGCCGGGAGGTGAATCGGCCGCCTCCAGACACTGCGGCAGCTTCCTGCTGATACACGACTTGCGAAGGCGAATCATGAACCAGTATGCAGCCACGACTCACGGCATCAGGGTGCTGGTACACCCGGAGTTCCTTGCCGACCGGTCCGACCCGGACGAGAACTACTATGTGTGGGCCTACACCATCACCATCGAGAATACCTCGAACCAGACGGTTACCCTGCGCACCCGTCACTGGGAGATCATCGACGCCAATGGCCAGCGCCAGCATGTCGACGGCGAGGGCGTGGTGGGCAAGCAGCCCACGCTGGGGCCAGGTGAGCGTTTCGAATACACCTCGGGTTGCCCGCTGGGCACTTCGAGCGGCTTCATGACCGGTTTCTACACCATGGAATCCCATGACGGGCAGTTGCTGGACGTGCAGGTGCCGGCGTTTTCGCTCGACTCGCCGCAGGCAGCCATTACCATCAACTGAAGATCGCAAAGATGCCTGCCGGGGGAGATGCCCGTCCGTGACCGCAAAACCTTCGCCGGGGCGCCAGCCCGGTTCGGCTGAGCTGCTGGCCAGCCTGATCGGCTTCGATACCACCTCGCACAAGACCAACGTCCCTCTCATCGAGTTCGCCGAGGACTACCTCAAGGGCCTCGGCATCGAGACGGTGCGGGCCGACCTGGAGCCGGGCAAGACCAACCTCATCGCAACGATCGGGCCGAGGCAGGATGGCGGCATCGTGCTGTCGGGCCACACCGACGTGGTGCCGGTGGACGGCCAGCAATGGACCACAGATCCCTGGCAGGCGCACGAAGCGGACGGCAAGCTGTTCGGCCGCGGCGCCTGCGACATGAAGGGGTTCCTCGCCTGCTGCCTGGCGGCAGTGCCAAGGCTGGCCGCGCGCCGGCTGTCACGGCCGGTGCACCTGGTGTTTTCATGCGACGAGGAAATTACCTGCGAGGGCGTGCTGCCGGCGATCCGCCGCTTTGGCCTTGACCTTCCGCAGCCGTCGGTCTGTATCGTCGGCGAACCCACCATGATGGAAGTAGTCACCGGACAGAAGGCCTGCCAGGCATACCTGACAACGTTTACCGGGGTTGAAGCCCATTCCTCGCAGCCGGAAGCGGGCTGGAGCGCCCTGTCGGAGGCAGCCGCCATGGTGGTGGAGCTTGACAGGCTGGCCGCCGAAATGCGTGAACGCGGCGACCCGTCGGGCGAGTTCGACCCGCCTTATACCAGCGTTCATGCCGGGGTGCTGAATGCCGGCTCCGCCGTCAACATCCTGCCCAACAGGGCCATCCTGTCATGGGAGGCGCGGCTGGTGCCGGCGCAAGACGAGAACGAGATCCGCGACCGCATGGCGGCCTGGATCAGCGCCCGCAACGCCGTCATCCGTGCGCGGTTTGCGCACGCAGGCATCGAGACCGACAATTATGTCAACGTGCCGGGCCTTGCACCCGAGCCCGAGGGCGAAGCGCGTTCGCTGGCGCTCAGGCTCTCCGGATCGAACCGCACCGAAGCCGTGTCCTATGCAACCGAGGCCGGTCACTTCCAGGCAGCCGGCATCTCCACCGTCATCTGCGGGCCGGGCAGCATCGACCAGGCCCACAAGCCCGACGAGTTCGTGGCGCTGGATCAGCTGTCGCAATGCGACCGGTTTCTTGACCGGCTGGGAGAGGTATTGAGCGGTTGATCTGGCGTGAGCGGGCTGTCAGCCGCTGCCATCATCCACGCCGATGTCTTCCGGCGAAAAAACGTACTCGGTGGAGCAAAACTCGCACTTCACCTTGACCTCGCCATCCTCCGCCATGTGCGCCCGGTCCTCGTCCGGCATGCGCGAGAGAATGTCCCGCAGCCGGTCTGACGAGCACGAGCAATAGCGCTGGAATTCCAGTTCCGGATAGACGGTCACGCCGTCCTCATGGAACAGCCGGTACAGCACCCGCTCGGATGACAGGAGCGGATCGAGCAGTTCGTGGTCTTCCACCGTGTCGAGCAGGAACTTCGCCTTCACCCAGTTGTCATCCTCGGCGATCGAGTCATCGTCGCCGGACGGATTGTCGCCGGAATAGACCTGCATCGGGCTGATGCCGCCGTCCGCCGGCAGGTGCTGGATCATGATGGCGCCGGCACGCCATGACGGCGCGGCACCGGCGCGGCCCACCAGCGGCCCGGCCGCCAGCTTGAGCAACGTCGGGATCTGCTCGGACTGGCGGAAGTATTCGTGCGCCGCATCAGCCAGCGTGCCGCCCTGCAGGGCGACGATGCCCTGGTAGCGTTCCATGTCGGGGCCCTGGTCCACGGTCATGGCCAGGTGGCCGTTGCCAATGACTGCTTGCGGCGTGAGATGGCTTGTTGCTTCCAGCTGCTCAAGGCGCTCAACGTCCACCCGGGCATAGCCGCGCACCTTGTTGGGCGAGGCGAAGTCCGCCACCAGCATGTCGACCGGTCCATCGGTGGAGGTCTGCAGGATGAACTTGCCGTCGAACTTGAGCATCGAGCCGAACATCGCCGCAAGCGTCACTGCTTCAGCCAGTACCGCAGACGCCGCCATCGGATAGTCATGGCGGTCGAGTATCTGGTCCAGCACGCCGCCGAAGCGCACCATGCGGCCACGCACGCCAAGCGGCTTGATCTCGAACGGCAACACGGCGTCCTCGACCGAAACGGCCGTCGTTATGTCAACTGTACGCAAGTCCTTCACGATATCTCGCCGTTCATCCGTCAAAGCTTGTTGAGGCACCAGCGCAGGATCGCCTTCTGGGCGTGCAGCCGGTTCTCGGCCTCGTCCCAGACGACAGATTGCGGGCCGTCGATGACCGAGGCGGTCACCTCTTCTTCCCGGTGGGCCGGCAGGCAGTGCATGAAGATGGCATCCTCAGCGGCGTGGGCCATCAGCGCGTCATTGACCTGGTAGGCCTGCAGCAGGTTGTGGCGCGAGGCGGCGTCATTGTCGCTCATCGACACCCAGGTATCGGTGACCACGCAGTCAGCGCCCTTGACGGCAGTGCGCGGGTCGGTACCGACACTCACGCTGGCGCCATGCCCGCGAGCCCATGCCAGGGCTTCCGCATCAGGCGCCAGTTCCGGCGGGGTCGCTATGGACAGATGGAAGTCGAGTTTGCCGGCGGCATGGATCCACGAGGTCAGCACGTTGTTGCCATCCCCCACCCACGCAACCTTGCGGCCGGATACGGTTCCCTTCTGCTCCAGCAGCGTCAGCAGGTCGGCCATGATCTGGCAGGGATGCGAAGCGTCTGTCAGGCCATTGATGACCGGCACGGTGGCCTCGCCGGCCAGCTCCGCCAGCTTCTCGGGTTCGTGGGTGCGCAACATGATGATGTCGGCCATGCGCGACAATACGCGGGCGGTGTCGGCAATGGTCTCGCCGCGGCCAAGCTGCAAGTCCGCCGCAGACAGCACGATGCTCTGGCCGCCAAGCTGGCGGATGGCCACGTCGAACGACACCCGGGTGCGGGTGGACGGCTTTTCGAAGATCATCGCCAGCAGGTGGCCGTCCAGCGGACGCAGGCCGTCGATCACGCCTTTCGGTGCGCCGTCGCGCGCCTGCTTGGCATGCAGCGCACCGGACAGCATCGCGTTCAGATCCGCGGCAGGCACTTCGCAGATATCGATAAAGGAGCGGTAGTTGCCGTTTGAAGACATGTTGCTGTTCCTGGAGTTGCTGTCGCCGGGACAGGAAGGCCTCGGCTCAGGCCGCCTTCTGCTTCAATGCGCGGCAGGCGTTTTCGATGCGCGTTGCAGCCTCGCCGATCTCCGCGTCCGACACGATCAGCGGCGGCAGCAGGCGCACCACATTATCACCGGCGGTGACGACCATCAGTCCCTCGTCGAGGCACCTGGCGGCAAGATCCGTGTTCAACACGCCCGCCTTGCACCTGATGCCCATCATGAGACCTGCGCCACGCACTTCCTCGATGATGCCGGGGAACGCATCCTTCAGGCCTGCCAGCTTCTGGTTGAGCAGCGATGCCTTGCGCTTGACGTCCTCCAGGAAACCGTCTTCGAGGATGACATCCAGCACCGCGTTGCCCACCGCCATGGCCAGCGGGTTGCCGCCATAGGTGGAGCCATGGGTGCCGGCGGTCATGCCCTTGGCGGCTTCCGCCGTGGCCAGGCAGGCGCCGAGCGGAAAGCCGCCGCCGATGCCCTTTGCAGAGGCAAGGATGTCGGGCGCGATGCCCGACTGCTGGTAGGCGAACAATGTGCCGGTACGGCCCATTCCGCATTGAACCTCGTCGAACACCAGCAGCAGGCCAAGGCGGTCGCACAGTTCGCGCAGGCCCTTCAGGCACGTCGCCGGTACCGGGCGGATACCGCCTTCGCCCTGCACCGGTTCGATCAGGATGCCCGCTGTCTCCGGTCCGATAGCTGCCTCGATGGCGTCATGGTCGGCAAACGGCACCTGGTCGAAGCCGGGCGTGACGGGGCCGAAGCCCTCGAGATATTTCGGCTGGCCGCCGGCGGCGATGGTGGCGAGCGTGCGGCCGTGGAAGGCGCCTTCGAAGGTGATCAGCCGGTACTTCTCCGGGTGGCCGGACACGGCGTGATACTTGCGCGCCATCTTGATGGCGGCTTCCAGCGCCTCGGCGCCCGAATTGGTGAAGAACACATAGTCGGCGAAGGTGGCGCCGGTGAGCCGCCCTGCCAGGCGCTCGCCATCCGGGATGCGATAGAGGTTGGAAGTGTGCCAGAGGGTTTCGGCCTGCCTCTTCAGGGTCTCCACCAGGTGCGGGTGGCAATGGCCCAGCGCGTTGACGGCGATGCCGGCGCCGAAGTCCAGCAGGCGGCGGCCATCGCTGGTGCGCACCCAGGCACCCTCGCCGCTTTCAATGGCGAACGGTGTGCGATTGTAGGTGGGCAATACAGCGCTGGACATACCGGGGAGGACCTTCTGGCCGGTTTGATGTGAACAGGATTTCAAATGGCAAACGCCGCCGGGCTTTGCGGCGGCGTATTGCTTCAACACCGCGAATATATGTGTAAACCGGGCTCAAATCAACGTGTTGCGCGGGCTGGCAGAGGGCCTTGCCGGGACGCCCGGCCGACGCCTGAGTCAGAACGCCGCATGTACGGTGGCCAAAGCTGGGGATTAACTGGCTGTTAACCATGAATCCGGGCCGAAACTGGGGAAAAGAACCGAAATTCACGGTCCGACTCTTGCGGGTGATTCAGCGTATTTAGTAGGGTCCCCATCAACAGGCTACGAGATGTAGCGATTTCTGTCCGTACATATGCGTTTCAACACCGGGCCAGAGCCTTGGCCGGTGAAGAGGGAAGGATTCAGTCTTGATCGACAATAACGAAGCATCCGGCGACAACCAGAAACTGCCCTGGACGGACGAGCGGGTGGAGCTTCTGAAGAAGATGTGGGCCGAGGGCCTGAGCGCCAGCCAGATCGCGGCGAAGCTGGCCGGCGGGGTGACCCGCAACGCGGTCATCGGCAAGGTGCACCGCATGGGCCTGTCGGGCCGGGTCACCCGCACCAGGGTCAGCACCCCGCGCACCCGCAAGACACGCGAGCCCAGCCACCCGGGCCGGCCGGCCCCGGCGGGCAATGCCGACACCGGCAGCCCGGTGGCGCGCAGCATCGGCAATACGGCGCTGAAGCCGCTGCCGGCGGCCAAGCCGGAGCCGATGCTTGAGCCCGTACCGATCCGTGCGGCCGACATTCCAATAGGCGAACGGGTCACCATCCTGATGCTGTCGGACAAGACCTGCCGCTGGCCGATCGGCGATCCGAGCCACGAGGATTTCTGCTTCTGCGGCAAGCCGCCCAAGGATGGCATGCCGTATTGCCCAGGCCATGCGGCAATTGCCTACCAGCCGCACAGCGACCGGCGCCGGCGCACCGGGTAAACGGCGAAGACTTCAAGCGCAAGGGATGCACGGGGCGGTTCGAAAGAGCCGCCCTTTTTGCCGGGCTGGCAAAGGCGGAACCAGTCAGGCGTTCACGGCGCCAAAGCGTTCATCGAACGAGTAACCAACCCCGCGCACGGTGCGGATCGGATTGGCCTCGCGGGACCGGTTGATCGACTTGCGCAAGCGCCCGACGTGTACGTCCACGGTGCGCTCGTCGACATAGACATCGCGGCCCCATACGGCATCCAGCAACTGGGCGCGGGTATAGACACGGCCCGGCGTCTGCATCATGTGCTCGAGCAGCTTGAACTCGGTGGG
>JAZBOA010000488.1:0-3122 GCA_036350935.1 Anderseniella sp. | reverse complement strand
TGGCGTTATCGCGGTCGGCGAGGTCCGGCGCCAGGCCCTTCTGGGCGTCCCAGGCATCGGCATTGCCCGCCGCGGCGGCCTCGGCCTGCGCTGTGTGCGCGGCGCCTGGGCCGTGGCAGGCCTCGCAGGCGACGTCGATCTCGGCCCAGGTGGTGGTGTAGGCGTCCGTGCTCAGGTCGTAGCCCTTGTGCAGGCCGGTGGAGTGGCACTCGGCGCACTGGTAGTTCCAGGTCTGGTCGCGGTTGGTCCAGTGCAGCGGGTGATCGGGGCCGTAGTCCGCGTCGTCCGGGTAGAGGTGGAACCAGCGCTGGCCGCCCTGGTCCGCCGGGCGTGAATCCCATGCAATGCCCAACGCCTGCAGCCGCCCGTCGGGGAAGCGGATCAGGTATTGCTGCAACGGCGTCCAGCCGAAGGTATAGGCGATGGCATAGCTCGCAGGTTTGCCGTCCGGGCCGTCGGTGTCCACCCGGAATTCATCGCCGTCACGGTAGAAGCGCGTGGTGACGCCGTGGGCGGTGAATTCGGTATCGTCGAAGTCGCCGAGGACGTTCTCCGGCGTCGCCTCGGCCATGGCTAGGTCGTGATGGGAGCCGCGCCAGGCGGTGAGCTCGGCGGCGTGGCAGCTGCCGCAGCGCGCGCTGCCGACATAGCCGTCGTCGGCGACCTCGTCGACCGCGAGCGCCGGCACACCGGACAGCGACAGGAGGCCCAGGGCTGCCGCGATGACGTGCGGCATCTGCCGCCGGGTCGGTCTAGCTGTTGGGTGCATTGAGTGCCTCGTCCGGCCAGTACTTGGTGCCGGTGAGCTTGGCGGAGATCTTCCAACCCTTGTTGGTGAGCACGAACACGGCGCGACCGTCCTCGAACCCGAGCGCCAGGCGCTCTTGCTCGTCACCCGCCAAGCTGCCCGCCTCCGCGGTGGCATCGAGCCCCTGGGTGACGAACTTGTGGTAGGCGAAGGGCGTCTGCAGCAGGATTACGAACTGGGTATCGAAACCGCCGAAGCCATACCCGATACCGACGCCCGCACTGCCCATACGCATGTAGGTGCGCGCGCCCGAGTCGCTCTCCACCGCGACGCCGCGCCCGTAGCCGCCGGCGAGCCCGAGCTGCATCTGACGGGTGTCGAACACGGCATAGCCGTCGCTGGCCGCCAGCAGCGGCGCCACGTCAGGGCGTTCGGCAAGCAGCCGGTCCAGCGTTTGTGCCGCCATCAGATCCAGCTTGGCGCGGGTGCCGTCCGGGGTGTCGCCGTCGCTGAGATCCTGCATGGCCTCCTCGGTGGTGCCTTCCACGTGCTCCACCGCCTTGGCACCGAGCTCCCCGGCCTTGTGCGCGACATCGCCGGCGACCGTGCCGGCTTTGTGCGCCGCATCGCCGGCCGCCTCGCCCGCCTTCTGCGCAGCGGCGGCGGCCTTAGCCTTGAGGTCGCCGAACAGTGAGTCGGCGCGCGCCTCAGCGGTCGCACCGAGCGCGCCGAGGCCCAAGGCCAAGATCACAACCGGGGCCAGGCCCCGGGTGGCAGACAACATTGTCGGCAACGGGCGGGTGGCGGGGCGCCGGCCGGCGGACAGGTGATCGGGCATCGGTTCTCCTCGCACGGTTCAAACGATGCCGCTTGCCCGATTGCATTCCCCGGTTGCATGCGTGGACGGGCAAGCGGCAGACAGTCAGATGGAAGACAGCTTGCGGGGAGCCGTCACTACTCCATCGTGACAGTCATTCCGCTCATGCTTCCGAGATTCAGATCGACGCCCTCGGTGCGTGAGCGCAGCACCAAGATCACGCCATTCTGGTTCTTCAAGCGCAGTCCACCCATGCCACCGCCCAAGGCGACGCCGGCGTCTAGCTTGGTGAAGGTTCCCGGGAAATCCGAAACGCTGGTTAGATCGTAGACCTCGCCGGAGGCACTCATTTTGGAGATGCCGACATTGGCCCCGACACTGATTCCCCTGAGCTTGAATGGGTACTCTTCGCCCTGGAATGTCAAGGTCCCGCTGCCCTTGCTGCCGCCAAGGATGAATCCGAGCTCTTTTTCTTGAATGGTGATCGTGCCAGCGGGCTGTTTGGCGTCCTCGGCGACGGCCAGACTGCCGAAAAGCATCATGGCGGTCATGGCAACCGCGCCGATCATTTTGGAATAGGAATACGACATTGTTTTACTCTTTGTTCAAAGGTTTTTGAATTGTGTGAAGACTGCCGTGTAGGTCAAGGACCCACCCATTCGTCTTCTCGCTTGAAGAACGCGTTGTTCAGGCATCCCGATGGCTACGGGATGAATTTGAATTCAGATATTTCTAATCGTGCCCACCTCCAACCGTCGAGTACCTATTTGGGAAACATGAACTGGACTTGTGCGCGGATCTGCCAGTCGGCGCCGAAGTCCGGGGTCACGGCGTTGTAGTACCCAGAAAGTTGCATGTTCACCGGCAGCTTGCCGAGGTGGAAGATCTTGCCGACGCCGGCGCCAACCGGAACAGTCCAGCGGTTGTCGCTGTCGGCGGCCCAATTGGCGGTGATGATCGGCGCCGAGACCAGATACAAGCCGCCTTTGAAGTTGTAGTTGACAAAAGGCTGAATCAGGCCGTTGTTGTAATAGCCGCCCTGCTGGTTGTTGGTCAGCGACCAAATAGTGTTGACCAAGGCGCCATAGACCCAGGGACTACCCTTCTCCAGATGCAACAGCACGGCAGACGGGCCAAGCCCCCAGTTGCCGTTGCCCAGCTCGTCGCTGCTGTTGGTCGGGGCCTGAACGACCGGTCCTGCACCCCAGATCCATTTGCCGGGATTGGCCGGCGACAGAAAGGCCGTGAATACGGTATCGCCGATGCCGGTGGTGCTGCCGATGTCTTCACCGAGCGAGGGCATCCAGATCACGGGCACGATGGTCCGCGTGATGATGTTCCAGTCTTTGTTGATCGAGATCGGGATCACCGGCTGGATATTGAGGATGTTCTGCGTGCCCCGTTCCGGCCCGTAGTTCAGATTGGTGTTGTTCTGAAACGGTACGCTGATGAGATTGCCGACCGGGTTCTGAGCGAGCTTGGCGAGCTCCGTTGCGCTCATTTCGGCCATCGCGGGCGCGCATCCCAGCCATGTGATGGCCAAAGCCCAGACCAGCG
>JAZBOA010000487.1:0-5772 GCA_036350935.1 Anderseniella sp. | reverse complement strand
CTGGGCGGTGTCGAAGAAGAAGGACGACTTCATCGGCAAGCGCTCGCTGAGCCAGTCGTTCCTTGCCTCGGAAGGCCGCAAGCAGCTTGTTGGCCTTGAGACGAAGGACCCGAACGATGTCCTGCCTGACGGCGCCTATGCGGTGTCTGAGGTCAAGCCACAGCCGCCGATGAAGATGATCGGCCAGGTCACGTCGAGCTACTGGAGCCCGACGCTGGAGCGCTCCATTGCAATGGCACTTATCGAGGGCGGGTTGTCAAAGATGGGCGAGACCGTCTCGTTCCCGCTGGAAGGCGGCAAGGTTGTGGAGGCGAAGATCGTGTCTCCAGTGTTCCTCGATCCGGAAGGGAAACGGCAGGATGTCTGATCCGGTATTCAATAGCGCGCTGGCCCACGTGGCCGGTCACGATGGTGCAACGGGCCTCAGCATCGCCATGCGCGAGGTGTCTGATCGCGGCATGATCGACCTTCGCGGCGAAGCTTCGTCGGCAAAATTCACGCAGGCGGCCAAGTCTGCGCTCGGGCTTGACCTTCCCGTGAAGCCGCGCACCAGCGCGGTGAAGGGCGGCATCACCGTGTTCTGGCTGTCGGTCGACCAGTGGTTGATCACCTGTCCGCGCGGCGGTCAGCACAAGCTGCTGGCGGACCTGACCAAGGCGCTCGACGGCGTGCATTCGCTGGCCGTGGACGTGTCCGACATGCGCGCCATCATCCGGCTTGAGGGAGAGCACGTGCGCGAAGTCCTGATGAAGGGATCGTCGATCGACTTCACCTTGGCTGAATACAAGGCCGGACTGGTGCGCCGGCTGGTGTTCGCCGAGATCGCGGCGCTTGCCCACATCGTTTCGGAAGGCCCGGACACGGTCGACCTCTACGTGTTCCGCTCCTATGCCGATTATACCTGGAAGTGGCTCAAGGCGACGGCCGGGCCAGGTGCTGTGATCGGACTGTTCTCCAAGACAGGATGACGTCCGCCTGCAGTGCTGAAAAGAAAGACGCCCGGCCGTTGCGGACCGGGCGTTGCCAGTTTCAGGGAGAAACGGTTTTCAGCGCTGCAGCGTGCTCATCCAGTCGAACAGCTTGTCGAAGCCGCCGAACGGGTACATGTGCGGTCCGGCGATCTTCAGGTCCGGCTTGTTGACGTGGATGGCGGCAAGCTCGTTCAGGAACTTGTCCGGCGTGGACACGGACAGAAGCTTGGTGACGTTGAGCGCCTGCTTGCGGATGAAGCGGGCCGAATTGCCGACGCCGCAAACGGCAGCATACTTGGCCAGCGTCTTGATGGAAGCAGGGCCCGGAATGCCGACCCAGGCCGGCAGGTCGATGCCTTGCGCGCGCAGGCCCTCGGCCCACTTGGCCACCGGCTCGGCCTCGAACAGGAACTGCGTGGCAATGAATCCGTCCATGCCGTGCTCGCGGATGTAGGCCTGCTTGTCCTTCAACGCGGACACCAGCATTGCCTCACCGTGCACCTTGGTGATGTCGCTATTGCCTTCCGGGTGGCCGGCAACGCCGAGCGTCCTTGCGCCGTTGGCTTCAAACACACCGGTTTCCATCAGCTGCAGCGCAGAGTGATAGTCACCCACGGGCTCAGGCGCACCGCCGCCCAGCACCAGGTAGGTGTCAACGCCGCCCGCCTGTGCAAGGCGCTCGATGCGGCGCTTCAAGTCATCCTCGTTTGCGACGAACCGCGCCGGCACGTGCGGCACCGGCTCAAGACCGCACTTGCGGATCTCGGCCACAGCGGAATACTGGTCTTCAAGATGGGAGGGATCAACGAGCGCCACGAACACGCGCGAGCCCGGTGCGACGTGCTGCTGGATCAGCGGCAGCTTCTCTGCCTGACGCGGCGTGATTTCCAGGGTCATGTTGGCCATGAACGCCGACATCGGTGTCTCCTTAACCGCGGCCGGTTGCGGCGCCATCGTTGCAATACCCATTGACGTAGTCTCCCGACTTGATTAGCGCAATCACCATGCGACATTTGCGACGTCGGAAACGTGCAATTTGCGACCTGGCCGTGACGAATGCGACTCCGGTCAGTTTTGCCGCACCGCGTAGCAGAGACACGGCGCCCGGCATGGGGCGAAGTCACTCGATTGCAATGAGGTTTCACATCTAAATGTTTGGCGACAAGCCCAGAGATCTGCCCATGCAGATCGCTCTTATCCTGGTCCCGGAGTTCACGCTCCTGCCCGTCACATCCGTCATTGATCCGTTGCGGCTGGCCAATCGGCAATCCGAGAAGTCTCTATATGTCTGGACGACCCACTCCAACGATGGCTCTCCCGTCACCGCCTCCAGCGGTATTACGCTGGTGCCGGATGGCGACCTGGACTCGATCCCGGATCACGCCACGGTTATTGTTTGCGGCGGCACCAATGTTCACCGGCATGCCGACAGGGTGCTGTTCAACTGGCTGCGCAAGGCGGCCCGCAAGGGGACCGACATCGGCGCGATCTGCACTGGCGCCCAGCTGCTGGCAATGGCCGGATTGCTGGACGGATATACCTGCACCATCCACTGGGAAAACCAGCCGGGCTTCATGGAGGAATTTCCCGAGATCAACGTCACCAGCAGCCTGTTCGAGATTGATCGGGACCGGTTTACAGGAGCAGGCGGCACGTCGGCGCTGGACATGATCCTGGCGCTCATCTCGGCCCAGCACGGTTCCGCACTGGCAACCAACGTGGCTGAAAACATCCTGCATTCGCCGATCCGCCAGCCCGGCGAGCACCAGCGGATGTCTCTGCCGGCCCGGATCGGCGCACGGCATCCGAAGATGGTCGGCATCATCGAGCAGATGGAAAAAAATCTGGAGGAGCCATTGTCACCCAGCGTGCTTGCCCAGCAGGCAGGGCTGTCTACCCGCCAGCTTGAGCGGCTGTTCCGGCGTTACCTTGACCGGTCACCCAAGCGCTACTACCTGGAGCTTCGCCTCAAGAAGGCGCGTTCGCTGCTGCTGCAAACCAACATGTCGGTGATCAACGTGGCTCTGGCGTGCGGGTTTTCCTCGCCGTCGCACTTCTCGAAGTGCTATCGCGCCTACTATGCACGCACCCCCTACCGGGAGCGGGGACTGCCCAATCCGGCGGGCATGGAGGAAGAGGTCGGCTGATCAGCCCTGGCCGCCGGTGGCCGGCAACGTCAGTACTGCTTCGAGCCCACCCAGCCTGCTTTTGCCCAGCGTCAGGCGGCCGCCATACATGCTCGCCGTCTCGAACACGATGTTGAGGCCGAGACCCGATCCCGGCTTGGTTTCATCAAGTCGCCTGCCGCGCTGCATGGCAATCTCCGCACCCCCGTCCGGCAGTCCCGGACCATTGTCCTCGACGACTATGTCCAGCCAGCTTATGCGGGTGTCCGGCGGATGCATGGCCGGGCGCACGGCGGCTGAAATTTTCCCGCCGCTCCACTTGAAGGCGTTGTCCAGCAGGTTGCCGACCATTTCCTCCAGATCCTGCCGCTCTCCCCGGAACCTGACAGCCGGGGCGTAACTGGTCTCGACCCTGGTGCCTTGCTCGATGTGGATCCGTTCGAGCGTCCGCACCAGCGCCTTGACCACCTCGTTGGGATCGCACAACGTCCCGATCGTGTGGGCGCGGGCGGCGCGGCGGGCGCGGTCAAGATACATCGACACCTGGTCGCGCATGATGCCAGCCTGTTCGGCAACCTTGCTGCCCAACGGACCGCCATGAATGCCAGCCTCGTTGGTTAGTACGCTAAGCGGCGTCTTCAGGGCGTGGGCGAGATTGCCAACCTGGGTGCGGGCCCGCTCGATGATTTCGGTGTTGGCGTCCAGCAACTGGTTCAGCTCGCCCGTAACGGTCTGTATCTCGTCAGGGTAGCTGCCGGAAATACGGACCTCTTCACCCTCGCGGATCCGCGCCAGTTCGATCTGCAGCGCTGACAGGGGGCGCAAGCCGAACCGCACCTGAATGAAGATGGCGGCAACCAGGCCAGCGCCCAACAGCCCCAGTACGGCGATAAGCGCGTTGTTGAACGCCGAGACTTCTCCCTGCAGCTCATCAAAGTTGCCAGCGATGAGGAACGAGTATTGCTCCTTGCTGCCGAACAGGTTGAAACGCTGCTCTATGACGCGAAGCTGATTGCCGGACTTGTCGCGCATGTAGCCGGCTTGCCGGACGCCATCGGCGCGGCCAGGATCGTCGAATTGCGTAATTGGAAGCCGCTCGTCCAGCAGCGATGTGGATGCAAGCTGGTTTTCTGCGGTCCCGCCTACCTGGGAAATCTGCCAGTACCAGCCGTTGAGTGGAAGCTCGAACCGGGTGTCGGCCAGCTGCCGGTTCATCTTTGGCTTGCCGCCTTCGAGTTCGACTGATGCCAGCAACCCATCCATAACCGCCTGCAGGCGGGCGTCAAGGCTGCGTTCCACCGCCGCGGTAAACAGCGAGGACAATAGTATGCCTGCCGCAGCAAGCAGCACGATGCTGACCACGGCCGCCGCGGCGATCAGCCGGAAGGCAAGAGAGCTAGGCCTGTTCATCCGGTTCCGACAGGCAGTAACCGAGGCCACGGATGGTCTTCAGGACGTCGATGCCGAGCTTCTTCCGCAGACGGCCCACGAACACCTCGATGGTGTTGGAATCGCGATCAAAGTCCTGATCGTAAAGGTGCTCCACCAGCTCGGTGCGGGAAATGACCTTGCCCTTGTGGTGGATCATGTAACTCAGCAGCCGGAACTCCAGCGAGGTCAGCTTGACCGGATTTCCCGCCACGGTCACCCGGGCGCTGGCAGTGTCGACCACAAGGTCGCCGCAGGACAGTTCGGACGACGCGTTGCCGCTAGCACGGCGAAGCAGCGCCCGCACGCGGGCCAGCACTTCTTCCATGTGAAAGGGCTTGGCGACGTAGTCGTCAGCGCCGGCATCGAACCCGGCTACCTTGTCGCTCCATCGGTCACGCGCGGTCAGGATGAGGACCGGCATGGTGCGGCCTTCGCGACGCCATGCTTCCAGCACGCTCACACCGTCCATGACCGGCAGGCCCAAGTCCAGGATCACGGCGTCATAAGGCTCGGTGTCGCCGAGAAAGTGGCCGTCTTCACCGTCCGACGCCGAATCGACCGCATAGCCGGCGTCGCTCAGGGCTGACACAAGTTGCCGGTTCAGGTCGGGGTCGTCTTCAACTACCAGCAGCCGCAAATGCTGTCCTCCGCTACGTTGCCGGTCAGCAGCTTACACGGCCTGAACCGTCAACGCTGCACCATTTCACTTCGGAACCGATGCGGACCTTGACGCGGAAACCGCCACCAGCCGGCTGCACGGCGAGAACCTGGCCGCCGGTTGCACTCGCGACAGCAGCCGCGGCGCCGGAACTGCTCAAAGCGATTGCAGTTACCGGCGCAGTAGCCAGTAGCGCAAGCGCCAATGCGACAGGCAAGATTTTCTTCAAGGCAATCATACTCAACGTCCCAGCGTGGAAGGCCGCACCATGGCGCATGCCACATGAACCGGTGATGAACACCATCGAGAAGCCGGTCAGAACCCTGAAAACCTTGCGAACTCGGGCACCTCGGCCCTGTCCGTGCGCAAGCGGTTGATTGGGGCAAGGCTATCCTCATGGCCCAGTGCAATGCCGCAGAAAAGCATCCAGTCCTCTGGCGGGTTGGTCTGACGGGCAACGGCAGAGTGCCATCGCACCAGGCGAGATCGAACTGCGGCCCGCGCAGCTGTTCAGGGTCCTCGGCGGAGAACAGTTGCGCCTCGCTGCCGTCCGGCCATACCAGCAGCCGCCTTGAGCTGATGAACT
>JAZBOA010000486.1:0-20328 GCA_036350935.1 Anderseniella sp. | reverse complement strand
TGACATCCCTCAGGCTGTGGTTCTCCGAGTATGTGAAATACCTGCTTGCGCTGATGCGCATCCAGATCGGAAACTGATCCGCACGATCCCCCTCTTCACAAGGCTTCCGTGTCAACCCCATGCTTGTGCTGCGCTCCCTGCTGTTCAACACCGTGTTCTACCTGAACCTGATCGTCTTCCTGGTGGGCGGGTTCTGGTTCATGTTCACGCCGCGCAAGTGGTCTATGTGGGCGCTCAAGCAATGGGCCCGGGCCAGCCTGTGGTGGCTCAAGGTGATTGCAGGTACGCGCATGGAGGTGCGCGGCCGCGAGCACATTCCGCAGGGTCCCGCCCTGCTGGCCGGCAAGCACCAGTCATTATGGGACATCTTCGCGCTGTTGCCCTTGCTTGATGACCCGGCGCTGGTGTTGAAGAAGGAACTGACGCTGATCCCGCTGTTCGGTTGGTTCTGCCTCAAGTTCCGGATGATCGCGGTTGACCGCTCAGCCGGTACGTCTGCGCTCAAGAAGATGACGGCAGACGCGAAACACGCCGTTGCCGGGGGCCGGCAGGTGATGATCTTTCCCGAAGGCACCCGTTCAGCACCCGGTGCTGCGCCGGACTACAAGCCCGGTGCTGCCGCGCTGTACATGCACATGGGCGTGCCATGCACCCCGTTTGCGCTCAATTCAGGCCTGTTCTGGCCACGGCGCAGGTTCATCCGGCGGCCCGGCACCATCGTGGTGGAGTTCCTGCCCGCCATTGAACCGGGGCTTGATCGCAAGACATTCTCCGCCCGGCTTGAGCACGAGATCGAGACGGCCACCACCAGTCTGTTGCGCGAGGCCGGTGACACGCCCGGCTGATGCTTTGGCTTTTCTTCGGCGGCGTCTTGTTGTACACTTTTTGTTCCAAAGTTCCGAGCCCTAGCGATGACCGACAAGACCGCACTTGACCCGATTGCCCATGAGATCTGGGACATGAAGTACCGCTTCAAGTCCGCGGACGGTACGCCCATCGATGAGACGGTGGACGATACGTGGCGCCGCGTGGCCAGGGCGCTGGCGCAGCCCGAGGCGCAGCACCGGCGCGGGCGCTGGGAGCGGGCGTTTCACGAGGTGATGTCCGGCTACAAGTTCCTGCCGGCCGGCCGCATCATTGCCGGCGCCGGCACCGGCCGGACCGTGACGCTGTTCAACTGCTTCGTCATGGGCGCCATCGAGGATGACATGAGCGCCATCTTCGACGGATTGCGTGAGGCAGCGCTGACCATGCAGCAGGGCGGCGGCATTGGCCATGACTTCTCCACGCTGCGGCCCAGGGGTGCGCCGGTAAAGGGCGTCGGCGCAGATGCGTCAGGCCCGTTGAGCTTCATGGACGTCTGGGACGCCATGTGCCGCACCATCATGTCTGCCGGCTCCCGCCGCGGCGCCATGATGGCGACCATGCGCTGCGACCATCCCGATATCGAGGACTTCATCACCGCCAAGCAGGACGCCGGGCGGCTGCGCATGTTCAATCTTTCGGTACTGGTCACCGATGCCTTCATGGCCGCGGTCAAGGATGATGCCGGCTGGGATCTCGTCTTTGGCGGCAAGGTTTACCGCACACTCCGGGCACGGGACTTATGGGACCGCATCATGCGCTCGACCTATGATTATGCCGAACCAGGCGTCATTTTCATCGACCGCATCAATGCCCGCAACAATCTCGCCTATTGCGAAACCATCCACGCCACCAATCCCTGCGGCGAGCAGCCCCTGCCGCCCTATGGCGCCTGCCTGCTGGGCTCGATCAACCTGGCAGCATTGACGGTTTCGCCGTTCAGCCCCGAGGCGCGGCTGGACGAGGCAGAGCTCGACCGCATCACCCGGATTGCCGTGCGCATGCTGGACAACGTGGTCGACGTGTCGCGCTACCCGCTGGAGGTGCAGGCGCATGAGGCACGCTCCAAGCGCCGTATCGGCCTCGGCGTCACCGGTCTGGCGGATGCGCTGGCCATGTGCGGGTTGCGCTACGGATCCAGTGAAGCTGCCGCTGTCGCCCGCCTCTGGATGCAGCAGATCGAGCGTGCCGCCTACCTCGCCAGTACCGAACTCGCCGCCGAGAAGGGAGCCTTTCCGCTGTTCGACCGCGATGCCTACCTTGCCTCCGGTCACGTCCAGGAGCTGGACAAGGACGTGCGCAACGCCATTGCCCAGCACGGTATCCGCAATGCGCTGCTCACTTCCATTGCGCCGACCGGCACCATCTCGCTGTTCGCGGGCAACGTGTCATCGGGGGTAGAGCCGGTATTTTCGTTGAAGTACAACCGCAAGGTGCTGCAACCCGATGGCAGCCACAAGGTCGAACCGGTGGAGGATTTCGCCCTGCGCCTGTTCCGCCAGCTGCATGGTGAGGACGCGCCGTTGCCACAGGCGCTGGTCACTGCCTCGGAGTTGAGCCCGCGCGATCACCTCGTCATGCAGGCCGCGCTGCAGGCCCATGTTGACAGCTCCATTTCAAAGACGGTGAACTGCCCGGAAGACATCAGCTTCGAGGCCTTCCGCGATGTCTACATGCAGGCCTGGGACCTTGGCCTGAAGGGCTGCACCACCTACCGGCCGAACCCGGTGACGGGGTCGGTGCTGTCGGATGTACCCGCAGCCCAAGGCGCCAGCAGTGAAGAGATCCAGTCCGCGCTGCCGCTGGAGGCCCCGCCCGCACCGTCCCCGGCAGGCGATGATGCGAGCGTCGTCTACATGCGCCAGCCGCTGGACCGTGATCCGGTGCTGCCCGGCTTCACCTACAAGCTGAAGTGGGGCGACAGCGACCATGCCATCTACATCACCATCAACGACATCATCGAAGACGGCCGCCGCCGGCCGTTCGAGATCTTCATCAACTCCAAGAACATGGAGCACTATGCCTGGACTGTCGCGCTCACCCGGATGATCTCGGCGGTGTTCCGGCGCGGTGGCGACGTCTCGTTCGTGGTGGAAGAACTGAAGGCCGTTTTCGACCCGCGCGGCGGCCACTGGATGGAAGGCCGCTACGTGCCTTCGCTGCTGGCTGCCATCGGCGGCGTCATAGAGAAGCACATGCTGGCGACCGGCTTTCTGAAGCGCAATGCAGGGATCGCCGGCGGCACTGGCGGACATGTCAAGGCCCGGCGCATGGCAGTGGGCGATGCCGGCGCGCCAGGCGGACAATGCCCGAAATGCGCCGAAGCCGCCCTGGTGTATCAGGAAGGGTGCGCCACGTGCCTGTCCTGCGGGTATTCCAAATGCAGCTGACCGCCCCGGAGCCTGATTGACAGAGTGACCAATATGTTCTACTTTTGTTCCAAACCAGAACAGGAGTGAACAGCCCCATGTCTTCCAGCCCCGCCTTCGACCTTGAAAACGAATTCGGTGACCGGTTCTGCTACTGGACGGGGGCTTCCGGCAAACGCTACATCCACTCCGTCTACCGCCCGGACGACTGCCCTCCACTGCCCGGCGCGATCTTCATCGAGGTCTGCCGCATGGCGGATGGCTCGCGAAAGCCGCTGCGCACTGGCCGGTTCGCCCCCTTCTGGGACCTCCCGGTCAACAGCCATGGCCGTCTTGATGCGGCCTGCCGCGAGGTGCACGTTCACCTGCTGGCCGAGGACGACAGCACCACGGCCCGCGTGCTCGACGACCTGACCGCAGGCCTTGGCTTGCAGGTCCGGCCTGTCCCGCACCGCCCGCCAGCCCGGCCCGCCCCCCACCCTGAAGCTGACGGCGGATTCACCGAACAGGCCACCCTGCCGCTATTCGCAGGACTTGCCGCCTGAACTTGCAAGCGTTGCTTCAGCCAGCGCCAGCACCTCTTCAAGGTGGTGGTCGCTCATGCCCTGCTCGCGCATGTGGTCGAGCGTGGAGGCAATGTACTCGATGCACGGGCCCCCCTTGCCGTGGCCCTGCAGCACATATGGCAGCAGCTCATGCGCCGTTCGCTTGCCGGCATACTGCACGTGGTTCTGGTCGACCTCGTACACCAGCGCCCGCACCCGATCAGACCCCGATTCGCGCCTGACCAGCATCGGCCGCCAACGCTCCCGGTAAACCATCGTTACCTGCTCGCGCGCCCTGAGATACGCGATGGTCTCGTCCCGCAACGCCGGCGCCACCCGGTACCCGATGCCCCTGCACCTGCCACCGCGATCGAGCCCCAGCACCATGCCAGGCTTGTCGGGTGTGCCACGATGCACGTGGCTGTAGATGCACAGCCGCCGGTGAACACCATGCATCACCGCCTCGCAGCGCTCCTCGAACTCAAAGCCGGGCCGCCACATCAGCGAGCCATAGCCGAACACCCAAAGCGGTTCATCCATCTGCAACCGGTTCCGTCCGCATTGTCCGTGATTACGCTGTGCCTACAACATTCCGCGCTGGCGCAACAGCATGTTACATTGCCCCAAACAGCATCCGTGTCGCGATTCGCCGGAGATCGTCGAGCCCATGACCGACCCACTTGCCGTCAAGCGCATCAGTCCGCTGCGCATGATGTCGCCGTTCATTGCCTTTCTGCTGATAGCCGCCGGATGGACAGCCTGGTGGTTCTACGCCCGCGGGCAGGCGCAAGACAGACTGGCTGAATTCGAGGCCCGGACACTGGCCCTCAATTGCGTCTCGCGCGACTGGGGCGGCTTTCCGTTCCGCATCCATGTCGATTGCCAGTCGCCAAGCGTTGAGCACTCAGGCGTCCGGGCGAACGCCGACAAGTTGCGCCTGATCATCCAGGCCTGGAATGCCAACCACGTGATCGGCGCCATCTTTGGACCCGTCAACATCAATGGCATTACCGTGACCGGCGAGGCCATCCGCTTCAGCCACCGCAATTCAAAGGGCGAGCTGGCGATGGCATCCTTGCTGGCAGAGAGCCAGACGTTGACGCTGCCCTCCGGCAAGCAGATGGGCATCGCCAACCTTCAGGCGCACATGAAACCTGACGAAAGTTCGAGCGATGCTTTCCTGGTAACCGCCACGGCAAGCCAGTTGTCGCTGGAAGAACTGCGCCTCGACCGCTTCAGCATCGACGGCAGCATCAAGACAGATGGCAGCTTCGAGTTGATGTCCGAGCCCTCGGAATATCTGGACGCGATCTGGTTCGCCCAGCGCATTGCCGGCCTCGGCGACACCGAGATGAACGCGGCGCAGCAGATCATCCACCCGCTTCTGAAGGCCAACAACAACAAGTTGCCCATCCTGATGAAGGACGGTGCATGGTATTGGGGTCCGTTCGAGATTGCCCGCAACTGACCCCGGCAGCACAGTTGTCAGTCGGCCGCGCCCTCGCTGCCGCCGCCGCGGCCGAAGTCCGGCTTCGCCGTGTCCTGGCCGGCCTCGATGATACCCTTGCGGATCGACCGGGTACGGGTGAAGAACTCCTGCAGCATTTCTCCATCACCCCAGCGGATGGCCCGCTGCAGGGCAGACAGGTCTTCCGAAAAGCGGCCCAGCATTTCCAGTACCGCGTCCTTGTTGGTAAGGAACACGTCGCGCCACATCACCGGATCGGAAGCCGCAATGCGGGTAAAGTCGCGAAAGCCCCCGGCGGAATACTTGATCACTTCCGAGTTGGTGACCTCCTCGAGATCGGCCGCCGTGCCCACGATGTTGTAGGCAATCAGGTGCGGCAAGTGCGAGGTAATGGCCAGCACCCGGTCGTGGTGGTCTGCATCCATAACGTCCACGTAGGATCCACACGCCTGCCAGAACGCCCGCAGCCGCTCCACTGCCGCTTCGTCGGCGCCGTGCAGCGGCGTCAGGATGCACCAGCGGTTCTCGAACAGCGAAGCAAAGCCCGAGTCCGGGCCGGAATGCTCGGTGCCCGCAATCGGATGACCGGGAATGAAGTGTACGCCCTGAGGCACATGCGGACCGACGTCCCTGATCACCGCCTTCTTGACCGAGCCCACATCGGTGAGGATTGCCCCGGGCTGCAGGTGCGGGCCGATCTCTGCTGCAAGCGCCGCGTAGGTACCAACCGGCGAACACAGGATGACAAGGTCTGCCCCGGCGACCGCCCCGGCCGCCGTGTCGTGCATCTCGTCAGCGAGGCCAAGCTCCATCGCCCGCGCCCGTGTCGCCGCGGACCGGGCATGGCCTGAAATCGCCTTCGCCAGCTTGCCGCGGCGGATGACCCGTGACAGCGAAGAGCCAATCAGCCCCAGACCGATCAGGGCAACCTTGTTGAAGGGTTCGAATGCCATGGGCACTCTCAACCGGTTCCGGACATGAACGCCGTCAACCCGGCAATCAACGCCATGCACCCGGCCTCGTCGCCGATCGACAGGCGCAGCGCCTGCGGCAGGCCGTAGGCATCCATCCGGCGCACCACCACGTTGCGCTCCGACAGGAACGCATCCGCTGCCGCCGCCGTCTTGCCATGATCGCCGGAGAACTGCACCAGCACGAAGTTGCCGACGCTGGGCGTCACATGAAGGCCGATGGAATCCAGCGCCGCCGCGACCTTCGGCAGCCAAACGTCATTGTGCTCTACTGCCCTGGTCAGATGAGCCGTGTCCCGCACCGCCGCCACGCCGGCTGCAATCGATGGAAGCGCCACGTTGAACGGTCCGCGAATCCGGTTCAGGACGTCGGCAACATTCGGCGGGCAATAGGCCCAGCCCAGCCGCAGGCCCGCCAGCCCGTAGGCTTTCGAGAAGGTACGGGTCATCACCACGTTGCGCGACTGCGACACCAGCTCGATGCCGGACTCGTAGTCGTTGCGGCGCACATACTCGGCATAGGCCGCATCCAGCACCAGCAGGCAGTCCTTCGGCAGGCCGGCGTGCAACCGCTTCACCTCGTCGAACCTCACATATGTCCCGGTCGGGTTGTTGGGGTTGGCAAGGAACACCATGCGGGTAAGCGGTGTCACCGCGGCGAGGATGGCATCGACGTCTGCAACAAGATTCTTCTCCGCCACCACGACAGGTGTCGCGCCGTTGGCCTTGATGACAATCGGGTACACCAGGAAGCCGTGCTCGGTGTAGATCGCCTCGTCCCCCGGCTGCAGGTAGCCCGAGGCCAAAAGGTTGAGCAGTTCATCCGAGCCCGCCCCGCACACGATGTTGGCCGGATTGATGCCGTGCAGCTCGGCCAGCGCCTCGCGCAGGGCCGTCGCCGCGCCGTCCGGATATAGATGCAACTCGGCGGCACACGCCGCATAGGCCTCCTGCGCCGCTGCGCTGGGTCCCAGCGGCGACTCGTTCGACGACAGCTTGTGAACCTTGCCGCTGCCCTTGGCGCCAGACTTGCCCGGCACGTAGGCGGCAATGTCCAGCACGCCGTCACGCGGGCGCGGCACCTGTGCTTGCTCTGTCATTCTTCGCTCATCTCCATCGCGGCCGGATACCGCCCGGCCACCTTCAAGGCAAGACCGGCATTGCCCTTCAGCCCCACCAGCGGCTGCTCGCTGATATTGAGATACCCCGGCACAGCCGTCAGGTGCAGGTCGTCGTTAATCTTCATCGTCCACACCGGCTTCGGGACAAAATCCCTTGGCAGTTTGCCCGCTGTCACCACCAGCGTCTCATCCTCGCCGGTCGGCTCACTGATCGCATATCCAAGCACCACGAGTGCCCGGGATGGCTTGCCGGTATCCGACGGCAGTACGGCAACGGCTCGGGGACGCGACAGTTCACTCAAGCCCGCGATCTGCGCATACCAGTCCGACTTCATCGGCAGCACCGCCATCACCGGTTCATCCGGGGTAAGCAGCTCGATGCAGGCCTTCAGCGACCGGACCTTCTCGACCGGCATCATCGAGGCGTAAAGGTCCACCGCCGTCCGGTGGCGGGCATCGTTCAGCACCTCCGCGGTGGTCGCCAGGCGCACATCCGCCTGCAGCCGCGTCGAGGCCGAAATGACGGTACGCCAGACCCGGTCGATCAACCCGGCCGGCAGCCGCCCGCCGGCCCGCTCCGCCAGCCGCCGCAGGATGATCGCCTCCCGGCCCGGCCGGTAGGGAATGGCGCTCTTCGGCGCGGCCGCCTTGATCTCGCGCACCCGTCCGCTGGCTGCAAACCGCCTGCACAACAGGTCGACGATCTCGTCGTCGATCTCGTCGATCTCCTGCCTGATGCTGTCAAGCTCAGACGCCTGCCCGGCCTGCTTGTCCATGTTCGGCAAAAGCCCGCTCACCCTGATCGCGGCCCCACGCCGCGCAAACACTGTCCGCTGGTTCTAGAGTTGCTGCCCGGAAAAATCAAAGGCAAACAGGAAGCTTCGATACGAGCCAGCCGGAAGCCTCATGTGGAGAGGTCCAAACCCGTACGCGCCGGCTGCGGAAGGATATTGGGGCGCAAGGCCGGCACCAGCCGCCGGGCCTTTTCCTTGCTGCCACGCACCGCATAGACCTGCTTCACTGCTTCCACCATGATCAGGCCGGAAAACCCGGGGCCAATCCAGGACCCCGCCCGTTCCCACAAGGTGGCGCTGCGCACCATGAAGCCGCGTTGCGACGGCGGCACGAACAGCAGCGACTGCCAGCCCGACGGTGAGAATTGCGCATTGCGAAGCAGCGTCGTCAGCTGCCCGCGCGAGAAAGGACGGCCATGCCCGAACGGTGTCGTGTCGAACCGGGCCCACAGGCCGCGCCGGTTGGGCACGATGAACATGGCCCGGCCCTGCGGCGCCAGCACCCGCCACAGTTCCCGCAGCATGTCAGGCAACTGGTCAGTCAGTTCGAGACCGTGCACAACCAGTGCGAAATCAATGCTCGAGTCCGCCAGCGGCAGGCACGCCTCGTCAACCAGCACGGAGCGGATTCCGCCCTGTGGCGGCCAGTGCACCACGCCCTGCCGCGCCGGCATCATGGCGATGGTCCGCACTGCCTCCTCGCCGATCATTTCCAGATACGGCGTCGCATAGCCCACACCGGCCACCTGTGCGCCCCGCAAGCCCTTGAGCCGCGCCCGCAACCGGTGAACAATGATCCGGCGCGTTGCCTGGCCCAGCTTGCTGGCGTAGAACTCCCTGAGATCGACGACATCCATGACGGGCGAAATCCTGGTCCATTCCGCACCCCGGCGGCAATGCCGGAACGCAACCCGGACAATAAGCCCCTGCGCAGACAAATACGAGGTAAACAGTGAGCAATCTTCAGTTCCATCTCTTTCCCTGCCTTTCCGACAATTACGGCGTGCTCGTGCACTGCCCGGACAGCGGCGCCACTGCCTCGATCGATGCCCCCGAGGCTGCCGCCGTGGAAAAGGCCCTGGGCGAGACCGGCTGGACGCTCACCCACATTCTCATCACCCATCATCATCACGACCATGTGGGCGGCGTGGCTGAATTGAAGCGGAAGTGGAATTGCGAGGTCATCGGCAATGCGGACGAGCCGCATGGGTTGCCCGGCCTGACCGGCACGGTGACGCCCGGCGGCACCTATGACTTCGCCGGCCATCAGGCCCGCATCATTGCCACGCCGGGCCACACGCTGGGCCACATCACCTGGCACTTCGCCGATGACCGCGTGGCGTTCGCCGGAGACACCCTGTTCACGCTTGGCTGCGGGCGGGTGTTCGAAGGCACCATGGAGCAGATGTGGTCGTCGATGCAGAAGCTCGCTGCCCTGCCACCGGAAACAGTTGTCTATTGCGGTCATGAGTACACCCTGTCGAACGGCAGGTTCGCCCTCAGCGTGGAACCGGACAACGCCGCGCTGAAGGCGCGCATGAAGGAGATCGAGGCACTGCGCGCCGCCGGCAAACCGACCGTTCCGACGACGGTCGCCCAGGAGCTTGAAACCAACCCGTTCCTGCGGGCGGGCTCTGCGGAGCGGTTCGCCGAGGTGCGCAAGGCCAAGGACAATTTCTGATCGTGCAAATGGCCGACGATATCATCCGCCAGCTCGGCCTCGAGCCACACCCCGAGGGCGGCCACTACCGCGAAACGTGGCGCGCCCCTGCACCTGCCGGTGAAAGATCTGCCGGAACGGCCATCTACTATCTCTTGCGCGAGGGCGAAGTGAGCCACTGGCATCGCGTCGATGCCACCGAGATCTGGCACTGGTACGCCGGCAGTCCGCTGCAACTGAGCCTGTCAGCCGATGGCAAGGCAATCGAACGGCTGAGCCTCGGCTATGATCTGGGCGCAGGCCAGCACCCCCAGATCATAGTGCCGGCGGACTGCTGGCAAAGCGCGCGCAGCCTCGGCGAATGGACACTGGCAGGCTGCACCGTATCGCCCGGCTTCGAGTTCAAGGGGTTCGAGATGGCGCCGTCTGGAGCATCATTCGACCAGATTTGATCAACTGATCGAATAAAGGTTCTCAATTTCAAGGTGTCAGAGCAACTTTAGCCCTTCGAAGCGAACGGCTGTTGCTCTGGCTGGCAGCCGGCAGGCGTATGACGGATCACACGATCAGCACGTAGACATAGACGGCGTAGCCGGCGAGGAAGGCAAAACCAACACCTCTGGCAAACCGCCTCATCAGCACCGCCAGCAGGAACAGCGCCAGGGACACCGCGATCATCACCGGAATGTCCACGTTCACCATGTGGCTGGACACCGGGATCGGCTGGATGAGCGCCGTAATGCCGCCGATGCCAAGGATGTTGTAGACGTTGGAGCCGAGCACGTTGCCCAGCGCAATGTCAGAGTGCTTGCGCAGCGCCGCCATGATCGAGGTGGCAAGCTCGGGCAGCGACGTTCCGATTGCAACCAGTGTCAGGCCGATCACCTCGTCGCTGACATTGAACGCCTGCGCCGTGACAATGGCGCCGTCGACCAGCAGCTTGCCGCCCGCCACTACCGCGATGATGCCGCCAACCACCATGCCAATGTCCAGCCACACCGACTTGGACGGCTTGGGCAGTTCGTCGTCATCTTCGTCCACGGCAGCCTGCCCGTTGGCCTTGCGGTCGCTGTAGATGAGGTAGACCAGGTAAGCCGCCAGCAGCAGCACGAAGAACAGCCCGGCAAGCGTCGACAGCTGCCCGCCCCATACTGCGATCAGCAGCAGCGCCGCCGTTGCCACCATGGTGAGGCCATCGCGGTAGATGGCGGCGCCAGACACGACCACTGGATAGATGATCGCGCCCACGCCGAGGATCAGCAGGATGTTGGCGATGTTGGAACCGACCACGTTGCCCATGGCGATGCCCGGCGCACCGGCCAGGGCTGCCTGGATCGAGGCGACCAGTTCAGGCACCGAGGTGCCAAAGCCTACGATGATGATGCCGACCACCAGGTGCGAAAGGCCAAACCTCAGCGCAAGCGCACCCGCTCCGCGCACAAGATACTCGCCGCCGCCCAGCAGGAGCACAAACCCTGCCAGCAAACTCAGAATGGTAATGATCACTGCCCCTGCACCTTCACGGAGATTCCGTTGCAGGTGTATGTAGTTGCGTGACGGCGCAAATGAAAGGGCAAGCAGACCGGAAATCCGCTTGCCCCGACGACTTCAACAAACTGGTACGGTGAGTGCTGTCAGATCATGTACTGGCCGCCATTGGCGGAAATGGTCGAGCCGGTGATGAAACCGGAGTCGTCGCTCACCAGGAACAGCACGCACTTGGCGATCTCTTCCGGTTCGCCGAGCCGGCCAACCGGGATGTGAGGCAGGATGGCTTTCTCCAGCACTTCCGGCGCAATGGCGCGCACCATCTCGGTGCCGATATAGCCAGGGCATATCGCGTTGACGGTAATGCCCTTCTTCGCGCCTTCCTGGGCCAGCGCCTTGACGAAGCCGATGTCGCCTGCCTTTGCCGCAGAGTAGTTGGCCTGGCCCATCTGGCCCTTCTGGCCATTGATCGAGGAAATGCACACAATCCGCCCGAAGCCACGGTCCCGCATGCCTTCCCAGACTGGCCGGGTCATGTTGAACAACGAATTCAGGTTGGTGTTGATGACCGCGTTCCACTGTTCGGGCGTCATCTTGTGGAACATCGCATCGCGGGTGATGCCGGCATTGTTGATGAGGATGTCCACCGGGCCGAAATCGTTCTCGATTTTCCGGATGGCGGCTTCGCAGGCCTCGTAGCTGCCCACGTCCCACTTCATCACCTCGATCCCGGTATCGGCCTTGAACTTCGTGGCTGCCTCGTCATTGCCGGCATAGCTGGCGATGACCTTGTAGCCTGCGTTTTTCAGCGCGGTGGCGATGGCGGCGCCGATACCCCTGGTGCCGCCGGTAACGATTGCAATGCGTGACATGGTGATGTGTCCTCCCAGTTTTTCGTTTTGGCTCAGTCGCGCTCAACGCACATGGCAACACCCATGCCGCCGCCGATGCACAGGGTTGCCAGGCCCTTCTTGGCGTCCCGCTTCTGCATTTCGTGCAGCAGCGTCACGAACACCCGGCAGCCCGATGCGCCGATCGGGTGACCGATGGCGATGGCGCCGCCATTGACATTGACGATCTCCGGGTTCCAGCCCATGTCGGAATTGACCGCGCAGGCCTGGGCGGCAAAGGCCTCGTTGGCTTCCACCAGGTCGAGGTCCTCAACCTTCCAGCCGGCCTTCTTCAGCGCCGCGCGCGATGCGGGGATGGGACCGGTGCCCATGATCGCAGGGTCAACGCCGGCATTGGCCCACGACACGATTCGTGCCAGCGGCTTGAGGCCGCGCCGTGCAGCTTCTGCTTCGCTCATCAGGATCACCGCGGCGGCCCCGTCATTGATGCCCGATGCATTGCCAGCCGTCACCGAGCCTTCCTTGTCGAAAGCCGGCCGCAGCTTGCCGACGGACTCTATGGTCACGCCGTGCTTGATGTACTCGTCCTGGTCGACGATAATGTCGCCCTTGCGGGTTTTCACCGTAACCGGCGCAATCTCGTCCTTGAACTTGCCTGCCTTCTGGGCCGCCTCGGCCTTGTTCTGCGAGGCGACGGCGAAAGCGTCCTGCTGCTCGCGGGTAATCTGCCACTGCTTGGCCACGTTCTCGGCCGTATTACCCATGTGGTAGCCGTTGAAGGCATCCCACAGGCCGTCCTTGATCATCGTGTCGATCATCTTGTAGTCGCCCATCTTCACGCCATCGCGCATGTGGGCGCAGTGCGGCGCCTGGCTCATCGATTCCTGGCCCCCGGCAGCCACGATGCTGGCATCGCCATTGACGATCTGCTGCATGCCGAGCGCAACAGCCCGCAGGCCCGATCCGCACAGCTGGTTCATACCCCAGGCCGGGCTCTCGACCGGAATACCGGCGTTGATCGCGGCCTGACGGGCCGGATTCTGACCCGCACCTGCTGTGAGAATCTGGCCGAGGATGACCTCGTCGATATCCTTGCCCTCGAGGCCTGCTCGCTGCATCGCGGCCTTCAGCGCCACCGTGCCCAATTCAGAGGCAGGCACCGAGCTGAGTGCGCCACTGAAAGAGCCGACCGGGGTACGGGCTGCGGACACGATTACGACGGCATTGGCGGAACTGGTCATGATGAAACCTCCTCGGCAGATTGTTTGAATGAAGACGGTGTAGCACAGTCCATCGCCTTGGTGCACTGCACAATTAGTCGTGAGATACAGGCCCCCCTCCCGGCTTGCCCATGCCCACCGGAACGACACTGATCCTCATGTTCGCCGGGAACGATGATGAGACCAATGGTTGCTCGACACAACCTTCAACTGGTGTGTATGCTGCATTGCATGATTGTCTCGCATCTGCGGGAAAGGTGAGCAAACGTGAAAGATCAGACCTCCAGCGGCGATGACGCCGTCGTCATCAAGAAGTACGCCAACCGCCGGCTCTACAACACCTCGAGTTCGTCCTACGTGACGCTGGATGACCTGTCGCTGATGGTCAAGGACGGCGTGGATTTCATCGTACAGGACGCCAAGACCGGTGAGAACATCACCCGCCAGGTGCTGACGCAGATCATCTTCGAGGAAGAAGCCAAGGGCCAGAACCTGCTTCCGGTCGATTTCCTGCGCCAGCTGATCCGCTTCTATGGCGACAGCATGCAGGCCTTCGTACCCAGCTACCTGCAATTCTCCATGGAGAATCTCACGCGCGAGCATGAACGCTTGCGCGAACAGATGATGGGCCCGGCGGGCAACGAGATGCTCAAGACGATGGAAGACCAGGCGCGCAAGAACATGACCATGTTCCAGGACGCCATGCGGTTGTTCAATCCGTTTCTCGCCGGCCAGATGCCACAGCCAGGCGCGGATCAACAGGAGGCTCAGCCCGTTCAGCCTGCCAAACCGGATAAGGCTGCGGCCAATGGCGAGACTGACCTTGAGGATCTGCGTGCCCAGATCAGGTCAATGCAGTCACAGATCGAGAAACTTGCCGGAAAGTCCTGACCGGCAAGCAGCGGAAACGCCGGTCAATGCCGGATTGAATCAAGCTTGCCCAGCGCCTGCTTGAGCAGGTCAAGATGCGGTTCCGGCAGGATGGCGGATTCCATCACGGGCTCTGGCATGATTGCATCACTTGCAGCTTCAGTTTCGATCGCCTCCGGTCCGGTCTGCGTGACCGGCTCCGGTTGCGCAGTTACCGGCTCATCGGTCATTTCTGTCTGCTCAACCTGCACCGCTTCTTGAACCATCGCGACCGGCCCCGTCTCGACGGGCTCCGATGGCACGGCAGCAGCTGACACGGCTGGCTCCACCTTGGCTGTCACCGGTTCGGCAGCGTGGTCATGCTGGTCGAGGTCAAGCCGGGCCAGGGTCAGGTTGAAATGCTCGGGCGATGCCTTGCCGAACAGATAACCCTGCAGGTAATCAACGCCCGCTTCCGAAAGCACTGCCGCATCCCGGTCGCTTTCGACCCGCTCAGCCACGACCTTTGCGCCAGCCCTGTGCGCAAATTCCACCGCCGCCCTCAGCAGCCCCACATCACCAGGCCGGTCGGCGATGCCGGCGCACATGTCGCCGCTCAGTTTCACCAGGTCGACCATGCCCAGCAGTGAAATCGACATGCCCTCGGTAAGATAGCCGCTCATCGCTATCTGGCAGCCCAGCTCGCGCAGGCGCCGGAGCGCGTTGTTCTGCGGGCTGCCCGTCGCCTGGCGAAGCAGTGCCCCATGGCTGACCTCGATGCACACCTGGTGCGCAACCGCACCGGCTTCGGCCACGATGCTCAGCAGCCGCTCAACCGCATAGCTGTTGCGCAGCGTTGAGTCCGACAGATTGAAGCTCACCCTGGTGTCGGGCCGGGAGGCCAGCAGATCAAGGCTTGTCCGGCACACGATGGCATCAATCATCTGCATGAAGCCGAGTTTCTCGGCAATCGGCACCAGGTGGCCTGCCGAGATGATCTCACCGCTGGGTGATTGCATCCGCAGCAGGCTTTCATACATCGCAGGTTTCTGATCGCCCGCATCGACGATCGGCTGGTGCCACAGCGTGAAGCGTTCCTCGTTCAGCGCGGCCACGATGTCCATCGCGCTTTGCCGGTTGGACTTGTGCTGTTTCTTGCGGTCCTGGCTGGGTTCATAGACAAAGAATGAGGGCCCCACCCGGCCGGTTGCCTGGTCGAGCGCTTCTTCTGCCAGCCCGAAGGCTTCGCCGGGCTCTACCGTCACTCCCGGCAACGTCACCGCACCCGCCGTCAGCTCGACCCAGACCGGGCCCTGCAGGGTTTCGATGACCTCGTTGCGGATCGCCGCCACGAACCGGTCGCCAGCCGTCACGATCTGTTCGCTGGAACATTCACGCAGGACTATGCCGAATTGCGCCGTTCCGGTGCGGCCAAGCACGTCCGCCCCGCGCATCACCGAACGCAGACGCATGCCGGTTGCCCTGATCACATCCGCCACGATGCTGGAGCCATAGGTTTCACTGATGTCGCGAATATTGGAAATCGACGCCAGAACCAGCCCGCATGAGCCGTGTTCAGAGGCCTTTACCGCCTCGCCAAGCGCCTTCAGTACCGCTGCCCTGGATGCAAGTGCGGTATCGGGGTCCGTCATGATTTCGACTGCAGCGGACCTGCCTGACGACACCGCGCGCCGCACGATGCCGATCACGTCACGGACTTCGCCCTGCTGATTGCAGATGATGCGGCCACGTTCCTCGAGAACGGCCGGCGTCTCGCCGCCGGCCGGCATCAGCTGGTATGCAACATCGTATTCGATGCCATCGCCGTCATCGACCTGGGTGGGCTCCAGCAACATGGCAATCCGCCGCTCGCGATCGTCCGGTTCGATCAGCGCGGTCAGTTCCTCGCCTCGCGACGGCAGGCTGCCCGGCTCGACACCAAGGACGGCCGCAGCCGCCTCGCTCCATGACAGCAGGTCGCTGGCCAGGTTCCAGTGAAAGGCCACATGCCCTGTCTGCACAGCCGCAAAGCGCAGCCGCTCCACGTCGGACGCATCGCGCGCGCGGGTCAGGGCGTTGATCAGGCTGTTTGCTTCGGGAGTAAATTCCGAACCGGTTTGCGGGCTGACGTGTTCGTTTCCGCTTTGGGCTGCCATTGCGAACACTACTCCATGGTTACGCTGAAACTAACTTGAACTCAGCACAACTGTAGGAGGTAATGTTTAATGAAAGCCGAACCGCAAACGGTGCACGCCCCACTCAGTAGCCCAGCGCCAGGCCATCCTTTCTTGGTTCCGAACCGCCGCACAGCACGCCGGTATCCGGATCGATGGCAATGATCTGGCCTCCGCCATAAGGATCCTCGTGCCGCTCGACTTTGTGGCCAAGCTTGCGAAGCCCCTCGGCAACCGCCTCCGGCACGCCCTGTTCCACCTGCAGCACGCCGTCCTCATGGAAGGCGCGGGCAAAGTCGAGGGCTTCCTGCGGGTCCATGCCATAGACGAACCGGTTGACCATGACGGCCACGTGACCCATGGGCTGATAGGCTCCGCCCATCACGCCGAATGACTGGATCACCCTGCCGTTCTCGCGCACCATCGCCGGAATGATTGTATGCAGGGGCCGCTTGGAGGGACCGATGCAGTTCGGATGTCCGGGCTCGGCGACAAACCCGGCACCGCGGTTCTGGAAGGTGATGCCGGTTCCCGGCGTCACCACGCCTGACCCGAAACCGTGATAGATCGAGTTGATGAACGACACCGCCATGCGGTTTTCGTCGACCACTGTCAGGTACACCGTGTCGGAACCCGGCATCGGCACAACCTGCTCGGGCTCGGGGATGGCCTTGTCCATCGAAATCTGCGCAGCCAGCTTGCCGGCCATGGCGGCAGACAGCAATTCCTCAACCGGCACCGGCACGGCATCCTGGTCGGCAATGTGACGGTTGCGGATCACCCAGGCAAGCCTGATCGCCTCGATCTCCAGGTGGCGGCGCTCGACGCTTTCCGGCGCGTACTTCTCAAGCTCGAAACGCTCCAGGATGTTGAGGGCGACGAGTGCCGTCAGCCCGGTGCCGTTCGGCGGAATCTCGAGGATCTCGCGTCCGCGGAAAATGGTCGAAATCGGCGTGACCCAGCTCGACTTCGTCGCTGCCAGGTCCTCCATGTCGATCAGGCTGCCCTTGGCCTTGAGCGTCTTGACGATGTCCTGAGCAACCTCACCGGTGTAGAACCCGTCGCGGCCCTTCTGAGCGATAATCTCGAGCGTGCGGGCAAGGGCGGGATACTTCATCACCTGTCCCGGCACCGGCGCCTTGCCGCCCGGCAGGTAATGCATTCGCCCACCCTCGTCCTGGGCGATGAAATCAGTCAGGCCCGCCCAGTCGCGTGCCGTACGCGGTCCCGTTGGACAACCATCCCTGGCCAGCTTGATCGCCGGTTGCAGCACGTCGCCCAGCGTCAGCTTGCCATGCTTCTGAAGCAGCGCAGCCCAGCCGTCGACCGCCCCCGGCACGGTCACCGCATGGATGTTGTCGGTGGCGATTTCGGTCAGTCCGGACGACTTCAGCCATTCGGCCGTGGCATGCCGGCTGGCCCGGCCCGACGCATTCAGCCCGGTAACGGAACCATCCGCCTGTCCGATCAGCGCAAAGCAGTCCCCGCCGATACCGGTCATCGGCGGTTCGGTGATGCACAACACCGCCGATGCAGCAACCGCAGCATCTGCCGCGGTGCCGCCAGCCCGCAGGATATCCAGTGCGGCCATTGTTGAAGCCGGCGAGGAGGTGGCGGCGCAGGCGCTGCCCGCATATACGGCGGAACGGCCGGGCAAATGAAAATTTCTCATGGCTGCTGTCTTTTCATCATCTATTGGCAAGGTGGGGCTTTTGGGCGTATCAGAAGAACTCCAAGCTATGCCTCTCCCTGACAAGGTCAAGGCCAATTATCAGGGTTTCACGCTTCGGAAAAGGACAAGAACCGTCGCAATCGGCACAAATATCCCGCAAAAATCGCGGTATGGAATGAAACTCAAGACAAGCTCGCCAGAGTCGTGGAGGATCGCAATATGGCAAAAGTGAAATCAGACATCGAAATCGCCCGCGAAGCGGACATGAAACCGATCAAGGAGATTGCCGCCAAAATTGACATCAAGGAAGCTGATCTCATTCCTTATGGTCATACCAAGGCGAAGATCTCAGCCGACTTCATCAAGTCCGTGCAGGGCAACAGGGACGGCAACCTGATCCTGGTGACGGCGATCAACCCGACCCCGGCCGGCGAAGGCAAGACCACCACCACCGTCGGACTTGGTGACGGCCTGAACGCCATCGGCAAGAAGGCCATCATCTGCATCCGCGAAGCTTCGCTCGGGCCGAACTTCGGCATGAAGGGCGGCGCGGCAGGCGGCGGCATGGCCCAGATCGTGCCGATGGAAGACATGAACCTGCACTTCACCGGTGACTTCCACGCCATCACGTCGGCCCACAACCTGTTGTCGGCCATGATCGACAACCACATCTACTGGGGCAACGAGCTTGACATCGACGTGCGCCGGGTCGCCTGGCGCCGGGTGCTCGACATGAACGATCGCGCACTGCGCCAGATCACCTGCTCGCTCGGCGGCGTTGCCAACGGCTTCCCGCGCGAAGCCGGTTTCGACATCACCGTGGCCTCGGAAGTGATGGCCATCCTGTGCCTGGCCAAGGACCTGGCTGACCTCGAGGACCGTCTCGGCAAGATGATCGTGGCCTACCGCCGCGACAAGTCGCCGGTCTACTGCTCCGACATCAAGGCCGCGGGCGCCATGGCGGTCCTGCTCAAGGACGCCATCCAGCCCAACCTGGTGCAGACCCTGGAGAACAACCCGGCCTTCGTGCATGGCGGTCCGTTCGCCAACATCGCGCACGGCTGCAACTCGGTGGTCGCCACCACCACCGCGCTGAAGCTTGCCGACTACGTGGTGACGGAAGCCGGTTTCGGGGCTGACCTCGGCGCCGAGAAGTTCATGAACATCAAGTGCCGCAAGGCCGGCCTGTCGCCCAAGGCTGTCGTCATCGTCGCCACCGTGCGGGCGTTGAAGATGGGCGGCGGCGTGGCCCGCGCCGACCTCGGTGCGGAAAACGTCAAGGCAGTTGCCGACGGCTGCGCCAACCTTGGCCGCCACATCGAGAACATGAAGAACTACGGTGTGCCGGCAATTGTCGCCATCAACCACTTCATCACCGACACCGATGCCGAGATCCAGGCGGTCAAGGACTTCTGTGCAAGCCAGGGCGCCACGGCAGTGCTGTGCAAGCATTGGGCGAAGGGCTCGGAAGGCATCAAGGACCTGGCCAACGAGGTGGTCAAGGTCGTCGAGAGCGGCAAGGCTGCCTACAAGCCGCTCTACGAAGATGAACTGGGCCTGTTCGCCAAGATCGAGAAGATCGCCAAGACCATCTACCGCGCCGATGCGGTGGTGGCCGACAGCAAGATCAAGGAACAGCTGAAGCAGTGGGAAGAAGCCGGCTACGGCAACCTGCCGGTGTGCATGGCCAAGACCCAGTACTCCTTCACCACCGATCCGAACAAGCGCGGCGCGCCGACCGGGTTCGACATTCCGGTGCGTGAAGTCCGTCTGTCGGCCGGCGCCGGTTTCGTGGTCGCCATCTGCGGTGAGATCATGACCATGCCTGGCCTGCCCAAGAAGCCTGCGGCGGAAACCATCTGCCTGAACGAGCAGGGGCAGATCGAAGGCCTTTTCTAGAACCTTCGGGATTGCAGGAAATCAAGGGCGTGGAAGCAAGCCGCTTCCGCGCCCTTTTCATTGAAGCCTAAAGCAACATCCGATCAGATTGAATCATCTGATCGGACAAAGATGCTCGATTCCAGAGTGCTGGAGCAACTTCAGCCGTTAAAGATGAACGGCTGTTGCTCTAGACAACTCCGTGTTTTGCCCGCGCCTGTGCATTCACCGCTGCCGAGCGCTGCCCCAGCAAGACTGATATGACCACGGCCGCCACGATGACGGCACCGCCGATGAAGTCCTGCGGCGCCGCTTTCTCGCCTGCAGCAAGATAACTCCACAGCGGGTTGAGCACGGTGTCGAGCAGCACGATCAGGCTGGCGATTACAGCCGGAACGGAGCGC
>JAZBOA010000485.1:0-2287 GCA_036350935.1 Anderseniella sp. | reverse complement strand
GATCGAGGGCTTCCTTAGGCTGATGGGGTCGGAGGCTGAAGTGACCGGTCCGGTCAACCTGGGTAACCCGGTCGAATTCACCATGCTGGAACTGGCGGAAGCGGTGCTGAAGCTGACAGGGTCACGCTCGAAGCTGGTTCACCTGCCGCTGCCGGCAGATGACCCGAAGCAGCGCAAGCCGGACATCTCGCTGGCCAGGGCGAAGCTCGACTGGGAGCCAAAGGTCCCCTTGGAAGAGGGGCTCAAGTACACGGTGGAGTACTTCAGGCAGATGTTATGAGGCAAGATAACCTGACCGATTCATGACGGGTTTTGCGCCATCAAGGTTCAGAGAGCCGACCAGTGCAGTTGCCGCAGCCCATGATTTACAAATCATGATACCAATGCATACTCGGTTGATGGTCGACTCAGACGAAAAGTGATACTCGATCTATGCTAAGCATCATGTCAGAGATGAGTTCGCTGCTGTGATTGTTCGTTCCTTGTTATCCTGTAACGGATTGCTGTGAATGGTGATCAACGTGGCCGATTTGCTGCTTCAAGACGTCCAGGTGCCAATGCCGGTCAGCGGGAGGCGCGCTTGGGCGAAGCCCTGTCTTTGCGTCAGATTGATCTGTGAGATCACAAGGGGTGGCGTTGGCAGCATATGTGACAACGCCAACCAGGTAGGCGATCGGAACTCGTCCTGTCAGAATTCCGACATCCGCTTGAAACGGGACATCAAGTCCTTGGGTTCAACGCCGGATGGTCTGACGCTCTACAGCTTCCGCTATAGATGGGGCAGTGAGAGCTTTCTCGGTGTCATGGCGCAGGAGGTACTCGAGGTTAAACCGGAAGCGGTGACAATCGATGAGAACGGCTTTTATGCTGTCGATTATGATGCGCTGGGTCTCAAGTTGATCTCGCTCGACCGGTGGCAAAGGACGAAGCACCTTCAGTAGCACTGTCTGATTGCGTATCGGCACTTCCTGCTGTCACAACCAGTTGCGGCAAATCACCCCTGTCTGCTCTATAACCTTCCGGGTGGCGGCCATGGTGCGCCGCTGCGGGGAGGCAGATGAGCGCCATTGCTGGCATATTCTGGAAGGACGGCCGGCCCGCGGACCAGGACGCACTGTCCAGGCTTGTGTCCGGCTTGCGCCCGCTCGGACAGGGCGGTCAGCAGCTGCACGCGCTTGGGTCCGCCGGTCTGGTCAGGGCTTTCGACTCACCCCGTACAGCTTCGGTTTTCGGCGATGCTCCAGTCATCGGCGGCGGCGGCGATCTCATGCTGGTGTTCGAAGGCCGACTCGACAACCGGGATGACCTGCATGCCGAACTGGGCCTGGACCTTGTCGAGGCGCAAGGCCTGCCCGACAGCGTGATCGCCCTAAAGTCGTGGGAGAACTGGGGCGCAAAGGCTGTCGAGCACTGGCTGGGCGACTTTGCCGCGATCTGCTGGAACGCCGCAGAGCGCACACTGGTCGCGGTGCGGGACCCGCTCGGCATGCGGGGCTTGAGCTATCACGATACGCCAGATCGGATCGTGATTGCCTCGGCGCCGCGCGCCATGTTCGCGCTGCCAGATGTCGAGAAGCGGGTGGACGAGCAGAAAATCGCTGACTCGCTCGTGCAGCTCTATCACGATGGCGAGCGCAGTTTCTTCAAGGGCATTCACCGATTGCCGATGGCAAGCCGCCTCACGGTGACAGCTGCCGAAGCCGGCGTCGACCGGTACTGGTCGCCGGAGGATTTGTGCGCCATCAGGCTCGGTCGCGACGAGGAGTATGTGGAAGCCGCAGCAGAACTGCTGGGCCGGGCCATCAAGGCACGGCTCAGGGGGTCGGACCGGGTCGGGGCGTTCATGAGCGGCGGGCTCGATTCCTCCACCGTCGCGGTGAGTGCACTCGACCAGCTTGAACGCCAGGACAAGCTGCCGACCTTCACCTGGGTGCCTGAAGATGGCTGGGATCGCCGGACCCGGCGCGGGGCCTATGGCGACGAGCGGCCGTTCGTCGAGGCCATTGCTGCCATGCATCCACGACTTGAGCCCCACTTCGTCCAGGCTGACGGCATGGGGCTGTTCGATCATCTCGACAACTTCCTGGACTATGCCGGGGTGGCGCCCCGCAATGCCATCAACTTCTGCTGGATTCATGAAATCTACCAGAGAGCAGGCGAACAGGGGATCGATGTGCTGCTGGAGGGCGGCGCCGGCAACATGAGCCTGAGCTGGGCCGGGGACGGGCTGTTCCTGAATCTGTTCAGGTCAGGTCGGTTCATCGAGCTTGCCCGCGAACTCTACAAG
>JAZBOA010000484.1:0-4076 GCA_036350935.1 Anderseniella sp. | reverse complement strand
CGAACTGCAGACCGAGCCGATTCGCATCCGTTTTCACATCGCAGGCGAGGTGGCGACGGCAGTAGCCCCAATCGACGCAGACTTGCCGCGGCCGGCATTGTGGCCTACAAACGATGCGCAGTTGTAGGAGCAAGAAACTCATGAAAGACCTTGATGTCTACGCCTATGGCGTTATCGCTTCCAGCACCCTCCATCTCCTGAGCCAACCTTTTCCCCAGCCTGACGGCTATGCAGAAATCGCCCAGACCCATTTTATGACCGGGGGAGAAGCTCTGAATTCTGCCATCGTCCTCAGTCGCCTGGGATTGCGGGTGCAACTGGACGGAAACTGGATTGGGGATACGCCTGAAGGTGAACGTCTGCTGGCAGCAATCCAAGGCTATGGAATCGACGTCAAGCGGTTGCGCGTCAAGAAGGGATTCTCCGGGGTGCGGGAAATCGTGTTTTCGGATCAGCAAAGCCGCACGATCTTCGGCAACTACATCGACCTGTTGTTTTCGACACGCAAGTGGAACATCCCAAAGAAAGTCGACCTGGCAAGCGCGCACATTGTCTGTGTAGACCCGCCGTTTGGCGAGGAGAGCGCCTTGGTAGCGAGATACGCGGTCGAGTTGGGCATACCTGTCGTGTCCGTGGATGCCCCATATCACCACCCACTGGCCACGGATGCCGCCGCAGTCATTGTGTCTGGCGAGTTTCGCAGCCGGGAATATCCGCTGGCAGAGATTTCGGAGCTGTTTCATGAGTACCAGGCCCGCGCCCAGGGCCTGGTCGTGCTGACTGCCGGAGATGGCGCAGTGCTGTATGGCAGAAGGGGCGGGCCCGTCACGCAGTTCCAGCCCTATCGCGTCAACGTGGTGGACAGTGCGGGGGCAGGGGACTCGTTTCGGGCCGGCGTCGTCTATGGCCTGCTGAAGCAGTGGAGCGATGACCGAATCGTTCAATACGCTTCGGCCGTAGCAGCGATGGTGTGCCAGCGGTTCCCCGGTGTTCTCAACAGTCCCACCCACAGCGAGGTGCTGCAGTTCATTCAAGCTCACACGGTGGGCCCATCGCAATCGTGAGGTGATGATTTGCGGATTTGGGTGCATTCAAAATGGGTTGAAATGGGTTGAACGACAGGCTCATTCGAGGTATAGTTAGGTGATCGACCAAGAGCACCCAGTATACCTTGGAGGAAAGCCATGTCGTTCAACACCGAGCAGATTGTACAGGATATTCGGACAGAATTCGAATCCATGCTGGCATATGTAACAGACAGCACAGCGAAGACCGCCGATCAGGTCGAGCGCGAGCTGTTCAAACGATTGTTAGGTCTCGGCGCTCAGCTGTTGTTGGTCTTCTTCCACCAGCGAGCTGCGTCGTATCCACACACTCCGGTTAAGACGGAGGATGGAGCGGAACTGCCGTATCGGTGCAACAAGAAGCGCAGCTACTACTCGATCTTTGGCAAGTTGCCGTTGTGGCGGCCTTACTTCTACGCTCAAGATGGTGCCAGCGCCAGTCCTCTAGACGCAGACCTGAGCCTCGGCGCTGATTGCTACTCGGACTTACTGCGTGAGGTGGCCGAGTATCTGGGCGTGGATGTGACCTATGAGAAAGTGAGCGAGATCTTTGGCCGTCTGTTGGGCCGAGCACTAACGACCCAGGCCATCCAGACGCACGTGGCTGAGGATGCCGCTGATGTGACAGCCTACTACGAGCAGAAGCCGGCTCCTGGCCCAGATAGCGAAGCCAGCATCCTGATCATCCAGTCCGATGGCAAAGGTGTGCCGATGGTGCGCGAGACAGCCGTTGAGGCCAAGGTGCGTCTGAGCAAGGGCGAGAAACGGGCATCCAAGAAGGAGGCTGTCGTCACCGCCGTCTACACCCTGGTGCCCATGGTGCGGACGCCCGTCGAGGTGGTCAACAGCTTTTTTCACAAGGAACAAGCCGCACCTTCCTGCTCGACGAAGCGCAGTAAGCCACAAAACAAGCATGTGTGGGCTACGCTGACTGGCAAAGACGCCGCTCTACAGCGTCTCGCCAAGCAAGTGGCCATCCGTGACGGCGCACATATCCAGCAACGTGTCGCCTTGACCGACGGTTGTGAGGCTCTGCAACAGCGCATCCAACACTACTTCCCGCAGTTCACGTTGATCCTGGATTTCATCCATGCCAACGAGTACCTCTGGAAAGCAGCCAACAGCTTGTTCGGCGAAGACTCGCCAGCGCGCGATCCTTGGGTCGAACAGCAAACGCTACACATCCTATCCGGCCAGACCCAACAGGTCATTACGCATTTGCGCAGCTTGGCCCAAAAGGCCAAACGCACCAAGACCCAACGAGCCGCTTTGGAGACCGCAGCCAATTACTTCCAGCGCAACCGATCCTATATGCACTATGATCACTACCTGGCACAAGGCTGGCCTATCGCTTCGGGCGTCATTGAAGGCGCTTGCCGCCACTTCGTCAAAGATCGCTTCGAGTTGTCTGGCATGCGCTGGACCAAACAAGGCGCTGAAAATCTCCTGTTGCTGCGCGCCGTGGCCGAAAACGGCGATTGGGACGACTACCACCGCTTCCGTAGACAACAGCGCCATCTACGTCTCTACAACTCGCCTTTCCCAGATCAGCACGCTCCAGAACAACAAGCCCTGGCCAAACCAACTTCGAGCAAGGTCATTCGCTTTGATCAAGCCGTCCAACGCCGTCGCAGCCAACACCAGCAACCTCAACAGCGCCTGGCTGCCTAGACCCACGATCAACCCATTTTGAATGCACCCTTACGGATTGTACCCATAACCACCCCGCTTCTGTCCAATACGCCCGAGTTTGATACCCGTTGGCGTTCATAAATTTTCGATACTCCCCAACGGTGACAGGATATTTTGAGATCAAGTATGTGGTCAGTGAAACCGTATGTTGCGGCTGTTCTCTGCTGAACCAGCCTTTGATCTTCCATTTCCGTGCAAGATCATCTTGTCTTTCTAAAATGCTGATCTCCTTTTGACTGGTTCCCATCGTAAATGGCCCAGCATCGATGCAGATCAATCGCATCTCTTCTAAACTATTCATTTTCTCCTGATCTATTCAACAGCCTAACGGTTTGCGTTAGCCGCAAGTGGGCGGGACTTGGACTCGGCTTGAGAGCAGTCTAAACTCGAAGCCAGAAAATGCTTTTAAATCGCGCAGACTCCCACACGTCAGGTGCACGCGGGGTTAGGCAGCAGCTTGCTTCTTACCTAGTACAACCTCTGCCTGTTGAAAGCAGTCTTGTACTTCTGCATAGAATCTGCCAGCGTGCAAACCATCCATTATTGCATGATGACCTTGCACACTCAAGGGCATCTTTAAAATATCACCATCCTTGAAGAACTTGCCCCAAGCGAATCGAGGCACTGAATCCACTGGGTGCCAATGAAGCGGATGCATAAAACTCGTGAATGTAACCCAGGGTAACGAAGTCATAAACAATAAGTCATCTCGCCCTTGGTCCTCTTCAAGCAATCTTGGACGCTTTTTCACTCGACTTATCTTCTCAATTGCTCTCGGCTCAAATTTCGAGTAATCTTCATTGTATTCCATTGTACAAAAACTGAACACATCATCTTTTCCCATAATTGTTGATGATGGGTGCACAATTTCGTGTTCTATCACTTCTTCTCCCCGAATACGATATCGGAATTCTGGTATCGCATTTGCTGCTCTCGTAATCATGTATACTGTGGCTACATTAAACGAAATGCCACACTGTTTGATAAAAGCATAGAATTCTGTCAGTTCTACATTTGCACTGAGACTAAAATGGGGGTAATCGAAGGTTCTAAATACTTCAAAGTGTTCGCGCCGAGGCCAAGAGCTTAAGTTTATCTGACGCATATTTACCTCCAATGTCATTTGTGCCGTGCTCATTAATTGACTGCTTTTTGCTGCCTAACGGATTGAGGGATTCATGTGGCGCGCTGGCGGCCAAGAGACAACCCGGTTGGCGGAGCCAGTCAACATGACGGATGGGCGATTTTTCGGGAAGAAAGCCGCCACATAATCTTGAGTTGAACTAAGCCCGGTGACAGCGGACAAACCCCGCTATCTGG
>JAZBOA010000483.1:0-2372 GCA_036350935.1 Anderseniella sp. | reverse complement strand
CTGCATGCGCCGCACCTCGACGCCGACGGCTATCACGTGTTCGACGGCAGGAAGCTGCGTCCCTACTACTTCGTGTTGCGCGGCGAAGAGACCCTCGATACTCCCCTCGGTCCGCTGCGGACCCTGCATCTGGAACGGGCGCAAGCCCCCGAAGACCGACGCTTCGAAGTCTGGCTCGCCGTCGATCTGCACTACCTGCCGGTGCGCGTGCTGCGTCCCGAGGACGGCGGCATGGATGGCGAGCTGCTGATTCGCTCGATTTCGTATCCGCGCTAGGGATCTGCATCTGTGGGAGGGCCGCCTTTCTGCCCGGCCCGATACGGTGTTTGGTCCGCTGCGGTCGGTTCATCTGGGCAAGGCGCTGCTTGTTATTCATCGCCGGCTTGCTGCTATTGTTCCAAGCAAACATTCCTATAGGCGAGCCCCATGGAAATAGTGACTGTCAGCAGCCTCAAAGACAATCCCAGCGAGGCTTTGCGTCTATCGCACAAGGATGTCGTGGTGGTGATGAACCTTGACCGGCCGGACGCCCTGATGGTCGGGGTCGAGACGGTTGGCATGCTGGAAGCGCGTGGCGTCAGGCCGGCGCTGGCAACGGCACTGTTTCGCGATGGCCATTTATCGCTGGCGCGTGCCGCAAGGCTTGCAGAAATGAACGTCGCGCAGTTCGGGGCTCATGTCTCGCGGCTGGGAATTCCGGTGGTCCGATTGAACGAGCAGGAAACCCGTCGCGACATGGATACGCTGGAACAATGGCCTGCCGCGTCCTGACCGATGCCAGCCCGTTCATCGACTTGGCCGGCGCAAGGTTTGGCGTCTTGTTGAAGCGTAGTCTATAAACTACTATTGGCTGATGAGGAAGCTCGAGTCCGAAAAATTCAGGCAATGGCTGTCAAAGCTGAAGGATGAGACAACGAGGGCTCGCATCGTCGCCCGAATCAACCGACTGCTGGAAGGACTGCCTGGCGATGTCGCTCCAGTGGGCCATGGGATCAGTGAATTGCGGATTCACCATGGGCCTGGATACCGGGTCTACTTTTACCAGAATGGCGACACGGTGGTGATTTTGCTCTGTGGGGGTGATAAGAGCACTCAAAGCCGGGACATAGAAACTGCGCACCAGATATTGAAAGAATGGAGAGCGAAAAATGACTGAAACATTCTCTGAATTCGATCCTGCTGAATACCTGACCAGCCCGGAAGCTATCGCCGAGTTTGTCACCGATGCACTGGAAACTGGGGATGCCGCCTACATCGCCAAGGCCATGGGCGTCGCTGCGCGGGCCAAAGGGATGACGGAGTTGGCTAGGGAAACCGGACTTTCTCGTGAACAGCTCTATCGATCCTTCAGTGAGAATGGCAATCCCACCCTCAAAACCATGCTGGCTGTCATGAAGGCATTAGGGGTCGATATGGCCGCTCGGCCCCATGTTTCTGCTCAATGATCGGTTGGTGTTTTTGTAGCGCCCGCAAGGAGCAGGGTGTGATTGTAGAACTGCTAAAGCGGCAACAACCACTCACGATGAGTTGCTGCTCAAAGAGCTGAACTTTCGGCAAAGCGCCGACAGCCAGGCTCGCCCGCCTTTATGCCTGGGGGTGCTCGGGACGAATGCTGAGTTGGCTGTGGTGATGTCGTCGATATGCCGGGGTGCGCAATCGGGGCGAGGCGCCCCTCCCACATTCAGTGCCTCTTCCACAATCAAGCCCGGACTGGCCGAGGGCACTGCTTCAATCGGCGAACGGATTCTTGATGTTTTCGCGAACCACGGGCAGGGGCGGGGGAGCGGATTCCACGACAGCTGTCTTGGTGACGGGCTTGTGTTCCGGCGCAGCCTCGCCGCGGTGGAAGAACACCCCGGCCATCAGTGCGAAGTAGATGGCGTTGGCCGGGATGTGCCAGTTGTAGTCGGTGAGTCCGTGCAGCGCCATCATCAGCAGGCCGATGCCGGCGCCGGCCTGCATGAAGCTCAGGGTTCCCCAGCGCGGCAGCCGCAGCAGCCGTGGCCAGGCGCGGACATAAACGATGAGGAACAGCAGGATCACCACTGCGGCGATCAGCCCGCCTTCGAACAGATACTCGATGTAGTCGTTGTGGGCGTGGTTGACGAACAGGCCGATCTCGTCGGGCTGGAAGCGGCGGTAGACCTCGGGGAAGGTGCCGAGTCCGCTGCCGAACGGAAAGAACAAACCGATCGCGGCCAGGCTGGTGGCGAAGATCGACCAGCGCGCATCTTCCAGGCTGCCTTCGACGGAAAAGCGCTCCAACACCGGCGCCAGGCCGACTTCCAGCGCCAGCGCCAGGCCTATGACGCTGAACAACACGACCAGCTTGCTCGAACGGCGGCCGCCGATGCGGAATCCGTAGACGATCG
>JAZBOA010000482.1:0-4544 GCA_036350935.1 Anderseniella sp. | reverse complement strand
TCGAGCGCCAGATCGGCGGTGGAAATATCCACCCCCATGCCGCCGATGACGATCGGCACCAGTTCCTGCTTGCCGAAGCGCAGGCGGAAATCATCCACGCGTTTCATTCTGTTCCTTTTGTTGTCTTCCACTGAACTGTCCCGGGCTTGGCAACCCTGCAGCTTGTGACATATGGGTTGGTTGATGGGCGAATGCAAGCCAGGTCAGCGTTGGGCGAGCCGTCGCTTAGCGGGACTCACCCTGCCGCCCAAATAATGAAATTGTATCCGCACGTGGCGAGGATCGCACCGCAATGATTGCCGCGAGCCACCGGGAAACGGCTCAGGTCTTCAGGACTTCATGATCTCCTTGCAGGAATAAGCGAGATGGTTTATATAATCGTATGATCAGCTGATCTCTTGATCATCTGATCATACGATTACCAACCATATGAGAGATGGAGACACGATGAAAATGCACCTGTTTACCCCACTGATCCTGTCTGGCTGCCTGCTATCGGCAGGTCTGATGGCTGCCGAACCGCCAAAAAAGGCGGCCCAAATGCCGGTCGAAATGCAGCAGATGATGAAAACCTACTCGCCGGAGCTGCGCCAGAAAGTGATGGCGCTGTCGCCGGAACTTAAGGCCACCATCCAGAAACTGCACGCCGGCCATACGCGGCGCGCCAAGGAAACGACGCTGCGCCAGATCATGCATGAAATCCTCGCCGACTATCAGGCCATCTCGTCTGCACTGGCGACGGACAACGCCGAAGCGGCATCCGAGGCGGCACGGCGACTGGCCAACCATCGCATTCCAAAGGGCGGCCTGCTGGCCTACTTCCCGCTCGACAAAGTCAACAACAACGACCTCGGCGTGCTGCCGGCGATGAACGAAATCGTCGAAGGCAATGCGCTCAAGCTGGCCGACGCCGCCGACGCCGGCGACATGCCGAAAGCCGCGTCCTACATGAGCGACATCATGGCCGGCTGCGTCGCCTGCCATCAGAAGTTCCGTAGCACACCGGGGGCTTCGGCCAACCTGATGTCACCCGCTTCCAAGTAAACCCATTAATCCGAGGAGACAGAGAAAATGAAAAAACTGCATATCGTGGCTGCCGTAGCGGCTGCACTGCTGGCGATGGCTCACAGCGCGCACGCCACCAACGGCGACCAGATGTTCGCCATGTCGGCTGCACAGGCGGGGATGGGCGGCGCCACCGTGGCGCAGGCCCAGGACGCCGTGACGGTGCTGGTCAACCCGGCCGGCATGGCCGACCTCGGCGTCGAAGAGATACGAATGGATCTGGGCTTCGGCCTGCTGAATCCGCCGCGTGAGGTCAACGGCCAGGAGAGCGATTCCGACTGGTACATGATGCCGACCGGCGCCGCCGTGTTCAAAGTCAACAACAAGCTTTACCTTGGCATGGGTCTGGGCGGGATTTCCGGCATGGGGGTCAACGTCGACGATATCGCACCGGCTGCGCCCGGCTTCCAACCCATCGTGACGACCAAGCAGGTATTCCGCTTCTCGCCGGCCGCGGCGTACAAACTCAGCGATGCCCTCACCCTGGGTGCTTCGCTGAACGTCGTCAACCAGAGCCTGGCGATGTCCATGTCCACCCCGGCAGGCCAACTCAACCTTCCGCAAAACCAGCAGTTCGGCTTCGGGGCGACACTGGGAGCGACCTACAAGATCAATCCCAAGATGCAGGCCGGCCTTAGCTGGGTGAGCAAGACCAATGTTTCCGATATGGAGTACAACACCCCTGCCGGGCCGGTCAGTTTCGACATGGACATCCCCTCATCGCTTGCCTTCGGCCTGGCGGTCAAGCCGATGCCGGGACTGCTGGTGGAGGCCAACGTCAAGCGCATTTATTTCGAGGACGTGATGGACCGCATCAGTGTCAGCAATCCCGGCGGGCTGCCAGGCATGCCGCCCGTGCTCGCCTTCGGCTGGGACGACCAGATGGTCTATTCCATCGGCGTCAAGAAGGACATGGGAAAAATGGCGCTCAGCATCGGCTACAACTATGGCGAATCGCCGATCGGGCCCGAGGACGTCAACATGAATCTGGGCTCGACCGCGATCGTGGAACATCACCTGTCCTTCGGCCTCACGCGCAAGTTCAGCGACAAGGTCAGCGGCAGCTTCGCCTACACCCATGCTTTCGAAAACGATCTGACATCGAGCGTGGCGCCGCCTAACACGATCGAGATCAGCCAGAACCAGTTCAATTTCAACATCGCCTACGCGTTCTGATCGAACAGCCGCGTATCCGCGTCCTGCCCAGCCTCACCAAGATAAATCAGCAAAGGAGTTCTTAATGACCGTAGACCGTATCGTGCACTTGATGGCGGGCCTGATGGTGCTGCTAAGCATCGCCCTGACCCATTTCTCCAGCCCTGCCTGGCTCTGGCTCACCGCTTTCGTCGGTGCCAACCTGGCGCAAAGCGGCGTCACCGGCTTTTGTCCGCTGGCGTCCATCCTCAGGAAAGCCGGAATCCGCGAAGGCAGTTGCTGCTCCTGACCCCCCGCAGCACAAGCACCGGCGGCTGCTCGAATGCCGCCGTCGGTGCCACGGCAGGGGAGATGGCGTTTTCTATCCTGCGGCAAAACCCCTTACCATTTCGACTGCCGCGAACGCCAGGTACCTGAACAGCATGGCCGTCAAAAAAAGGAAATCCGCTGAAGTCCGTCGCCACGACATCATCGAAGCGGCGATGGAGATCATTCGCCATGAAGGCGTGGCCAAGCTCACCACCCGTTCGCTTTCCAAGGCGGTCGGCATTGCGCAGCCGACCCTGTTTCTTCACTTCGGCAACAAAAGCCATGTTCTGGTCGCCTTGGTGGATACCATTCAGGAAAACCTGCAGAAGGAAATGGCCGGTCTCGGCCTTGCCCAGTTGACCCCGCTGGAACGCCTCAAGGCGGTAATCCGCGCCCATTTGAATTTCATCCAGAAGCAGCCCGGGATCCCCCGCCTGCTGTTCTCCGAAGCCCTGCAAAGCGGCGACCCCCTGTTCCGCGACCGCATGAACGAACTGGTGCTGTTTTTCCTCAATTTCATCTCGGGCTTGATCGGTGCCGCGCAGGAAAAGGGGGAAATCCGAGCAGATGTCGTTCCGCAGCAGAACGCCTGCATCCTGATCGCCATGGTGCAGGGACTGGCTTTCCGCTGGATCCTTTCCGACCACCGCTTCGAACTGGCCGAGCAGGCTGATGCCGTCATCAGCACCCTGATCGACGGCTGGGCGCCGCGGCCTTAAGAATCGGTCATTTTCGGCGGCGCCGAGAAATTTGGCGAGCCGGTCATAAAGAGTGATGCGCTCGACGGCGTCGAAAAATCCCGGATAGCTCATGAGAGTCGCTCCTTAGGGATGGTCAGCGCCCGTGCCAGCACCACGACTGCCTGCAGCAAGAACCACAGCAAGACGACAGTGCCCGGCAGCAGACCCCATTCATGGCCGCTTGCTGCGACGATGCCGCTCATGGCGAACAACATGGCGCGGACACCGCCGTAGCGTCCGAGACTGATGCGCAGCCTCGCGTGCCAGCCACTCTGCACACCCGGCCGCAGCCATACCGGCAGAAGCTGACTGGCCGCCCCGGAAACCAGCGGCAACAGGAAGCCGGCGACGAAGGCCGATGTCGGCATTGAAGCAGGCCAGACTGGCGCGGCGGCGCCAAGCAGCATGCTGATGACGAACCCGCTCAACGCGGCAGCGAGCAGCGGCGCCGCTCCATGCAGCGCGAATATTTCCTGGCGATACAGACTCAGCCAGCTGGCTCCCAGCCGCAACAGCGGAATCGCCCATAACGCCGCACCGAGCCATGCCAGCGGGCCGAACCATGCTGCCCCGATGGCAACCAGCAAGGTCCCGCCAAGTGCAAGGGGCAGATCGCGGCGCAGACGCGGGCCGGTTTCGGGATCCGGCCTTCCGGCGACGGTCGGCAGTAGCACCGCCAGGGTGCTCAGCGCGGTGAGTCCGATGAAGCCGAGGGTGTTGAGATGAAGGTGGAAGCGGCGCAGCGCGATCGTCTGCTGCGGCCAGACTGCGCTGGCGAGAATGGCGACCAGGGCAACAGCCAGGCAGGCAAGCGCGGCCTCGTACCAGGCCAGGCAGGGATGCGGCCGTCCCAGCATCACCGCACGTCTGCGTCGACTCCAGACTATCAGCGCGCTGGCTGCGAGGATCGTCAGCAGCGCGCCTGCGTGCTGGCCCCAGGCCATCCCTGAAAATCCTAGCGCGGCCACCACGCATGCCCCGCCCAGCAAACCCAGCACGGGGATGCCGGTCAATCCGGCTTCGGCGCCGCGGGTGCGGGTCAGCACCGGGATGAAGTGACTCATCGCGCCGAAAATCAGCGGCATCGCGCCCACCGCCAGCATCAGGTGCAGGGCTGCGGCGCGTCCGGCGTAAGGTGACCAGAGCAGGGCCGCGGCGAACGCGGCCAGTGCGATGAAGACCAGCGCCGGCAAGGCCATGAATGGCTCAGCTGCGAATGAAGTCGATCACGATCGCCCCGGGATCGCGCTGCAGGTACTGGATTTCAACCGCCGC
>JAZBOA010000481.1:0-2163 GCA_036350935.1 Anderseniella sp. | reverse complement strand
TTGCGTGGCTTCCGCCACGGACGGTTCAGTTGCGGGAGGGGAGGCCACTTCTTCGGACTTGCCACAGGCAAGCAGGGATGCGGCCGACGCGACGATCATGAAAGCGGTAACAAATTTCATCATATTCCCCTGATTGGCTGCCGCGGACTGTCGCAGCAAGGCCCTTATTTGTTTGCGGCGTCGGCTGCAGGCGCTGCTGCTGCGTCCGGCGTGCCCTCAGGAGCAGCGGGTGCGGCCGCAGCAGGAGCGGGAGCCGCCGGAGCGGGCGCTGCGGGTTCCTTGAACGAAGCACCCGCCGAATTGGCCATGTAGGCCACTGCGCGCGCCACTTCGATGTCCGACAAATCGTCATCGCCGCCGCGCGGGGGCATCTGGCGCAGGCCTTCGATCGCATGCTTGACCAGGGTGTTGTAGCCCTGTCCGAGGCGGCCGGCCCAGTCGCCCTTGCTGTCAAACTTGGGTGCGCCCAGTGCGCCCGAGCCGTGACACGAGGAACACACGGCTTCATAGACTTCCTGTCCGGCTTTTTCGACCCTGGGCGCGTTGGCGTCGAGTGCGGCCAGTTTGGCAAACGGCTGGATGCGCTTGAGGGTCGCTTTCTGTGCCGCTTCGCTGGTGGTGTCGGGCTGGTGTTCAGCCTGAATGCCGAGCACCAGTTGGACGATCAGAAAAATCGCCAGCAGGGGCGCGAGCAGCCCGGCAAGAACGGAAATGACGACTTCCTGCGGGGTGGCTTGGGTCATCTTGGCGTGCGAATCGGCCATGAAAATTCCTTAGTGGGGATAGCATAGAAAGCCGGGATTATAAGGAAAGCCACCCCGACAGGAAAGGGCGGCGGGCCTGATGGATGGACGCCATTTTGCAAACCGGCTATGCTTCGGCCTCCCAGGAGCCGTCAAACTCCATGCGCCCGTAGCTCAGCTGGATAGAGTACTGCCCTCCGAAGGCAGGGGTCGTGCGTTCGAATCGCGCCGGGCGCGCCAGTTTCCAGATCATGATGAGCGTCATCCCCTTGTTCCCGCAGGGTTTAATCTCTGCAGTGCGGGTTTAAACTCCGGGCTGGCGTTCATTTCGAGTGTTTCCATCATGGCCATTCCCACCCCTACAGAAATCAATCTTCATCAAGCGTCACGCAAGCTGGAAATCGCATTTTCCGACGGCATGCGTTTCGAACTGCCGTTCGAATTTCTGCGCGTCTATTCGCCTTCAGCCGAAGTGCGCGGCCACGGCCCGGGGCAGGAAGTGCTGCAGGTCGGCAAGCGCGAAGTGCTGATCAATGCCGCCGAGCCGGTCGGCTTGTACGGCATCAATTTCTTCTTTTCCGACGGCCACGACACCGGAATCTATTCGTGGGAATATCTCCACGATCTGGGTGTCAATCAGGCTGCGCTGTGGGACGAGTACCTCAAGCGGATGGAAGCCGCGGGCGCTTCGCGCGACCCCGGCATTTCCAAGATGTTCGAGCAGCGTCCCAAGGGCAAGTAAGCCGGGCGATGGTCTTCCGTTCAGCCCTGCCTGACGCGCCCCCTGGGGCGCGTTTTGTTTGGGTGGCGTGCAGCGGGCTGTGCGCATGACGCTCGCTGCCGGCGTCTCCGAAGCCATCGCGACCGCCACCGGCGCGCCATTTTTTGCGGCAAAGGTGAGCGCGATCGGCGGGGGCGACATCAACCAGGCCTTCAGCGTGAGCGATGGCACGCGCCGCTACTTCGTCAAGGCGAATCGCGCCGCGAGCCTGCCGATGTTCGAGGCCGAAGTCGAGGCGCTGAACGCGATTGCCGCCACCCACAGCGTCCGCGTGCCCCGGCCGCTGTGTTCCGGCGTGGCGGCAGGCCAGGCTTTTCTGGTCCTTGAATATCTGGAGTTGCGGGGCAGCGGCAATGCCACGCTGCTCGGCACGCAACTGGCACAGCTCCATCGCGCACCGCAGGGACGGTTCGGCTGGGGGCACGACAACTGGATCGGCAGCACACCCCAGCCAAATGGCTGGCACAGCGACTGGATTGCCTTCTGGCGCGATCGGCGGCTTGGGCATCAATTGAGGCTGGCGGCACAAAACGGCTACGGGGGCGTTCTGCAGCGCGACGGCGAAGCGCTGATGGCAAGGCTGGGAGACTTCTTCGCGGGCTACCGGCCTGTTCCCTCGCTGCTGCACGGCGACCTGTG
>JAZBOA010000480.1:0-3968 GCA_036350935.1 Anderseniella sp. | reverse complement strand
GTCACGGTAGTCACCGAGGCCCACGGCATGGCGCCGACCGACGTCGAAAACCTGGTGACCTTTCCCATCGAGACGGCGCTGAACGGCGCACCGGACGTGCGCCGGGTGCGCTCGAGCACCAAGATCGGGTTGTCGGTGGTGACGGTGGAATTCGAGTGGGGCACCGACCTCTATCTGGCTCGCCAGGTGGTAGCCGAACGCCTGCAACTCGCCCGTGCATCCTTGCCGCCAGACATCCCGGCGCCTGCCATGGCGCCGGCGGCGTCGATCATGGGCGAAATCCTGTTCATCGCCCTGGCATCCGACCGGCATAGCGGCATGGAGCTCAAAAACACCGCCGAGCAAGTCATCAAGCGCCGCGTACTGGCGGTGCCCGGTGTGGCCGAAGTGCTGCCCATCGGCGGCGACACCCAGCAGTTTCAGGTGACGCTCAAGCCCGAGCGGCTGGCGGCCTATGGCCTGACGGTGGACGAGGTGGCCCGCGCCCTGCGCGATGCCAACCAGAACACCTCGGCCGGCTTCATGGTCGAAGGCGGCCAGGAATACCTGATCCAGGGCCTGGGGCGCATCGAGGTGCTGGATGACATCGCCGATACCGTGGTGGGGCGACGCGCCGGACAGCCGGTGCTGGTACGGCACGTGGCCGAGGTCGACGTCGGCCCGGCGCCCACGCGCGGCGTCGGCTCGCACAACGGCAAACCGGCGGTGGTGCTGGGCATCCAGAAGCAGCCGGGGGCCAACACCCTGGACCTGACCGACCGCCTCGATGCCACGCTGGAGGAAATCCAGTCCGGTCTGCCCGAGGGGATGAAGATCGAGCGTCACATCTTCCGCCAGGCCGACTTCATCCGAGTCTCCATCGACAACCTGAACAAGGCCTTGATCGAGGGCGCGATCCTGGTGGTGGCGATCGTCTTCGCTTTCCTGCTTTCCGCGCGGGCCACGGCGATCAGCCTGGTGGCCATCCCGCTGTCGCTGGTAGCGGCGGTCCTCGCCATGAAGGCACTGGGCGCAACCATCAACACCATGACGCTGGGCGGCATGGCGATCGCGCTGGGGGCACTGGTGGACGACGCCATCATCGTGGTCGAGAACATCGTGCGCCGGCTCAGGGAGAACCGCGCCAAGCCTGCGGAGCAGCAGGTCAACGTGTTGCATCTGGTATACGAGGCGACGCGCGAAATCCAGGGCTCCATCGTGTTCGCCACCCTCATCATCATGCTGGTGTTCCTGCCGCTGTTCTTCCTCTCCGGCGTCGAGGGGCGGCTGATGGCGCCGCTGGGTCTGGCCTATGTGGTGTCGCTGGCAGCCTCGCTGGTGGTGGCGATCACGGTGACGCCGGTGCTGGCGGCCTTGCTGCTGCCGAACTCGAAGACCGTGCGCGAGAGCATCGAGCCGCGCTTCATCCATAGCCTCAAGACCGGCTACCGCCGCGTGCTCGACGCGACGCTGACGCGTTGGAAGACCGTGGCCGGGGTCAGCGTGGCGACGCTCGCCGCCGCCCTGGTCGCGCTGGGCTTCGCCGGCCGCGCTTTCCTGCCGGACTTCAACGAGGGCACGCTCACCGTCGGCATGGCCACGCTGCCCGGCACCGCGTTGGAGGAATCCGACCGCCTCGGCCGGATGGTGGAGAACATCCTGCTGTCGCATCCCGAGGTGGTGGCGACCGCGCGCCGCACCGGCCGTGCCGAAGGCGACCCCCACGCCATGGACGTGTCGGCCTCGGAAATGGAGGTGACGCTGAAGATGGGCGAGCGCAGCAAGGAGGACTTCCTTGCCGCGCTGCGCGAGGATTTCGCCAGCGTGCCCGGCACCCAGATCGTCGTCGGCCAGCCCATCTCGCACCGCATCGACCACATGCTGTCGGGCAGCCGCTCGAATATCGCGGTGAAGATTTTCGGACCGGACCTGGACGAACTGCGCAAGTTGACCCAGCAGGTCAAGACCATCGCCCAGGCCGTGCCGGGGGCGGTGGATGTCAGCGACGAACAGCAGACCGACATCCCCTTCCTTACCATCCGCTTCCACCGCGATGCGCTGGCGCAGCATGGCCTAAGCATCCGTGAGGTGTCGGAAGCCATCGAGGCGGCCTTCTCCGGCCTGCCGGTGAGCCGCGTGCAGCAGGGGCAGGCCAGCTTCGATCTAGTGCTGCGCTTCGATCCGTCGACACGGGCGAACATCGATGCGGTGCGCGCCACCCTCATCACCACGGCTGACGGCGCACGTCTGCCTCTCTCGGCGCTGGCGGACATCCGCAACGACCGCGCGCCATACTCCATCAGCCGCGAGAACGTGCAGCGCAAGATGGTGGTGATGGCCAACGTGGCCGGGCGTGACCTCGCGAGCGTGGTGGCCGATATTCGCAAGCAGGTGGCGGAAGGGGTGCAGCTGCCAGCCGGCTATCACATCGAATACGGCGGCCAGTTCGAGAGTGCGGAAGCGGCCTCGCGCACGCTGCTGGTGCTCGGGGTGGCGGTGACGGTGGGCATCTTCCTGCTGCTGTTCATCGCCTTCCGCACCGCACGCGATGCGCTGCTGGTCATGCTCAACCTGCCGCTCGCGATGATCGGCGGGGTGATCGGCGTGTTCGCCGCCGGCGGCGTGCTGTCGGTGGCGTCGATCATCGGCTTCATCACCCTGTTCGGCATTGCCACCCGCAACGGCGTGATGATGATCTCGCACATCCATCACCTGGTGGAGCATGAAGGGGTGCGCGACGCCGCTGAAGCGGTTAGGCGTGGCGCCGAGGAACGGCTGGTGCCGATCCTGATGACCGCGCTCGCCGCCGGCCTCGCCCTGGTGCCGCTGGCGCTCGCCGCCGGCCAGCCGGGCAGCGAAATCCAGGCGCCGATGGCGGTGGTCATCCTGTGCGGCCTGTTGAGCTCGACCGTGCTGAACATGATCGTCGTGCCGGCCCTTTACCTGCGCTTCGGCGCCGTTCATCAGCTGCTGGAAAATGGCGACACACCGCACCGCCGCGCCGTCGAAAGCATCAATCCCGTCTGAGTTTCGCTGTCTTAATTTTTTTGAATGAAAAGGAGTCAAGCATGAAATCTTCAATCCTCTCGCTGTGTGTCGCCGCTGGCCTTGCTGCCGCGCTGAATGGCGCTCCCGTCTTCGCCGGCGGCGGCCACGACCATGGGCCGAAGTACGGCGGCGTGGTGCGCGAGATGCATCACATCGCCTATGAACTGGTCGCCAAGCCAGACTCGCTGACCCTGTACATCAGCGATCACGGCAAGCCCATCCTGACCCAGGGCGCGACGGCAGAAGCCGTGATCTACGCCGGAAACGACAAGACCACAGTCAAGCTGGAGCCGGCTGGCGAAAACCGCATGGTCGCCAAGGGCAACTTCAAGGTCGGCGTCGGTGTGCGGGTCATTCTCACCACGACCCTGCCCGGCAAGACTCCGGCGAAGGCCACCTTCAACCTGAAGTGAGCCCGCGCCGCCGAGGCCCTTTGTCATGAGCAACGCGCGCTCGGCCATCTGGCCTGCGCTGGCTGCGGCAGCGCTGTTCGGCGCCAGCACGCCGCTGGTCAAGTTGCTGGTAGGCGAGCTGCCGACCTTGCTGCTGGCCGGTCTGCTCTATCTGGGCAGCGGCCTCGGCCTGGCTGCGATCCGCCTGCTGCGGGATCGCCGCTGGAGACCGAGCGGACTGGCACCCGGGGAATGGCGCTGGCTTGCAGGGGCCATCGTCTTCGGCGGCCTGCTGGGGCCAACCCTGCTGGTAATCGGCCTCACCCATACCAATGCAGGCGTCGCCTCGCTCATGCTCAATCTGGAGGCGGTGCTTACGGCCGTGCTGGCCTGGGTGATATTCAAGGAAAACGCCGACCGCCGCATCGTGCTCGGCATGCTGCTCATCGTCGCCGGCGGTGCGGTGCTCGCCTGGCCCAGCGTCGGCAGCGCGTCTCCGGACTGGATTGGTCCCCTGGCCATCGCCGCAGCCTGCTTGTGCTGGGCCGT
>JAZBOA010000479.1:0-12500 GCA_036350935.1 Anderseniella sp. | reverse complement strand
ATTACCTCACCAACAAGCTAATCCAACGCGGGCACCTCAATCGGCGATAAATCTTTCTCCCGAAGGACGTATACGGTATTAATCCCAGTTTCCCGAGGCTATTCCGTACCGAAAGGTAGTTTCCCACGCGTTACTCACCCGTCTGCCACTATCCCGAAGGATCGTTCGACTTGCATGTGTTAGGCCTGCCGCCAGCGTTCGTTCTGAGCCAGGATCAAACTCTCAAGTTTGAAACGTATTGCTCAGACAACGATTGCTCGTCGACTGTTCATTTTCTGCGTTTGCGTAATTGACGAGTTACCATGTTTTATCACGGCCAATTGCTTGGCCGATCAAAGCTTGGCTTCTCAAACGCAAGGCATTTGCGTTCCATTGTGTTCCGCTTCACAACCCGCCTTTGATCAGGACGAGTAGCTTCACCGCGAAACCGCCAGGACACGCGCCGCCTGCGTTTCTCTTTCTCTGTTCAACAATGTCAAAGAGCGTGAAACCGGTTTCCGGTCTCCGGTCCCTGTTTCCGGCGGCAAGTTTGGGCGGCTTGTGTTTAAGCCGCTTGCGCTGCCTTCGGTCTCAGGAGACGCGAGGGGTCGCTCACCAACCAGTGGTGCGCGCCCTTCAGTGATGCGGTTTATATGAGGGCCGCACGTCTACTGTCAAGCGGATTGTCGCAAAAAATTCGTAAAAGTTTTTTCTCAGCATGCTGCGCGCCGAAACCGGCTCAAAAACGCTGTTTCCTGATCGTTTTTACCTGGCGCTGCTGCGAGTTATTCAGGGCTCATGCTGGTGGATCGACTGCGGGGTCCGGTATTGTTCCCGCCGGACCGCACCGCCCGATGCCCTTTTCCGGTCTTCCCTGCACATCGAGTTGCATTGGCCGGTCCGCCTCGCCGCCATCAGAGGTCAACCGCCACCTACATTATATAACACAGCTTGTGCAAGGTGCTCGCCGCGACCCCGGCCGCGCCGCTTGTGACGCACGCCGCGCCTGCACTGATTCTCCCGGGTCTGCCGTCACCTGGGCTGTGTGCAATACGGCCTCTCCATGGAGCCGGGCCAAGCCAACCGGCGCCAGCCGCCTGCCCCGAAGCCGCGCTTTCAGCACCGCCTGCCCTCAGTTCCGAACTGACAAGGATATAATTGATGCGGATTGCGCAACGTTATTACTTGATCTACCAATATTGTATCGTTGTTTGCTACGTACAAGCGCTACCGCCGCGAAGTTCAATCACGTACTTCAATTCAAGCCGCGCACTGCCTTGCAACAGGTCCTGCCGGGCAGAGACTTTCATCAACACCTTCTGAGCCTTGCATGGGCGTCTGCAAGTTTGCCCGTCACGAATTCGGGCGAGCAGGCAATCGCCCTTGCCGATGGACCGGCGCAGCCCCTATTGGCGTAGAGCCTCATACTTTAGTGACACCTTGCAGGACCCAGAAGCACGGGCAGATGCAGGCCGAAGTGTGGCTGCAACCGGGCTCAAAATAGGCGGAAAAAAGGCGTGTGTGCTGAATATTCCGCAAATCGGCGGGATTAACCCTCGATAAACCATAATAGGCCAGTCTCGCAGCTGGAAAACGAGGTAGATAATGGCATTTTCTGGTCAACCCCTTCACCTTGCAACCCCTTGTGCCGGAACAGAATTCCGGGCCTCTTCAGTCTGGAAACGGTTGACATGGAGGACGGTGGCGGGCAAGGTCCGGCTTGCAGGGATCAAGCTCCGGATCGGCCGTACGATTGGTTTGGATTCGCTTCGGATTTTAGGTTTCGTGAAAGTGCTGACCGGCCACCGTCCTGACCAGACAAACAGGTGTCCGGATTTATGGTGAGCAAGGCGTCGCAAGAAGCGCCCCTGCGGCAGCCTGACGGCACAGCGAGCTTGATAGTGAAGAGGTTTGGCGGGTGAGATCAATCTCCGACATCATGAGGGGCTTTGGCTTTCGGCTAGACAGACAACGCCAGGAATCCCTCACCAGCGCTGCCCGCCGCCTCTCCCTCGACGACCTGTCCGACACCGATTTTTTCGCGGTTCACCGCAAGCCCCGCATGAGCTACCGGGCCATGGCCGTATCCGCAGTGGCCCTGGTTGCCGGTACGGCCGCCATCGGGATCATCGTCTTCAGCTTTGCAGGCACCGGAGCAGGCACGGACCCGGTGGCTCAGCAATCGGGGGAAGGCACCCTCCAGGCCGCTGCGCCAGCCAACCCGGCCGATGCCGGCCTCAAGACCTCCAGCCTCACCCCTGTCTCGTCGACCAAGGGCGACTTCAATGGCGAGATCGCCAAGGCCGTGTCGGCAAGCCCAATGCAGTCCCTGTCGGTGGCCTACTTGCAGACAGCAAGCGTTGCGGCCACCCCCTTCGGCACTGACGAGTCCAGTTACCCCGCGCCAGCCAGCGACGCCTTGGCCTACAGCTCGCCGACCGTACTGGACGGGTCGATAGAACTGGCATCTCTGTCGGACGACTCGGGCAACTTCACCAGCGTCAGCAAGACACTGCCCGCCGAACCTGTAGATGAGCAGATCGTCCTGAAGTCAGGTGAAACGCTGATCCAGCGGCTGGTTGAACTGGGTGTAACCCTCAACAGCGCCCGCGCCGTGGCCGCAGCGATCGACCCCGTTTATCCGGGCCGGCTGGTGCGTGTGGGGCAATCCTACACGGTTACGCTGGACAAGGAGCAGGACTTCTACGGCAACCACGTGATTGCGCCGGTGCGCATATCGTTCACGCCGCCGGGCGGAGAAGAAGTCATCGTCGAATCCGATGATGACGGCCGCTATGTCGCGATGGTTGGCGGCAAGCAGGCGAAACCGGGAAATCAGGTTGCCGACGCGCCGCATTTCCGCACGCGGGCGAAAATCACCTCATCACTCTATGCGACCGCCAAGGACAATGGCGTGCCATCGCACATCATCAACGCCGCGATGAAGGTGCTTGGTTACGAAATCGACCTGCAGCGTCAGATCCAGGCGGGTGACACGCTGGAACTGTTCTATGGCATACCCCTCACTGGCTCCTCGGCCAAGCGCAAGGTGCTGCACTACGCCAAGCTGCGCTCATCGGGACGCGACCACATCTATTACCGCTATACTGATTCCAACGGCAACACCGCCTACTATGATGAAAACGGCGTCGGTGCCAGCAAGTCGCTGATGCGCACGCCGATTTCCGGCGTCCGGATTACCTCCGGGTTCGGCATGCGCCGGCACCCGCTGCTCGGCTACAACAAGCTCCATACCGGGATCGATTTTGGCGCCCCGCGCGGCACCCCCATCAAGGCGGCCGGTGACGGCGTTGTCCAGCACGCCGGCTGGCGCGGCGCTTACGGCCGCACGGTCATCATCAAGCATGACGGCAAATACTCCACCCTGTATGCGCACATGAGCAAGACGGCCAGCCTGAAGCCGGGACAGAAGGTCCGCCAGGGCCAGGTCATCGGTTACGTGGGCTCAACCGGCCGGTCAACCGGCCCGCACTTGCACTACGAAGTGCGCAAGAACGACAAGCCGATCAATCCAAAACGGGTTCAGCTTGCCACCGCTACACGTTTGACGGGCGACGAACTCGCCAACTTCAAACGCCACCAGGGCCGCATCATGGCCATGATGGAAACTGCACCCGCTTCGGTGCAGATCGCGCAAGCCAGCGCAAATCCCAACTGACGCACAGGAATTTTCCTGTTTATTAAAGACTTGCCCGGACAATGACCTCGATAACAGGGGGGTCGTCAACTTGAGGCAAGCATGTTTCCCGAACGGATGATGGTCGTTGATGACGACCCGTTGGTGCCGTCAATCGCCAAAGCCTACTTTCGCGCCCACGGCGTATTGGTCTGCGATCTTGCCGCCGATGGCGAGGAAGCCGTTCAGTTGTCCGGCCAGTCGGTAAAGGGTTACGACTTCATTCTTTGTGACATCTGCATGCCGCGTCTTGATGGCATCCAGTTGATCTCCGCCCTGGCCAGGGCAGGCTACAAGGGATGGATAGGCATCCTGTCGTCCCAGCATCCGACCCTTGCCCGGACCGCCCTCAATATTGCGGAAAGCTACGGCATGCGGCCCGCCGGCGTGGGCCGCAAGCCGCTTGACCAGTCGACCCTCGCCCGGTTTCTCAAGAACATACGTGAAGGTCACGCCCGCGTCCGGCCAGCTTCGGCGCCGTTCGCCCTCATGCCGGTCAGCGACCTTGAGCAAGCAATCACCGAAAACCGGATCGTGCCGTTCTATCAGCCGATCGTGGAGCTGCACTCAACACAGATCACCGGCGCCGAAGCGCTGGCGCGCATGGTTGCCCCTGACGGTTCAATCATCCCGCCGGCAGCCTTTATTGAACTGGCAGAAACCAGCGGCCTGCTCGAGCCTCTCACGCAAAGCCTGTTCAACACCGTGCTGCGCGACCTGCAGCGGTTGAACTCGATTCATCCCAACCTGAACCTCGCCATCAACTGGGACCCGAAGTTGCTCGAGCGCCAGCAGCTTCCCGACGAACTGACGCACGCTTGCGAGACCTGGGGAATTTCTCCGACACAGATCACCCTGGAGATCACCGAAACCACCGCCTTCGAGGCCAGCAGCACCATCCTGGAAGTGCTCGTGCGCCTCAGGCTGAAGGGATTTGGCGTGGCCGTCGACGATTACGGAACCGGCTACTCGAATCTTGACCGGCTGGCTCGCATGCCATTCTCCAAGCTGAAGATCGACCAGTCCTTCGTGCGCAAGGCAGGCGAGGACAGCTTCTCGATGGCTGGCGTCGAAACAGCCATCCGCCTCGCACGCGAGCTGTCCATGCCGACAGTGGCAGAAGGCGTCGAAGATGAGAAGCTGTGGCAGATCATGCGGGCCTGTGGCGCATCGCTGGCGCAAGGCTACCTGATGTCGCGGCCGTTGCCGATCGACCAATTCATTGACTGGGGAGAGGCCATTGACTGGCGATTCGAGCTGCCATCGAGCACGCTTCCGGTTGCCGCCTCCGCTTGAGCCATGGCGGCGTCAGTGCCGCAGTTCAATCACCAGTGCCTCGCCGTTGCGGACGGCCTCCACGGCAACCGGCTGTCCGCGCCGCACCCGTGCCATGACTGACAGCCAGTCCTGCGGTTTTCGGATTCTTCGCCCTCCGGCGCCGTAGATGATGTCGCCTGGCTGTAATCCGGCCACCTCTCCGGCGCTGCCAGGCACCAGACGCGCCACTCGGATGCCCTCACGGCCCGCCTCACCGGATGCGGGCACCTGCTGCGCAAGCACTCCTGTCTTGAACGGCAGAAAAGGCGCGCCTTCCGCTGTCTGCTCCACGACCACCTCCACAAGCTGCGCGTCGATGGCGAAGTTCACGCCGATATTGGCATCCGACTGTTTGGTAAAGATCGCGGACAGAAGTCCGGCGAACCGCCCTTCGCGATCTACCAGCGCACCTCCGGACATGCCGGGGTTCACCGCAGCGTCGGTCTGGATGAAGTCCTCGATCGCATTGAACCCGACGCCCGCCCGGTTGACGGCGGACACGTGGCCGCACGTCACCGACAGGCCGAGGCCGAACGCGTTGCCGATGGCGCACACCGGCTCGCCGAGACCAGGCGCGCCGGCATCGCTGCCGCGCAATGAAATCGGCGGCAGTGGTGTTTCAAGCGAAAGCACCGCGATGTCGCTCGCCTTGCTGCGTACCTTGATCCGCGCCGGATAAATGACGCCGTCACTGTCGCGGACCACCAGCTTGACCTGATCGCCATCCGGGCCAAGCACGTGATCTGCCGTCACCACGATCGTCCCGTCGCCAATTACGACGCCTGACCCTTCCGGCTCATCTGCATTGGGCGGCCGGCCCGGCCACACCGGCAGCACCGACACAACCGACGCGCGCGCCTTGACCAGCGCAGCAGTCTCGCCGGCCTGCACGGCCGGTGCCGGCCAGCTTGAAAGCAGGCACACGACAATCACTGCAACCGCTTGTCTGGGGTTCATGCCCTGGTGAACTCCGGTTGACCGAAATCCGCGACCCGTGTCGCCCTGCCATGCAGGCAAACCTCGCGGAACTGGTAGATCAGCGCCGCCGTCGGCGCGAACATGCGATCGCCCACGGCCGGGAAAACCGCTGACATGACCGGCTTGCCCCCGTCCCTGTCAGGAATGATGGACGGGACATCGGGACCGTCCAGCTCGTGCAGCGGTATCCTGTACACCGTATCCACTTCGTTTGGATCAGGTTCGTACCTGTTCACGGTGCCGGCCCATATCACCGCCGGGGTAATCACGAAGCCGGATCGGGTTACCAGGTCGTCGAGCAGCCCGAGCACGGCAGTGGCGCCCAGGCCCAGGCCAATCTCCTCGCGGGTTTCGCGCAGCGCAGCCTCCACCACACTTTCCCCATCATCAAGCCGCCCGCCCGGCAGTGCGAACTGGCCGGAATGCCGGTTCAGCCGCGCCGCCCTCAGCGTCACCACCACGTCGGCCATCGCGCCTTCCGACAGCCCGCTGACCAGCAGGGCAACGGCGGCCCGGCGCAAGGCCGGGTCATCGGCGCCAATGCGTTCAAATCGCGCAAGATTATCCGAAATGCGTGCTTTCAGGCCAGGTCCGAGTACGTAGCTCATGGCCGCGCATCGTAGCGAGCCAGCGGGCTCCGGCAACAAAAAACCGGCCAGGCGGGCCACCTGGCCGGTTGTGGTTTTCGTGAAGCCAGACTCAGTGCACGACCGGCTGGTCACCATCACCGGGAGACCTGGGCAAGAACATCTCCGAGCCCCCTCCCGTCTCCTGGCCGTTGAAGGTCAGCCCGTTCTCCCCGGCATCGATCTTGACGGTTTCCCCATCGTGGATCGTGCCCTGCAGGATTGCCTCGGCGAGCGGGTCCTGCACCATCTTCTGGATCACCCGCTTCAGCGGCCGGGCCCCGTAGGCCGGATCATAACCACGCGCCGCAAGCATGTCGCGCGCCTCGTCCGTGAGGTCGAGCGTGATCTTGCGGTCCTCCAGCAGCTTCGCCAGGCGGCCCAGCTGAATATCGACGATGGCGCCCATGTTCTCCCGCTTCAGACGGTGGAACAGGATGATCTCGTCGAGACGGTTGAGGAACTCCGGCCGGAAGTGCGCCTTGACCATGTCCATCACCTGACCCCGCGCAGCCTCGGCCAGTTCGTCCTCCTTCAGCGCCACCAGGTATTCCGCCCCGATGTTCGAGGTCATGATGATCAGGGTGTTGCGGAAGTCGACGGTGCGGCCCTGGCCATCGGTCAGGCGGCCGTCGTCCAGCACTTGCAGCAGCACGTTGAACACATCCGGATGCGCCTTTTCGATCTCGTCGAACAGGATCACCTGGTACGGTCTGCGGCGCACAGCTTCGGTCAGCGCCCCGCCTTCGTCGTAACCGACATAGCCGGGAGGCGCGCCGATCAGCCGGGCCACCGAGTGCTTCTCCATGTACTCCGACATGTCGATGCGCACCATGGCGTGCTCGTCGTCGAACAGGAACGTCGCCAGCGCCTTGGTCAGTTCCGTCTTGCCGACGCCGGTGGGGCCAAGGAACATGAACGAGCCGATTGGCCGGTTCGGATCCTGCAGGCCTGCCCGCGCCCGCCGCACAGCCGTAGAGACAGAGCGCACGGCATCGGCCTGGCCGACGACCCGCTTTGCCAGCGCCTGCTCCATCTGCAGCAGTTTCTCGCGCTCGCCTTCCAGCATCTTGTCCACCGGAATGCCGGTCCACCGCGACACCACCTGGGCGACATGGCTTTCCGTAACGGCCTCTTCCATCATCGGATTGGCCGGCTTGCACACGGCTTCGGTTTCCTTCAGCTGCTTCTCCAGCTGCGGAATCCTGCCGTAGGCCAGCTCGCCCGCCCTCGCGAGATCTCCCCCGCGCTGGGCGCGGTCCAGTTCCAGCCGCGCCTGGTCCAGTTCTTCCTTCAGCTTCTGGGCAGACGACAGCTTTTCCTTCTCGGCCCGCCAGGTCTGGGTCAGGGCATCGGACTTCTCTTCAAGGTCGGCCAGTTCCTTCTGCAGCTTCGCCAGCCGGTCCTTGGACGCTGCATCGGTTTCCTTCTTCAGCGCCTCCGACTCGATCTTCATCTGGATGATGCGGCGGTCCAGCTCATCGAGCTCTTCAGGCTTCGAGTCCACCTGCATGCGCAACCGCGAAGCTGCCTCGTCCATCAGGTCAATGGCCTTGTCCGGCAGGAACCGGTCCGTGATGTAACGGTTCGACAGGTTGGCCGCCGCCACCAGCGCTGCATCGGTGATGCGCACGCCATGGTGCATCTCGTACTTCTCCTTCAGGCCGCGCAGGATGGACACGGTGTCCTCCACCGTCGGCTCCGGCACGAACACCGGCTGGAAGCGGCGGGCAAGGGCCGCATCCTTCTCGACGTGCTTGCGATACTCATCAAGCGTGGTCGCGCCAATACAGTGCAACTCACCCCGCGCCAGCGCAGGTTTCAGCAGGTTGGAAGCGTCCATGGCGCCATCGGCCTTGCCCGCGCCCACCAGCGTGTGCATCTCGTCGATGAACAGGATCACGCCGCCAGCTGCAGACTGGATCTCCGACAGCACCGACTTCAGCCGTTCCTCGAACTCGCCGCGATACTTGGCGCCGGCGATCAGCGATCCCATGTCGAGCGCCATCAACTGCTTGTTGCGCAGGCTTTCCGGCACGTCGCCATTGATGATGCGCAGCGCGAGGCCCTCGGCGATGGCAGTCTTGCCTACGCCGGGCTCGCCGATCAGCACCGGATTGTTCTTGGTGCGCCGCGACAGCACCTGGACCGTGCGCCGGATTTCCTCGTCGCGGCCAATGACCGGGTCAAGCTTGCCGTCGCGCGCCGCCTCGGTGAGGTCACGGGCAAACCTCTTCAACGCATCGTAGCCTTCCTCGGCAGACGCCGAGTCCGCCGTGCGGCCCTTGCGCAGCTCGTCGATGGCCTTGTTCAGGCCGGCCGGCGTGACATTGCCGGCTTTCAGTGCCTCCTGCGCGCCTGACTTCTCCACCGAAAGCGCCTGCAGCAGGCGTTCGGCAGTTACGAAGCTGTCGCCCGCCTTGCTGGAAATCTGCTGGGCAGTCTCGAACACCCGCGCCGTCTCGGGTGACAGGTACAGCTTGCCCGCACCGCCACCTTCAACCTTGGGAAACTTCGCCAGCCGCGCCGTGTTGTCGGCCATGGCCGCCTTTGCATCGCCGCCAGCCGACTTGATCAGGCCGGCTGCCAGCCCCTGGTCGTCATCGAGCAGCACCTTCAGGATGTGCTCGGGCGAGAACTGCTGGTGGCCTTCGCGCAGTGCGAGGGTCTGGGCAGCCTGAACGAACCCTCTGGCCCGCTCGGTGTACTTTTCAAAATCCATATCCAACCTCCTCTTGGCCTGTCCGCTGCATGCGGCCCGCTCGGGCGCGGCACCACGGTCCGGACAGCCGGTCTGGACTATTGCCTTTATGTGCCCGCCTGCCCTGTCCGCTCTCCACCCCTTGAAAAAGCAGGCTTCGATCCGGCCAGGACCGGACAGGCCGGTTCGTTGCAGATATAGTGTCGGCTTTCTGGGGAACAAGTTCCCTGATTTGCATCAAACGGCACGGCTCATGACGTCAGCGATATCCATCACCGCCATCAACACCTTTCCCGTGAAGGGGCTTTCGGCCTGCCCGCACCAGGCAGTCAGCATCAAATCTGGCGCCATGCTGCCGTTTGACCGGGCCTGGGCGATAGAGACGGGTGCGCGCAAGTTCAATCCCGCCCAGCCCGCCTGGCTGCCGAAGATCTCCTTCGCCCAGTTGATGAGTCACGAAAAGCTCGCACAGCTTGAAACAAGCTATGAAGCCTCCGATGGTGGCGCCGTGCTCACCATACTTCGCGATGGCAAGCAGGTGGCCCGCGGAAACCTTGCCACCCAGATCGGCCGCCAGCTGATAGAGCAGTTCATCGCAGGCTTCATGGCAACTGAGTTGCGCGGCAGCCCGAAGATCGTCCATGCAGACGGCCATCATTTCGCCGATGTGCCGGCCCGCTTTATCTCGTTGCTGAACCTCGCCAGCGTCCGGGAGGTAGCTCGCGTGGCCGGCAAGCCCATCGACCCGCGCCGGTTTCGCGCCAACATCCACATCGACGGGGCAGAGCCCTGGGAAGAATTCAAATGGCTGGGCCGAAACATGTGCGCCGGGGGAAAACCCCTGTTCCGGGTTGCCGAACGCATCACCCGGTGCGCTGCCACCAGCGTCAATCCTGACACGTCCGTGCGCGACGTCAACTTGCCGCGACTGCTTGCCTCGGCCTTCACGCACGAGGACTGCGGTGTCTATGTTTCCGCCATCGCGGACATGGAACTGGAAACGGGTCAGGCGATCACCATCGCCTGACCCGTCAGAACTCCATCAACAAACCGTATCCGGATGCTCAGGCAGCGCTGACATCCTCGGGCTGGCTGCCGTCGGCGTCGCTGCTGGTTTCGGCAGTCTCCGGCTTCGGCTTGCGGGCACGGGCACGGCGCGGTTTGCGCGGTGCGCCATCTTCTTCATCGCCACCCGGGACGGCCTCACCTGCGGCGTCATCGGAAGCCTCTTCCTGGCGGGCATTTGCCGGCGTTTCACGGCGAAGGAACCCGGGCGCCTGCGACTGCCAGTTGTCGCCCTCGTCCCCGTCATCCTCATTGCCGCCGCTCTCTCCGCCATTGCCGCGATGATCCGCTGAGGCGCGTGGCTGCTGATCGCCGCCGCCCGGACGCTGGCGCCGGTTGCGGTCACGCCCACCGCCATCGCGTTGCTCGCGTGCCTCACGCCCGCCACCGTCGCGTTGCTCGCGCGCTTCACCGCTGCCAGCGTCGCCAGCATTGGACTGGTTGGCGTCATCGCCATCCTCGTCCTCGTCATCGACGTCATTGCGGCGCGGCTGGTTCTGTTGCTGTTGCGGCTGATGCTGCTGGTTGTAAGCCTGAGCAGCTGCCACGATGCGCAGATAATGCTCGGCGTGCTGGAAATAGTTCTCGGCAATCACATTGTCGCCTGAAGACACGGCGTCGCGTGCAAGCTGCAGGTACTTCTCGGCGACCGTCTGGGCGTTGCCACGCACCTTCACGTCCGGCCCGTTGCTTTCATAGACACGGTTGAGTGGATTGCCGCCGCGGCCACCGCCGCCCCCGCCGCCGCCACTACTGCCGCCGCCACCACCGCCACGATTGCTGCCGCCGCGGCCTCTGGACCTGTTCTTGTTATGCTGTCCTTGTCTCATTCCGAAAATTCACCTGGTCCGTTTTTCCTAGATCCCCTGCAGCCGCAAGCCCTGAAGCACCGGCATCCGATGCGGCACATCGCAGGGGATGCGATGTCCCGGATTGCATATCACTGCAATGGTCAGCCCCGATGGCGCACGTTAGGTCATATGCCTTCCGGCAAAACAACTTCATGAGTCCAGCGGGTCTGGAAGACGGTCCGGATTTTGAAGTGTCTAGCTGGAAAGGCGCATCTCAAAACAGCGCCTGCGATCCTTGCCCCTTGAGGCCAGAGCGTGGCGCAGACGAGCTGCGCCTTTGTCTGTCTGGCTTTCGTACTTGGAAAAATAGCCTTATGTGCCCTGCATTCCAAGCAAATTCTTGCCCTTCCCACAAACATTATGAACGCAACAGGATTGCACACCTGACATGACCGCCAAGATCCTTGACCAGGCCGCCCGCCGCAAGGGCGAAGCCATGCGCCCTGGCAATGCGCACGACATCCTCGTGCTGGCCGGCCCCGAACTCCAGTACGACATGACCGCCCGGCTTTAACAGTGCGGCAGCCTCCGGCAGAATCGCACGATAGGCATCAAGGCCATCCGGCCCGCCAGCCAGCGCCAGGTGCGGATCGTGCTCTCGCACCTCTCGGCACAGGCTGGCAATATCGGCTGGCGGGATATATGGCGGGTTTGACACGATGAGGTCGAACTGTCCGCCAACCCTTTCCGTCCAGGCCGTTTCGACGAGCTGAAGCCGCTGCCCCACACCATTTACGTGGGCATTGTCGCGAGCGACTGCAAGCGCCGCCGGGCTCAGCTCCGTTGCCACGCCGGTTGCGGCCGGCGCCTCGGCCAGCAGCGTCACGATGATGGCGCCTGATCCGGTGCCGATGTCGAGAATGCGCGGATGGGCAATTTTGCCAAGCAGTGGCAAGGCCACGTCCACAAGCGTCTCGGTATCGGGCCGTGGGTCGAGCACGTCCGGTGTTATCTTGAACGACCGGCCATAGAACTCACGCTCGCCGATGATTCTGGAAACGGGTTCGCCCGCGGCCCGCCGCGCCACCATTATCTCAACCCGCTCCAGGCTGGCCGCAGCGATAACCGTGTCAGGCCGCGCAATCACGTCTGTGAGGGACAGTCCGCACGCCTCCTCGACGAGCAGGCGCGCGTCCAGCCTAGCCGTATCGCATCCGGCAGCCTCCAGCCGCGCCGCTACCACCTTGAGGACAGCGGCCACCGTTGATTCAGGCTGCATCGGCCTCGCCCTGGGCTGCCAGCAGGTTTGCCTGATGGTCGGCCACCAGTGCATCGACCAGTTCATC
>JAZBOA010000478.1:0-4525 GCA_036350935.1 Anderseniella sp. | reverse complement strand
CGTTGGGTCACCGACGTCAGCCACAATGGCGCGATCAGCCGCTATCTGGCCATTTTTACGGTGACCTCTGTGGTCCTTGGCTGGATTGCCTATTCATCCAGTGGCTTGTCAGCCCCGACCCGAGGCCTGCTGCCGGTGCCGCCGGTCGTTGCCGTGGGTTGGATCATGTTGATTGTTGCCACGGTCTCGGTTGTGACCATGCACCACCACCGCTTTCGCGCCCTGGTTTTGATTGGGGTCATCGGGCTATCGATTTCGGCGGGCTTCGCATATCTCTCGGCGCCAGACCTGGCATTGACGCAGATCTCGGTCGAGACCGTCACCATTATGCTGCTGCTTCTGGCACTGAATTTCATGCCAAAAGTGACCCCCAAGGAAAGCCCCTCGGGCCTGAAACTGCGCGACGGTGTGATCGCGCTCGGTGCCGGGGGCGGAGTGGCGGCTTTGGCCTATGCGTTTCTGATGCGCGATATCGAGACGATCTCGGACTACCACCTCGCCAACAGCTATGAGGGCGGCGGCGGCACCAACGTGGTTAACGTCATCTTGGTAGATTTCCGCGGCTATAACACGTTTGGCGAGATCATCGTGCTGGGGATCGCGGGTCTTGTAATTTATGCGATGATGCATGCGCTGCTGGATGGACCGGCAGGGCGACAGTTGAAGAATACCGACTATTCGCTTGACCTATCGCGCGACCGCCACCCCTTGATGATGGTTGTCGTCACCCGCGTGTTGATGCCCATCGCCATCGTCGTGGGCCTTTTTATCTTCCTGCGCGGCTACAACGAGCCGGGCGGAGGGTTCGTCGCGGGCCTTGTGATCGCGATCGCGCTCTTGATGCAATACATGGCATCCGGTTTTGCCTGGACCCAAGAGCGCAAGAGGATCGAGTATCATACGATGATCGGTCTTGGCGTTGTGATCGCAGGGCTGACCGGCGTTGGCGCATGGCTTGTGGACCGGCCATTCCTGACCAGCGGATACACCTACGTTCATCTGCCACCCATTGAGGAATTTGAACTTGCCACGGCCATGGTGTTCGATCTTGGCGTGTTCCTGACAGTGCTCGGCGCGGTTATGTTGATGCTCTATAGCCTCAGCCGCATCGCCAGCTTCGCTGGCGGGACCTTGAACGTCGATCCTATGGACTACGAACCGGGCGGAAATGCCCGAGACGAGGCGGAGCGCTAAGATGGAGATCATCGTCGCAAGCAGTATCGGCGTTCTGACGGCTGGCGGGGTCTACTTGCTGCTGCGGCTCAGAACGTTTCCCGTGATCCTTGGCCTCGCCCTAATGTCCTATGCGGTGAACGTCTTCCTGTTTGCCAGCGGGCGGCTCGCCGTCGACCAGTCGCCCATCCTCTCAAGGTATGGCGAAGCGACCTACACGGACCCGCTGCCGCAGGCGCTGGTTTTGACAGCGATCGTCATCTCCTTTGGGATGACGGCAGTGCTGGTGATGATCGGGCTTGGCGCGTTTCTGGAGGCGGACAGCGACCGGATCGATATCGAACCAGAAGATGACGACGCCGAAAACGAGAGGTCCGCGTGATGCACTGGATCATCTTGCCGGTTATCTTGCCCGCTCTGCTGGCGCCGCTCATCGCATTCGCGATGCGCCACGACATAACACTGGCGCGCACGGCGTCCGTCGCTGGCACAGCTCTGCTGCTGGCCATTGCCCTTGGCCTTGCGGTCCTCGCCGCCGATGGCACGACCCATGTCTATCGGTTGGGCGATTGGCCTGCGCCCTTTGGGATCGTTTTGGTCCTCGACCGCCTGTCCGCTTTGATGGTGCTTTTGACCTCGTCGCTCGCGCTGGTCGTTCTGATCCATGCAATTACGACGGGCTGGGACGCAAAAGGTCGGCATTTCCATGCGTTGTTCCAATTCCAGCTCATGGGCATTTGTGGCGCATTCCTAACCGGCGACATCTTCAACCTGTTCGTGTTCTTCGAGGTTCTGTTGATCGCGTCCTACGGTCTGATGATCCACTCCGGCGGGAAAGATCGGATGCGGGCGGGCCTGCAATACGTCGTCATGAATCTGGCCGGGTCGACGCTGTTCCTTTTCGCGTTGGGAACGCTCTATGCCTCGACAGGGACACTGAACATAGCCGACCTCGCCGTGCGCATCCCGGAAATTCCGATCGGGGAAGCCGCGCTTGTCCGTGTCGCGGTGATCTTGCTGCTGATCGTCTTCGCCGTGAAGGCGGCACTTTTCCCGGTGCAATTCTGGCTCCCCGCCACTTATGCGAACGCCCCCGCGCCAGTTGCAGCCCTTTTCGCGATCATGACCAAGGTCGGCGCCTATGCGATCCTGCGGATCCATACCACGGCGTTCGGGCCGGGCAGCCCTGGAACAGAAGATCTTGCCGCAACGTGGCTGTTTCCTGCGGCGATCATGACGATCGCTTTAGGGGCTTTCGGAGTCCTTGGAGCACGGCGGCTGATGCCGCTCATCGCCTTCTCGGTCGTGGGCTCGATGGGCACCTTGCTGGTGGCGGTTGCGGCGTTCTCGCCCACTGCGACAACCGCCGCGCTCTACTATATGGTTCATTCTACCTTCGCGGCAGCCTGTCTGTTTCTTGTCGCCGATCTGGTCGTCACACGGCGAGGGACGGACACGCTCCGCCCAAAGCCCCCGACGGTGCAGAACGGCCTCTTCGCGGCCCTGTTCTTCGCTGCAGCTATCGCCATGGCCGGTATGCCACCGCTCAGCGGCTTCCTAGGCAAGCTGCTTGTCCTAGACGCATTGAGAGAGCCCGGCTTCATCGGTTGGGCCTGGACGGCGATCCTGGTGGGGTCGCTTCTGACAATCGTCGGGTTTGCCCGCGCAGGCAGTATCCTATTCTGGAAGGCCACAGCGACCACCGGGTCGGCCACCGACGCAGGCGCCATGGTGGCGCTCCCGCCGCCTGCGACGACGGGACAAGTCGCACCGGTCATGCTTGCTTTGGCTGGGTTGGCAGCCCTTGCGGTCTTCGCCGGGCCCGTGACCGCCTATCTAGGCGCAACGTCCGCCCAACTCTTTGATCGCCAAGGGTATGTCGACGCTGTCCTCAGCCCCGTAGAGGAGCGCTGAGCCATGCTGAACCGTCTTATACCACACCCTCTCCTCAGCCTGACTCTTGTCCTAGTTTGGCTTGGTCTGGTGAACACACTTACGCTGGGAAACCTGATCCTTGGTTCTGTATTTGGCTTGGTAATTCCCATGTTCACCGCGGCCTATTGGCCGAACCGCCCAACCATCGCCCGGCCGCTAAAGGTCGCGGAATACGTTCTGGTCGTGCTTTGGGATATTGTCGTGGCGAACGTCCAGGTGGCGGCAATCATCTTGTTCAAGCGCGAGCCGTCGATCCGGTCGCACTGGATCCCCATTCCGCTTGAACTTAAGTCAGCCGAGGCGATCACCGTCCTTGCGGGCACCATCACGATGACCCCAGGAACGGTATCCGCGACGCTCGCGGCCGATGGACGCGCGATCCTTGTACACTGCCTACATACCGAAGATCCCGGTGCTGTCCACGACGCGATCAAGACACGATATGAGCGTCGCCTTTTGGAGATCTTCCCATGATAGAATACGCGCTACTATTCGCGGCTGGCTGTTACGGTATTGCCCTTCTCTTGGACCTTTGGCGCATCGCCGTCGGCCCAGACGATACCGACCGTATCTTGGCGCTCGACACCATGGTGATCAACGTGATCGCCCTTTTGGTGCTGTACGGGGTCTGGCGCGGCACCGCGATTTACTTCGAGGCCGCGATGCTGATCGCCATGGTAGGCTTCGTCTCAACAGTCGCCTATTGCCGCTTCCTGCTACGCGGCAACATCATCGAATAGGGTTGGAAATATGAGCTTTGCTGTGGAACTCCTTATCTCAATCGCCCTCGTCGTCAGCGGGATCTTTGGCTTCGTGGGTTCCTACGGTTTGATCAAACTAAAACATACGCTGCAACGCCTGCATGCCCCGACCAAGGCCACGACCCTGGGGGTTGGCGGTGTCCTGATTGCTTCAATGATGTTCTTTTATGCTAAGACCGGGCACATCTCGGTGCACGAGCTTCTGATCTCACTGTTTCTCTTTTTGACGGCGCCGATCACGGCGAATTTCATCGCAAAGGCCTATTTGACGCGGAACGTGAACCAAAAGGATCTGCCGGAGAGCGAAGGAGATTACGGATGGTCTGTCTACGATGATCCACCGAAGGCGGGCTTGGATCGTTAGCGCATCTGACAAGCTCATTCGTGCGCGTCACGGTCGTTAACTGAGCCCCAAATGCTGCAAAGTGCGTGAACGCTTGCAAACTCACCGAGCATTTCAACGTGAGGTCGCTTGACCAATGTCCGGCCTGGGCCGAAAGCCTCTGTGCCCACCGCTCAATCTGCAAGCAACTGTTCCACCGCCTTGCGGATCGCAGTCTGATCCTCATGCGAATTCTGTGGGTTACCGGCACGGTGTCCCCACTTTGAGCGAATGGGCCGAAGCTCTGCATTCGGCATCTTGGCGGTTTCGATCT
>JAZBOA010000477.1:0-2338 GCA_036350935.1 Anderseniella sp. | reverse complement strand
GGGGTGATCGGCCTCGATGTCGAAACGCTGTTCGTGCAGCTGCTCTTCGCCAAGACCACGGAAGCCCATGATCGTGGAGCGGCTGTGCGTACCGTTCACCCATTCGCACTGCGCGCGCCAGGTGAACTCGGCTGCTTCAGGTGCCGTTGCAAGCGCCTCGCGCGCGCCCAGCAGCGCTGCAACGTTAACGCCGTTGTCAGCGGTCTCGATTTTCGATTGAATAGTCATGCTGTGGTTCCTTTCGTTGTGGTTCGTGCCGCTGCACGCAATGAATGGGCGCGAGCTCCGGCGACGGCGGGGCTCCTACACCAGGCCAGCCGGCACTGCTTGGTGACTGGCTGGAGAAAACCTGTAGATTTGCTGGATTTCGAAGAAGCGAGTACGATTGCCATCTGAGGTTACTCCGCCCGCGATGGCGGTAATTCTTCAGGACCTGATGTTTACTTCACTGCAGGGGTAGCATCGAATGCGATACTCGTTTGGTGACTTCACAATCGACCTTAGCCGCTACGAGCTTTCGGCCAACGGTCAGCCTTTGCCCCTGGAACCCCAGGTTTTCGATGTCCTCCACCATCTGGTCGAGAACAGGCACAAGGTTGTCAGCACACAGGAACTGCTTGACGCCGTCTGGAACGGCCGCATCGTGTCGGATGCGGCGATCTCCAGCCGTATCCGCGACGTGCGCCGGGTCCTGAACGACGACGGCGCCGCCCAACGCTGGGTGCGGACCGTCCGCGGCCGCGGCTTCCGCTTTGTCGGCGACGTTGAAGAGACCAGCGATGGGCGGACCGGTGCTCTTGAACAAGGCGTCTTTTCGGGGGACTTGTCTGAGCAGTCCGAACAGATTGCAACCGAGGTCCTTTCCAGGCCTGCCATCGCGGTTTTGCCATTCGTAAACGGCTCGCAAACTGCGGGGTCAGCCTACCTTGCGGATGGTCTGACGGATGAGATCATCGCTGCTTTGTGTTCATGGCGCTGGTTCCCGGTCATCGCCCGCAATACCTCCTATCGCTTTCGCGGATCTGACCTGAGCGCAGCTGAAATCGGCCGCACCTGCGGTGCCCGGTACTTGCTGCAAGGAGCCATGAGGAATGATCACAAGCGGGTCAAGGTCACCGTTGAACTCATCGATGCCGACGAGGATGTCGTGATCTGGACGACCCGGATTACAACGGCACTGGATGAACTGCTGACACTTGAGGAAGAAATCGCCTCCCAGGTCGTGGCGATGCTCGAACCCGAGATCAGGGGAGCAGAGATGCGCAGGGTGTTGCGCAAGACTGCAGGAGATTTCGGGGCATGGGAGCTCACCATGCGCGCCAGATGGCTGGCCCAGAACGGGGACTACGATGCTGCCGAACAAATGGCTGCAGAAGCAGCAGAACGAGAACCTGACTGGTATCTGCCGCATACGCTGATTGCACAGTTCCGGTTTCAGAAAGCGATGACCGGGTTTTCGAATGCGGATTCCAGAACTGCCTTTTCGGGCACCCTTGCAGCAGCCCGGCAGGCTCTGGCAATCGACGGCGGGGCCTGGCTGGCGCATGCCCTGACGGGCGTCGGCGAGCTTTGGACCAATCGCAATCACGACCTTGCGCTTGAGCATGTCAGCCGCGCCATCGAACTCAATCCAAGCGCATCGCAGGCCTACCACTTTGGTGGCTGCATCGCAGGGTTCTCCGGCGAGCCCGGAGTCGCGCGGCATCAACAGCTCAGGATTGGCCGGCTGGACCCTGCTTACCCCTATGCTGCCGTCATAGAGGCTGACCTCGGTCTCTGGCACCTTCTGGATGGGAATTATGAAGCCGCCGAAAACCACATGGTCAAGGCCGAGTCACTGGACCCAAGATACCCACGCGCACTTCAGCGCCGCATTGCCCTTTCCGGATTGCAAGGTAATCGCAGCGAGGCTCAGAGAGCTGAAAAGAAGTTGCGGTCACTCGGCACGCCCCTGGATGCAGAAGCGCTTACGCTGTCATATCCATTCCGGAAGGAGGAGCATCGTTTAATCTTCCTGGACGGACTGCGGAAGGCGGGAGTCAATATCTGAGCGCTGCGACGTCAACCAGACGCATGACAGGTCTTATCAATTCCGACATGTAATGTTGAGGGATCAGCTCGGACCTCGCGAACCGCAGCCGGCCGGATACACAGATATGTTGCACGCAGTTGGCATCATCGACAGCCGCGAGTGAAACCAATTGATTACGAGCCATGCTCGATGCTGCAGTCACACTGCAAGTCAAGTCTACCCAAAGTCCCCCGTTCACAGTATCCCGAGACGGGTCAGAGAGCGCGCAATCCTCGACTGCATGGAAGGATCCTTGAAGGGAAAGGC
>JAZBOA010000476.1:0-4554 GCA_036350935.1 Anderseniella sp. | reverse complement strand
GGAGCTGTTCAAGATCCATCCGGCCGCCACCCGTGGCGGGGTGCCGGTCTTGAGGCGGTCCATCCGGAAGCCGAGGGCCTGGAGGGCCTCGGTGAGGCCAACGACGGCCTGCTCGCCGGCACTCATCGACTGGTTGTCCACCCAGATCTGACTGCCCAGAAAGGTGCCGGCAGTGAGGATCACGGGGCCAGCACCGTAGGTGCTGCCGAAATAGGTGCGGATGCCGGTGACGCGGGCCGCCGCACCTGGCTTGGCTGCCGGTGCTCGCCGCCGCCATCGGCGTCCCCCTCCACCACCAGGCCGGTCACCATCGCCTCGCCAGGGCCAGATTCGGTGTGTGCTGCAGCAGCGGCAGCATCTGGCGGGCGTACTGGCGCTTGTCGGTTTGCGCGCGCAGGGCCCACGCCGCCGGGCCTCGGCTGGCGTTGAGGATGCGCTTCTGCAGGGCGGTGGCGTCGGCCAGCCGGCCGGTCACCCCGCCGAGGGCATCCACCTCATGCAACAGCTGGCTCCCGGCCGGCCCGCCCACCGCCGGGTTGCAGGACTGCCGCGCACCACGATCAGGTCAAAGTTTCAACTGGGGGAGTTTCAACTGGGGGGTTGAGCACGTGGAATTCTGTGATGGACGTGCTACTGACACGGTAGAAATGATCACCATGGTAGTTTAAAACGAGTGAGGCAGTGCAGACTGCTGTTTTTTTGCTCGCTGGCCTGGACCCCCTGACACCATGCCCAATGGAAAGCATGAGCTGCGCAAGAAGGGAAGATAGTCGTCTGCATGTCGGATGTGAGAAATGCATATTCCTGCTTGTGCGTGTGTGTGGCGCGATTGTCGCGACTTTGATGCGCAGCTGCTATTTTACTGTCTCTTGAAGCCATTGCGATCAAGCACGCATGCTCTTGCCCAAAGTAATATGGATATTCTGGATGCAAGGTGAGCTTGCCGCTCCTGAGTTGGTAAAGCGTTGTATTGCGTCGTGGCGAAAACTAAATCCTTGCTGGGAAACCGTTGTCCTGGATGAAAATAATTATCAAGACTACGTAGACATCGGCATCAAGCAAGATGATTTTCGCCAGCTTGGCATTCCCATGCGATCTGATCTGTTGCGATTGGCCTTACTAGACCGCTACGGAGGCGTATGGGTTGATGCGACAGTTCTATGCTGGCTTCCGCTAGATCTATTTGTTCATGCTTATGTCTCAGGCAGCGGTTTCTTTGCCTTTTCTCGGTCTAGAGGAGAACGTGTAATCTCCAGTTGGTTTTTGGCTGCTATTCCAAATCATCCTATTATCCGCAGATGGAAGCAATGCCTTTGCCAGTATTTCATCCTCAACCCACCTTGTTACGACCATTCTAAAGTGTCGATGATCTGCCATAAGTTATTCCGTGAGGTATTTAGACTAAACTCGGCACTCACTCTTTTATGGCTGAGGCCAGGCATCATTCGTTTATCCGGAAGATATCCATACTTTTTGTTGCACTATTTTTTCAGAGCGTTGATCTCTTCGGACAATGAGATCAAAGAGCTTTGGGGCTTAACGCCTAAGATTAGCAGTCAGCCGTGCAAGACTCTTTCCAAAATAGCATCAGAGCCAGCTCCAGACGCCCAAACTGCTAAATACATTTTAGATGAGGCCTCGTACATGTTCAAACTCTCCCACAAAAGCAAGCCTCTTCAGGTCGTAAAAAATGGATCCTGGCTAGACTTTGTATTTCGATACGTTAATGGGGATGCCCGTGGTGGCCAAGTCTAGTTTCTCAGTCGTGAGAAAAACATGCAGATGGCGCTGACTTGCTTCATGCTCTTCTATTATCTGACCATTGCTTAAGTCTATTTGATTGCTAATTGTGCGCTCGTGTGACTTATCTCTGATCATAATCGTAACCGGTCTGCAGTACTTGGGCAAAACCACTTGCCGGCAAAGTGAGTATTGTTAAAAGTCTTGTCTTGCTGCAGCTTGCCGTCCCAATAGAGGCCAGCAAAGCTTTGAATGAGGAGGTATTGAGTTGTCGCGATTAAGGGTCCCTCTCTTTTCAAAATCTTTTCCAAAAAGCCTGCCTTTTCAGCAGGATTCCATTGAGCCTCCTACCTGCCGTTCCACCAGCAGCCGGAACACTGAGCGCAACGTAACCCACGGTTCTACCGACCGTGAGGTGTGTTTCTGATGATGTTAATCAGATTTTCCTCAGAAGATTGATTGTCAGTGGCAGAGTGCAATTCTGGCCATGGAAGCGGAGAGCCCCCGCTTCCCAAGCAAAGTGCAGAAAGAGGCGTGCCGAGAATCGTTTGGACCGGCTTGCAGGCGGCTTCCCCCAGTGCTGCCAGCATGAGCTGGATCCAAGCTTTTGTCTTCTTTCCGTATTATAAGACCGCCAATTGTTATGCGAGTGCAAAGGTCATTGATAAGATGTGCACATCGCGGCACCTTCGCTGAAGGATCGGCGGCCTTGTAATTCTGCAATGGGTTTCTTCTCGATTACGTGTGTTCTTCTGCTCCAAATCCGTGCGTCATGATGAATCTTCAAGCTCTTTCGGGGTCGTGCGTCAAGCGCGCACTCTTGATGGGAGCCTTCAGTACCGTTGGCGATGTTGAGGTTCTCCGGCAGGTCGAAAAGCGCCTTGACGACCTCGGGGTCCCTATTGACGTCTCTCCCTTCTCGCCCAGGCGTACAGGTATGTACGAGGAATGGGTGGATGCTTCGACGTTGGATCCGAGTCACTATTCCCATGTCTTCTTCATCTGTGGTCCCTTCACCAAGCGGATGATGGAGAAGCGCTGGACGTTGCTCAAGCGTTTCGCTCATTGCACCTTTGTCGGGGTCAACCTGTCGATGATTGCTGACCTCGACGACTACAACCCATTTGAAGTTCTCATAGAACGCGATGGTAGTCATTGCGTGCGCCCAGACCTTAGCTTCCTTCAGATCGAGCCGCGTGTCCCTGTGGTTGGGTTGTGTCTTGTTGAGAGCCAGCGCGAGTATGGAAGTCGGCAACGACATTCGCAGGCTACGGCGCTCTTGCACGACCTAATCCTTAGATCCGGTGTGGCTGCCATCGAAGTTGACACACGCTTGGGGCCAAATCCTGAGAAAATGCCCGACCACGGGTTTCGTAGTCCGTCCCAGTTCGAGTCGGCGGTGGCTCGCTTCGATGTGGTTCTTACGACTCGACTGCATGGCATGGTTCTGGCACTGAAAAATGGAGTTCCGGTTATCGCCATTGATGCCGTTTCGGGAGGTGACAAGGTTTCCCGTCAAGCCCGCGAGATTTGCTGGCCGGAAGTGTTTGACGTTGATATGGTCACAAGCCAGGACTTGGACCACGCTCTCGAACGATGCCTCTTGCCGGATGCATCCGAACGCGCACAGGCCTGTGCTGATCGTGCTAAAAAATTCTGGGAGGGCTTTGAAGGTGCTTTCCTAAGCGCCATGGAGGTAAGCCCAAACCCCGCGTTGAGATCTTCCTTGTCGTTTCGTCCAGGTCTTCTTAAGCGCCTTAGAACTCGCTTGATCTAAACTGTATAGATACTGGGTTGTCGAGAATCTATTTGTAATCTACGTCGTTGAGGCCCCCTTGGTAGTTGGGCAGCTCTCAAGAGTGCAACTCTCAATGTGGTCAGTAGGGATGCATACGCTCATGGGATGTCGAGTGGATTTCCCCCTACACAGTGTGGCCCCAAGGTGTTAATGGTATGCATTGACCGACAGCCCTCCCGTCCGACGATCACGCCTACCTGTTAAGAACCATGCTGGGGATGGCCCTTCTTGCAGTCAACCATCCTGGATACCAGTTTAGTCTGCCGAAACACACTCTCTGCGATTCCATTGACTCCTCTTCGACTTCTTATGGCCACCCCGGCCTCGTTCTGGCTGGCGTTGCTTGTGCTTGTTTTCGGCGCTGTCTGGATCCAGTTCTTGCCAGAGTCTGTTGTGAAGTTTCTGAATTCTGAGATTGGACCGTTTGAGCAAGCTTCGGTGGCTTTTCTTGCGGCCGCAGCACTGTTGGCCTTTGCGTGTTGGTTGCGGTATCAAGCGACACCCTGGCTCGCATCTGGCATCGTTTTTGTGTATGCAGTTTTGCGCGAGCTGGATTTTCAGAAGATATTTACCTACCGTTCTGTAATGTCTTTGGGGTATTTCACCCGACCCATTGCACCTTTGCCGGAGAAGCTGTTGGTGCTGTTGTTGATGCTTCCCTGTCTCGCTGCCATTGTGTTTCTTGTCCGAAAGCTGTTGCCCCGGGTTGTAAATCGTCGATTTCTTGCGACCAATACGTCGTCAGTGGCAGCGGCCATCTGGGTGGCTGTTTTGTTCGTGATGTCCCACCTTGGCGACCGCACGCTTTGGTTCAGGCTCCCAAACCATATCGAAGCCTGGGTTGAATGTATTTTCGCCCTGGCGGCATTGTTGTTAGTCGTTGAGCTCAAGCCCACACTCCTCAAGGACTAGCCAGATTCCTGAACCTGGTGTATTGCGGTTCGAACAGCAGCTTCACCGTGCCCACCGGACCGTTGCGGTGCTTGGTGACGATCACCTCGGTGATGCCGCGATCG
>JAZBOA010000475.1:0-2874 GCA_036350935.1 Anderseniella sp. | reverse complement strand
CTCGTCCTCGGCGGCGATGATCGCCTGTTTCATGTAGTTGGGCACCTTGTCGATGGCGATGAACGCGCGGCGCTCCTCGCCGAATTCAGCCATCAAAGCGCCGTCCGCTGTGTAGATGCGCAGCGGCAGCTTGGGCTTGTAATCGGTCAGGGCCTCAAGCGGCGGCAGGTTGGGGTAAATCAGTGCCGCCGCCAGCCCGGCCAGTGCCGTGCCGACCACGCCAAGACTGATGAATAACGCCAGTGCGTAGTGCCACCATTTCGAAAACATCCGGTTCCTTCTGATTTGATGCCTAAAGTTTCGGGAGATTATAGGCGTTACTAGTGTTGGAAATTGGACACAGGTGTTCAACTCTTGCGGAACAGCAGGAAAAAAACTGTTAAAAACCGTGTGTTGTTGCTAGGATCTAAAAACAATAACAAGAAAAAGCGCCAACCCACAGAAGCGTAAAGGAAAAACTCTTGCACCTGAATATCAATCTGGACTGGCTGTCTGCCAAGGGGCTGCCCATCCTCGGACTGGACATCAGCACGACTGCGGTCAAGCTGGTGGAGTTGTCGGACGCCGGCAAGGGCATGCTGCGGGTGGAACGTTATGTCATCGAGCCTTTGCCTAAGGATGCCGTGATGGACGGCAACATCGCCAACCTCGATCAGGTAGCCGATACCCTGCGCACTGCGTGGAAGGACCTCGGCTCCCGGATCAAGCACGTTGCGCTGGCCCTGCCGTCGTCGTCGGTCATCACCAAAAAGATTCTTGCGCCGGCCAGCCTGAAAGGCCTGGATCTGGAAAACCAGGTGGAAACCGAGGCCAACCAGGTCATTCCCTTTTCCTTGGACGAAGTGAATCTGGACTTTCAGGTGATCGGCGAATCGCCCGGCAGCCCGGACGACGTGCAGATCCTGCTCGCTGCCGCGCGCAAGGAAAAAGTCGAGGATCGTGTCGCTGTCGTCGAGGCAGCGGGTCTCAAGGCGATGATCATGGATGTCGAGTCCTTTGCCACGCAGACCGCCTACGAGCAGATTGCTCATCTGCTGCCCAACGGTGGCGCCGGGCTGACTGTGGCGATCATCGATGTGGGTGCGCAGAACATGCACATAAACATTCTCAACGACAACGAATCGGTCTATCTGCGTGAACACGGATTTGGTGGCAGCCAGCTTAACAACGAAATCTCGCGCCGCTACGGCATGACCAGCGAGGAAGCCGAAAATGCCAAGCGCAAGGGTACTTTGCCCGAAAGCTACGACACGGAAGTGCTGCAGCCGTACAGCGAGACCCTGGCAATGGAAATCGGCCGCGCCATGCAGTTGTTCACCACCTCGACCCAGTATCGCAAGGTCGACCAGATTCTGCTGGCGGGTGGCGGTGCCATGATTCCCGGCATCGATGAAGTGGTTGCCCAGCGCACCGGTACCCCGACAATGGTCGTCAACCCGTTTGCGAACATGGCCGTGGGTTCCAAGGTTCGGCCCCAGGCGCTCACCGCCGATGCCCCATCACTCTTTGTCGCCTGCGGGCTCGCCATGCGGAGGTTTGACCCACAATGATCCGCATTAACCTACTCCCCCACCGTGAACTTGCGCGTGCCGCACGGCGACGCCAGTTCAATGTATTGCTGGGCATCGCTGTCGCGACGGGTGTGCTCGTCGTCGTTCTGGGTCATAGCGTGATTGCCGCGCGCCAGTCAGCACAGGAAGCGCGCAATGCTTATCTTGAGCAGGAAATCGCCAAGCTCGATGTCCAGATCAGCGAGATCAAGAAAATTCGCGAACAGACGCAGGCGTTGCTGGAACGCAAGCAGGTCGTGGAGACCCTGCAATCCAACCGCACCGAAGTCGTTCATCTATTCGACCAGATGATCCGCTTGCTGCCTGATGGTCTTTATCTGAAGTCCTTCAAGCAGGCAGGCAATATTGTCACGATCAGCGGCTACACGCAGTCGAGTGCTCGCGTCTCCACCCTGATGCGCAATCTGGACGGTTCACCCTTCTTCGAGTCGGCCAGGCTGATCGAAATCAAGGCGGCCACCGTGAACAACCTGCGGGCCAACGAGTTTGTGCTGACGGTCAGACAGACGCGCCAGCAGGCAGATGACTCAAAAGTGGGAGGGGGCAAAGCATGACCCTGGACGATATCAACAAACTCGACCTGAAAACGCTGGCAGACTGGCCGCTGCCGAGCAAGCTGGTGGCGCTTGCGCTGCTCTGCGTGGCCCTGGTGGCGGCAGGCTGGTGGTTCGACTGGCGCGACGGAATGGAGACCCTGGACGCGACCAAGCAGAAGGAAGTCGAGCTTCGCGGCGTATTCACCACCAAGAAAAATCAGGCCATCAATCTAGAGGCCTACAAAAAACAGTTGGTGGATATTGAGCAGGCCTTTGGTGCCTTGCTGAAGCAATTACCCAACAAGCAGGAAATGGACGCACTGATCACCGACGTCAACCAGGCAGGCCTGGGGCGGGGCCTGCAGTTCGAACTCTTCAAGCCCGAAGCGGAAACCGTTTCCGAGTTTTATGCCGAAACGCCGATTCGGGTCAAAGTCACCGGCGGGTATCACGATTTGGCGGCTTTCGTAAGCGACGTCTCCAAGCTGTCACGTATCGTGACCTTGCAGGATATCTCCATGGTGCCAGCCAAGGACGGCGTGCTGAATATGGATGCCATCGTCAAGACCTACCGTTATCTGGACGATGAGGAACTCAACTCCCGCAAAAAAGCAGTGGCGGCTGAACAAAAAGGCAAGGGGAAGCGGAAATGAAGCGCTTGGCCAGCATACTGATCCTGTTTGGACTGACCGGTTGCGCCGGTAGCGGCATGGACGATCTGCAAGACTTCGTCGCCGAGGCGGGCAAGGACATGCAGGGGAAGATCG
>JAZBOA010000474.1:0-2458 GCA_036350935.1 Anderseniella sp. | reverse complement strand
GCGGCAGGGACCAGGCGGTGATATCGTACATTTCATGGCTGATGCTCTTGGCATGGCGGCGTTCCTGCTCTGCCAGGAACGAGTCCTCCATCGGCGTATCAGGATCCATCAGGGTGCGCAGAAAGCGCTTCGCCGGCTGGTCGAGATTGATTACCAGAGAGCCCGCATCAAAACTTCTGCCACAGGCACTGAAGGAGCGGGTTGCGCGGCCCACTTCGATACCCTGGGCCGCCAACAGCGCACCGAGACGATCCACTCCATTCTGGTCCCGCTGCGCAGGAATCACATAGGCGCGGGGCTCCTGCTCGCCACCCTCGCGGACGGCGCTGACCTGATACGCGTAAAAGTCTCTCAGGAGTTTCTCGCGGTTGCGCGCCACGGTCTCCGCCGTACCCATGGAGGTCAGAAAATGGTTGCGCACGGTTTCCGCGTAGGCAAGCTCGTTACCGTCGTACTGGCGCACTACCAGCCCCCGGGCTGAAGCCTGCTCGTAGGTCATCGCCACGCTGCCAAAGTACGCCGGCCAGCTGGCGCCGTAACCCGGATAGAACGCGTCAAACACCTCACGGGTGAAGTAGTCGATACCGAAGCGGTCAAACCAGCTGGCATTGGTACGCCCGAACAATTCAAGACTGGCTCGCTGATCTGCTGCCAGATGCGGGTTATAGGGCACGGCCTCCGGAGCAAAGTAGTAGGTGGAATCCGAGCCCATCTCGTGCAGGTCCACAAAGGCCACCGGCAGCCACTCAAGCACCGCATCAGCATGGCCGCGGGTTTCGGGCTGGCTGCGAATAAACCAGTCGCGGTTCAGATCAAAAAGGTAGTGATTGGTGCGCCCGGTCGGCCAGGGCTCATTGTGCTCGGCTGAGAGCCTGTCACTGCTCGGCTCAAGGCCCAGGGCGGTTTCAAAGCGATGGATAAAACGGTCGCGGCCATCCGGATTCTGCATCGGGTTGATGATCACCACGGTGCTATCGAGAATCTCGGCTACTCGGGGGTCCCGGGTAGAGGCCAGCAGATGATAGGCAGTCATGATCGCCGCGTCGGTTGAGGAGATTTCGTTCCCGTGCACGCCATAGGCCAGCCAGGTGGGAGGCGCCAGGGAGGCAATCAGCTTGTCGGCTTCGGCCTGACTGGTTCCCCGGGGGTCCCGAAGCGCATGCATACCGGCGCGGATCTCGTCACTGCGCGCGATGTTTTCGGCGGAGGAGATCGTGACATAAAAGAGCCCCCGGCCCTCCCAGGTCTTGCCGTAGTCATAAATGCGCAGGCGATCAGGGGCGGCTTCGGCCAGGGCATCAAAATAACGTCGCACATCATAGGACCAGGTGATGCGCTCACCGCTGGCGTGCCCGACCACCGCCTCGAGGGTCGGGATCGACGGGTCGTAGTCATCAGCGGGCCACTCCACCTGCGCCGCGCTTAATTGCGCGAAGCCGAGGATCAGTGCCAGAAACAGCCAGCGAAAACCGGCGAGAGGGGTTCTAACCAGTGCGTCAAATAACATCGGTACTTTTCCTTGCGATCAATTTTCCTTGCGATCAATACTGCTTATGTTGCGGGGGTACTGCCGATCACACAAGTCCACAGACAGGAACCCACCCCTGCCCATTCGTATAGCGTGATCGCCATCTGGGCCACTTTGCGCCGGACGGCGTATTTACGGCAACGCAGCTTGTTAAAGCAGAATTGAAGCCGGAGGGCATTGGTATGGACGGTCACAGCGTCAGCTACTCGCAAACGACCCTGACGGAGCTAATGATTCCGGCGTATGCCAATTTCGGCGGCAAAATCCACGGCGGGACCCTGCTGTCACTGATGGACAAGGTGGCCTACGTCTGCGCCAGCAAGCACGCGGGCAATTACTGCGTGACCGTATCGGTGGACAACGTGAATTTTCTGGCGCCGGCTGAGGTGGGAGATCTGGTGTCTATGATTGCCTCGGTCAACTACGTGGGCACGACCTCGCTGGTTGTCGGCATCCGGGTAGTGGCCGAGAACGTCCAGACCGGTATCAAACGGCACACCAACACCTCCTATTTCACCATGGTGGCGAAGGCGCCGGACGGAAGCAAAGCCGAGGTGCCGCGCCTGATTCTGGAGAATGCTGAAGAGATACGACGTTTCGCCAGCGCGCTTCGTCGGCGCAGGCTCAGGCGCTATGCCAGCGAGCGCATGGAGGAGTACAAGACCAATTTTACCGTTGACGACGAAGTCCGCGCGTTTCTGGCCAACGAACGCTGCGACATCACACTGGAGTGATAAACCTCGATGACGCTACAGGAATCACGTATCGACTGCCCCTATTGTGGCGAGCCGATCATCTTGCTGATCGACGAAGGTGATGCGGGAGTGGATTACATTGAAGACTGTCAGGTCTGCTGCCGCCCCATGGTCGTGCTGGCCTTTCTCGACAGCGACGGCGACCTGTCCGTGCAGGTTCAGCGGGAGGATGAGT
>JAZBOA010000473.1:0-5824 GCA_036350935.1 Anderseniella sp. | reverse complement strand
ATGCCGATCCCATGCCGCCAGCATGGCATGGTAGCCAGTTCGCTTGTGGATGGCCTTGTCGGTTCCCGTTAGCGCTGCATCGGTGAAGATCAGCGCCTCGTCGACCGTGTAGCCGGATTTTTCTGCCACTTCCCGGCAGCGCCGGACCTGGTCTTCGATTGATGTTGCCCGTTGCTCGTCGGTCGAGTAGCGGGCGTAGATTGCTGCGACCTGCATGAGTCTGCTCCTCCCGTAGTTAGTGATGTCGCAGTGATGTCCACCAACAAATCCAGTAAGTCATTTACCTCTGTAATCATCTTCATCATGTGTCCTCGTTTGTAACCACTGCCCTTCGTATAGGCATCCAGCGTGGTTTGCTGAAAAAATTTTTTTGGTCCCTGTTCGGAGCGTGGCCAGTTCCAGTTGTTGCTATACGAAGCCCCAAATTCGAAGAGGCTCCGATGCACACTCCAACCGTAAGACCGGACTACCAAGCAGTCGAGCAATACCGTCCCCGGCTGATGCGCCAGGCCATGAGGCTGGTTCGCGATCAGGCGACCGCGGATGATCTGGTTCAGGAATGTCTCATCAAAGCCTGGCGTGGCCTCGATGGCTTCATGGGACACAGCGCGCTCTACACCTGGCTTTACCGGATCCTGCTGAACTGCACTTACAACCACTTCAATAGGTCCGGGCGTGAGATCCAGCTTCCCGACGAAGGCGAAGAGGCGTTCGAGATACCGGACGAAGCCACGCCGGAGGAGCACCTGATTGCAAAGCAGCGAGCCCAGGATCTGCTGGAAGGTCTGGACGGACTCCCGCAATCGCTGTCCGAGACCCTGACCCTGCGACACATGGACGACCTCTCCTACGAAGAGATCGCGGCGGCACTCGCAATACCGGTCGGCACTGTTCGCTCCCGCCTGAGCCGCGCCCACAGGGCACTCGGGCTCAAGTAGCGGTCAGGCAAAAAATATTTCTGCCAGCCCTCTGGATTTCGCTCGGCGTTGCTATACGAGTTGCATCGTCCTGTCGAAGGCATCGATGCAAGAGGTCATATCACCAACCAGTGCGCAGCCGAAACTGGCCAGCGCTTCAAGCAGGAGAAGAAACGATGAGTGTTTTGAAATTCAAGGGAAAGAAGGCCGCAGGCCTTGGGGCAAGCGAGCAGTGGCACGGGTTTTCTGAGGAGGATCTGCGGCGACCCGGTGCGGCGCTGCTCGTCTGGCTCACACGCATTGCCGTGAGTCGCGGGCACAGGATGACCGAAGTCGCGGCAGCACTCGGTGTCACGTACGGCTACCTGATTCAGCTGAAGAAGGGAATCCGGGAAACCTCGAAGCTATCCAATGAGGTCGTGCACGCCGCGTCGCAGTACCTGCTGTGCCCGCCGATTCTGGTAAAGATTGCGGCTGGACAGATTACGCTCCAGGACTTCTACGGGCCGCGAGACCGCATGGCTGACGACATCGACGCGGCCATTGCACACATCGCGGGTGACCCGGACTTCAGCTTCCTGTTGCCGCCAGGGGTGGCCGCCATGTCGCAAGATGTGAAGGCTTCGTTGGTCATGCTTTATCAGGACGCTACTGGCAGAAGCCTGCTAACAAGGAAGTTGAACTGGACGAGGATCCTTGAACAGATCCGGCAGATGCTGCAAGTCGAGCTGACGCCAACAGTCGTCCAGAAGGTTCATTAGCAGTGATTCTGGCGGGGGGAAACCCCCGCCATTCATTGCAGGAGCGAGTTCGGCCCAATTCCCGGCTTCCGAAACGCGCAGTTGATCGCGCTCGGCTGCGACCGAGGCGACGAACGCTCGCTTCGGGTCAAAAGACAGTCGGTCTCGCTGCCCATTTCTGCAAGCCGAATGAGAATGGCCTGCCTTCGATTGGCACCTGAATAGGGATCAGGTACAGAGAACTTGCCACTGCCGGTATGCGCGCATCGCATCCAGTTCACCCGGCAGAACCACTCCACCATCATGCCGAGTGATCCCGCGTAGGCCGATGCCGAAGGCACGAAACCCCAACGCACGCCAGCAGCCTGTGTAATCCAGCCGGTCGTGGTGATGGCCATGGAAGACGGATTCAACACCAAGACTCCGGGCCAACTCATCGATAGCCTCGAAGCCATTCGGGTGGCAGCTTGGCGCTTCGTGAGTCACCAGTACGTCGGCCTGCTGGCCAACCAGGCTGTAGTAGTCCTCGGGAAAGATCGAGCTGCGGTGGCGGAGCGGCAGGCCAAAGCGCCACGGATCCTCCTCCATGCAACGGGTCATGAAATCCTCCGCGCTTTCGTAGCGCATCCCCTCTGTCGGGTGCCAGATACGCCCGCGAAAGATGCCACCCAGGCCTGCGATGCGTACGCCCGCCACCTCGACGACGCGCCCATGCAGATTGCGGTCGGCCAGAGCCGACCCGAAGAGGTTGTCGTAATCGGCCTCGCTGTCGGTGTCATGGTTGCCATGTATCCACCACACCTCCGTCTTGTCCACGATGCCTGCCAATTCCTGTTCGAGCGGAGATTTCGCCTGGATGTCGCCAAGCAGCACCACCGCGTCGGGGCGCAGCCTCAATACCACTTCCTCCAGGTGGCGAAAGCGGCCATGGGTATCGCCGGCGAAGAGTATCGAGGCTTGCTGAGTCATATCGTCATCCTTCAATGCGAGTAACTGTTACTCGCGCCATGCCGTCGAAGGGTTCGATTTTCCTGATCTGAACCGATCCCCATCGCCTGTCCGAAGTGCGCCTGAAAATAATTCGAACCTTTTGCCCGGGGCTTGCGAATCACTCCTTGCAACCGTGTGGTTGTTTCAACTCGTGATCAAGGAGGTTCAATGAAATACGTTCTGCTTGCAGCCCTGCTCGCCACCCTGTCCCCTGCTCAAGCCGGTGATACCGATTCGGAAGTCGACTGCGCGACACGCCCCTATGTGGGCGCATGCGAGGAAGACGGTCCCATCGAAACGGCTGCGACGCAGGTCCTCGTTGAGCCGAAAAATCCAGCTCCGGAGACCGATTGCAGTGCCTATCCCTACGTAGGCGTCTGCGACACGGCAGCCGAAGACTGAGCGACCGCGTGTACCCCTTCCGGCCGAAACCAGGCCGGAGGGTAGGTGCACGTCTTATCAACCGTTTCAGGAGACGGCAGAAATTGCCGGCGAGACCTGCCCGGCCATAACCATTCGAAAGGCCCCCCCAACATGCAAACCCTGCTCATCGACATTCCCCAGATCCCCTCTGAAATCTTCCCCGAGACCTCGCGGGAAGCACAGGCTGGCCTGGCTGTGCGGGAACTGATGCACCGCGCCGGAACCGTTGACGAGAAGGAACTGGCTCAGCTCGCCAGGATGCTGTGGAAGAGGCATGCAAGGACGATCTGGGGCGTTCTCGGTGTTTTCTGGTATTGCCTGAAAACCGAACGCCACGCGCATACGGCGCGCTGTGTCCGCATGCTCCGGGGGCGCTCTGCGGAGATGGACGACCAGCAATCGCTCTTTTACCGGCAGTGCATGGCCAGGATGCGAGAAGCCGGGTCCCGGCAGCTGCCGTTGTCCCTGCTCGACGATGATCTGTCGCCCCCACCTTTCCTGCGCAGCGCACCCCGGGAAAGGGCTGATTTGAAGGCAAACCCGGAACTGGACTTGCCTCGCGAAGTGGCGGCTCCCGTTTTTGTCTGCAAGGAAGCCGACTTCAAGCGGATCGTTGCATCCGAGCAGGACTCCGAAAACCGCAAACAGCTCGAAACCATGCTGCCCATCCTTCATCTGAAGAAGTTGGGAAAAGCCACCGCAAAGAAAATTTCGGGGGTCGAGCGGCTTCTGGCAGAACAGCCCAACATGGAGGAGGCGCTCGGACTCATTCTCGGCGAACTGCGTGCACGCCTGCTCGCAGACGCACCGGCGAAGCTGCCGCCGCTGCTGCTCTGCGGTGGACCGGGCACCGGGAAAACCCGCCTGGTCAGCGAAATCGCTCGCATCATGGACCTGCCGTATACGGAGATTCAGCTTGCCGGCAGCCCGGACGCCATGAAGATCACCGGGCTGTCACGCTATTGGCGCTCTGCCGGTTGCGGGCTCATCGCCCGCACGTTCTGCGACCGCGAACACGCCAACCCGATCTTCATCCTTGATGAAATCGACAAGGCAGGACATTCCGAACACGGCCGCCCGCACGATGCCATCCTGCAACTCCTGGAAGAGCGGACTGCCAGAGCGTTCCAGGACGAATTCCTCGTGGCGCCAATCGACGCGTCGCATGCGTCATTCCTGGCCACGGCCAACAGCATCGATTCGATACCGGAGCCACTGCTTTCGCGCTTCATCGTCATCGAGGTGCCGGAGTTGACCCATGAAGACCGCATCAGGGTCACAACCGGCATCTACAGGGAATTGCGCGTGTCAGAGCCCTATGGGCATTTCTTTGCCCTCACGCCAGGCAGCACGGTTGTCGAGGCCATGGCCCGCGATGAAATGCTTACGCCACGCCTTGTCCGCCAGCATCTCAAACTGGCCATGCAGCAGGCCTGCCGGCACCTGGACCGTGCGCCGCGCCCTGGCAGCCTTGTGATCGAGTTGCGGCACCTGCCCGATTCGGCAGCGAGGAGCAAGCCACGCATCGGCTTCCTGTCCTGAGTTGCGCCCGCCCCTTGCCCTTGCCTCGGCAAGGGGCTCGTTGCGCCTTGGTCAGGTGACGTGTCCTAAAGGCGGACGCTCGCTAACTCTCAAGCTCGCGCTTGGCCACCCCGAAAAAGTTGAACAGCGCCTGGCTTTCCGTCATGTCCAGATTGATGATCTCCCAACCCTCCTGACCGAGCCGGTTGAGATATTCGACGATGTCAGTCTTGTTGCGTGCTTCGCCGAAGTTCACTCCGGGGACCTCATGCGAATCGACGACGCAGTATTCCCATTTCTTATGCATTGATTGTTGTTCCTCTGGTTGATTTCGATCTGCAGTAGCTTAATGAACAGCATTAAGCACCGCGTAAATTTCATAGACATTCTGGTAATCGTATTTCACTTTTCCTGGCGTCTTCTCACCCATCTGCTGCCATCCAAGCAGGCAATCGTGAGTTCGCAAGCACTCATTTTTCGTATCGCCGTACCTGTAATTATTCAGCACATGAAAAGCGTTCCAACGGGCGTGTTCTGCTTCGGCCAGGTCATCAATGCACAACTTGATTTGCTCAAGATCCAATCCTGTAGCCATTTTTGCCTGAGTCAGCATTTGAAAGGCAGGTCCACGATCCAACTCGGCCTCACTGAATTCATCAAGCTTGGGCCACGGGAATGTCTTGACTTGCTCAATCACATCGTTGTTTTTCAGATCTGGAGTTTCCAACTTGAGGGCGGCCAATTTGATTTTCATATGCCGATATTCCGCCTTGTTCGAGTCTCTCTTGAACAAGGAGAGGTTGTCCCAAGCAAGTTTCTTTGCCTGATTGTTTTGTAATGCATCGTATCTTTTGAGGGCAGCATTCAAACTGATTTCATTATTGCTCACCTCGTTGAGCAAGCTTGCCACGACCTCCCGTGTTTCTTTTTCCACGCTTAGATCCGCTGCAATTTTAGCCAATTCTTTTCTTGCGTACATTTCATGGCTTCTTCTTGCAGCCAGTTCCAGATGCTCGTCTATGACAAACTTCTTGCAGCAAATATTGTTCTTAGGCCCGAACGCGTGAATTTCATGGTTAGTGATCTGCCTGCCACTCGGCAAATGTACAAAAAATCGGGTTTCACACACTAATGCCTGCGTGTGATATCTGTCCCATAGATAATGGATGCCTCGCAGGGCATCGTCCTCGGCATCGTGGCAGGCAAGAATGTCGGTGTACGAATTCAGTGGGT
>JAZBOA010000472.1:0-2212 GCA_036350935.1 Anderseniella sp. | reverse complement strand
CCGTCACTCTGTCGACTGTTTTCGCGTCAAGCAGACGGATTGTCCGTGCTCTTGCGTCCAGCTTGCCTCAGCCTGGCGGGAAAGTGGAGCGGGCGATCGGAAAAGAACCCAGGCAGTCATTTGGGAAGCACAATCGAACGAAGGCCTCGGCGTCTGCCGTGAAGGTCCGATGATGGCCGAGGCTGTGTGAAAACACCCGGATCGCCTACAGTTTCACAAAGTGCAGAAGGCGGTGCCGGATGAAGCGATTTATCGAGGGCGAGTACCGTAACCAGGCCACCTTGCTGCCCGAGTTTCTCGACGATTACATCGCTGAGGACAACCCGGTCCGTGCCGTCGACGCCTTCGTCGATGAGCTCGACCTCAAGCAAATGGGCTTTGCCGGGACGGAGCCGGCATCGACCGGCCGGCCGGCGTACCACCCAGCGGTGCTGCTGAAGATTTACCTCTACGGGTATCTGAACCGCATTCCATCGAGCCGACGGCTGGAGCGGGAGGCGCAGCGCAATGTCGAGCTGATGTGGCTGACCGGGCGGCTGGTGCCCGACTTCAAGACCATTGCCGACTTCCGCCGTGACAACGGTGCGGGTATCCGCAGCGTCTGCCGGCGCTTCGTGCAGTTGTGTCAGGAGCTGAAGCTGTTTACCCAGGCCATCGTGGCCATCGACAGCAGCAAGTTCAAGGCGGTCAACAGCCGGGATCGCAACTTCACCCCGCACAAGGTCGACCGCCGTCAGCAACAGATTGAGGCCAGCATCGAGCGCTACCTGAGCGCGCTGGAGACGGCCGACCGAACCCAGCCGGCCGAGGTCGAGGCCACGACCGCACGGCTGCGCGAGAAGATCAGCACCCTGCGTGAGCAGCTGCGGCGTATGGACGGCATCCGCGCGGAGTTGCAGCAGCAGCCGGACGCCCAGCTATCGCAGACTGACCCGGATGCGCGCTCGATGATCTCCCAGGCCAAGGGCTCCGGGCTGGTCGGCTACAACGTGCAGGCGGCGGTCGATACCAAGCACCACCTGATCGTGGCGCACGAGGTCACCAACATCGGCAACGATCGGGCACAGCTCAGCAAGATGGGGCTGGCGGCCAAAGCCGCGTTGGCCAAGGACCGCCTGCAGGCCGTCGCCGATCGAGGCTACTTCAGCGGCCCCGAGATCAAGGCCTGCACCGAGGCCGGCATCACGCCGCTGGTGCCCAAACCCATGACCGGCAATGCCCGGGCCACAGGCCGCTTCAGCAAGTTGGACTTCGTCTACCTCGCCAAGGACGACGCGTACCGGTGTCCGGCGGGCGAACGGGCCGGCTACCGCATGACGACCGTGGAGCACGGCCTGACGCTGCACCGCTACTGGTCCTCGGCCTGTCCACGCTGCGCCCTCAAGCCGAAATGCACGACCGGCGACTATCGCCGCGTGACCCGCTGGGAGCACGAGGCGGTGCTGGAAACGATGCAGCGCCGGCTCGACCGCAACCCTGAGGCCATGACACTGCGGCGGCGCACCGTCGAGCACGTGTTCGGCACCCTGAAGCAGTGGATGGGCGCAACGCACTTCCTGACCCGTGGCCTGGCGCAGGTCGGTACCGAGATGGCGTTGCAGGTGCTGGCCTACAACTTCAAACGGGTCATCAATCTACTTGGCATGGCAAGAACGCTGCGGGCGATGCGACTGTTGCGCGCCTGAGGGCGTTTCTGCGCTCCGCACGCGTGCTCTCTCATCGTTCCGCAACCAGGCAATCGCCGCCGGGCTCATGCGGTGTCATCGCTGTGGTGCGCTTCGACCGCCACAAGCTGTCCGAAAACATCGTTTCCACACAGCCTCGGCCGGACTCAGACCCGGTAGCCCGTAGGCCTGACATCGACCCCGTCCAATCAACGAACCAGGTTTCGGCCGTTGACCGGCTCTTGGTCGGAAGCGAACCCACGTCGTCGCTGCCTTACTACCAGGCAAGGCACCCGGACCCATCGCGTCAAATCGGCGATGGGAACGGGACCTCGTTTATCGCGTCTTAGTAGTTGAACACCGCAGCGCCATCAGCAAGATCCACCAAGAACGCGGCACCACCGGGTTCAGCTCCTTCGATCAGTTCGTCCGATTCAACCGAGTGCGCCTTCATGCACGGTGCACAGACGTAGATGTGTCCGCCGTTTTCGACAAACGACTTCTGCAGCGTCTCGAGTGATGGAAACGGGGGAAACCGCAATCCCTTG
>JAZBOA010000471.1:0-6190 GCA_036350935.1 Anderseniella sp. | reverse complement strand
TGCGTAATTCCCGCGCGCCGGCCTGGACCAACAGGTCCGCCACCACCGCGCCGCTGAACAGGTCGGCTTCGATCCATGGCGCCTCTGGATGCGGCGGCAGGCCGCGCCCGGTACTCAGATTGTAGCATAGGAGCCGCCCCTCCGCGGCGAGGGGGCCGAGCACGGGATGATCCGCCGCCAGCGTCTCGAGCGTCACAAGAGATGCGTTGAAGTCTGCGCCATGCGGCCGCCATGGCATCACGAGAAAGCGGGCGTTGCGCAGAATGGCCTCGCCACAGTGTTCTACCACGTCTAGGTCGGCGATATGGGCGAGATCCGCGGGCTGCCGCTCGATCACATGGTTAAGGGTGCAGATCCGCCGCCCGCCCGGGTCGCAGTCGGCCAGCCGGGCGAAGGACGGACCCTTGCCGAGCAGGAGCCAGCGGCCTTCGGGGCCAGAAAAGGTGCGAACAGGCTCTAGGAAGGATCGGATCATGCAATGCTCCCATAGGATCCTGCGTGGTCAGACATTGAACGCGTCGATCGGCCGCGGTGAGACCACAGCGACGGCTGTCTACGTCTGAAGTGCGATTGGGCGAAGCGGCATCTGGCGGGTTTTTTCCCGGTAGGTTGCAACCTTCATGATGATTGCCGCCTCATCCTGTTTCACACGCGCAAGTAAGGTCGGCGTAAGGTCTTTGATTGCTTCTGCATGAAAAGGCACGCCAGTGTCGTTGCAAAAAGCTTCGGCCTTCTTTCGGTCGGCAACTGGAAGCAGTGGGCGGTCCGTGAAAGAGCCTAGGATCAGAGCATGCAGCCGATTTGTCACGATAAGAGCACTGTTCTTGAATTCAGCCACTGCCTCTTGCCACGTCAGCGGTGCTCGAACTGGAATATTGAATTCCGCGCCCAAACGCTCATAGACATCTAGGTCTTCCTGCCCGCATGTCGTCAGCAACTCCAAGGAGCCCATCTCCGACTTGAGGCGCATCAGAGTGGTGGCCATAATGGATGACCAATTAGGTTCAAGGCCACGAGCAAGTGAAATGAGCGTCCGCGTAGAGTCCCGATCTGGATGCGGTGCAATCTCCTGACTAATATCCTGCAAGCTGTAAACACAATCAGTACCGAGCGTAACCGAGCGGCCAAGACGCGCAAACTGATCTTTGCTGATACTGTCTCGGACAATAATTGGGGAACTTATCTTATTAAAATATGAATTCAAGGACCATGAAAAATTAAATTTAAAAACTTCTGGATTCATAGAAAATGGGTAGGCGAATATATTTCTATTATACTTTGATATGGATTTAAGCGTACCAAACATTGATATTCCAGAATCAAATCCATTCCATTGGTCCCCGCCGGCAAGGAATATTGCCTCATATAGGCTAAAGCGCTTTGCATCATTGCTCGATACTGCGGCCTCCCATAGCGTTAGAGATCCTTGAATGGTTGGCCAAAGCCCTGTTTTGAGAATCCTTCGATGTAATTTTCTCAATAATAATGGCACATTGGCTTTATAAGTCGTTCCAGCCAAATCAAAATCTGGAGCTCCAGATTCTCGAAAAGCTTTCAGTCGTATAGAATCAATAGTAGTGAAGCCATGGGAAAAAACGTGTATTTCTGATTTTGGATACAAATTATAGACATCTCTTAAAATTACTTCCAAAATAGCGAAATCTCCAATGTTTCCTTTTAAGTTAGCAAACAATATTGCAACAGGCTTATTCATTAGCTCCCTACCTCTATAATTTTTTTGCCACGAGGCATCTCAGCAAAAAATGCGTCGCGCCCGCCCATGCCGAAGTCACGTTACAGTTGACCTGCGCCATATGCGGCTTGGCCCTACATTGCGAATGTATATTTCAGTTTTGCTTCAGGGAACAGCCGCTTAAGGTCTGCCTCTGTGACATCCTTCGGCGAGACGATGGATCGGTTGTCGCGAGTCCCGTGCAGCTGGAAGACCCGCTTTGCCAATCCGGGGAGCAGGTCATCAGGCATATGCCTAAGCCTCCATGGTTATGCCCAAGTGTCCGGTCGAAACGGGGGCCAGTTCACGATGCCGCCGGGAGGGGGCATCCACGCCATCAACAAAGCTGGTCCTGAGCCTAAGTTCTGAACAATTCCTTCAAGCGCTCTTGTCGGTGGGCCAAGAGCGGGCTCCCCGCCATCTTGACCTCCCGGCTCGCCTGCAGGTGCTCCACGATTGGTCCTTCGTACAGGTAGTCGGTGCCTTGCCCATCGAAGATGTAGGTCATGCAAGGTGTCAGACGATGGAAGCGGTACAGCCTTTCAGAGATAGGGCGTGCCTCATCTTCCAGGATGATTTCCTGCAGAACCTTTTGATCCCAGGTGGATTGTTGGTCGGTCTGGCGGCGCACCCATTCATCGAGAAGATCACGCGCCCCCGGAGTGTCGTTGATGAGGATCGTGCCGGACAGGAGCTTGCCGTTCGGATTAATATAAGCCCCTATGTCGCAGTCCTGATGCTGGCTGAGCATTGGCCAGGGATTTTTGTGCACGTAAGCGTCGACGTCGAGGTAGAGGAGGGGACCCGTCAGACGGTGTCGGGCGTCTTGGATGATGCTAGGCTTGATCGCGCAGTTCTCCACCCAATCCTTTCGGGGCGGCACGACGGTGATGTCGCTTGCCAAGCCAAGCGTGTCGAGACGGGCCCTGAACCTTGCCGCCTCCTGCGTGTACAGGGGATCAGGCGTGTGAAACGCCACGATGTGGCCTTTGTCCCAGATGGTGACCTCCGGCGCGCGGATGCCGGCCTCGTCCAACATTTCCGTTGTGGGCTGGTATCCGAGTTGCGCGATCATGTCCTCCATCTCGGGATACATCTTCAGCTGTTGCATCGCGCGCTCGAGGCGCTCGGGCTTCATCCAGCCGGGAACGTCTTTCTCTTCAACCGGCCGCGACCCGTTCAGAGCCTCTTCCAGAGGAGTGGATATCTTTTTCGTGTGGAAATCCGAAAACCGTCCCTCGAAGGAGAAGCCGGAGAAAGCCGCGATCTGATCCTTGACCGCTTCCGGGTCGGACAGGATGTCCTCGTAGCGAACCAGGAGAACGTTGTCGCGCCCGAGGAGTTGCCTGATCCTTTCGTACATCGCCGAGATGCCAGGATCGGAATAGGAGAGGACGTTCCCCTCCCTGAACATCAGGTAATCCATGCCTTGGAAATACTGAAACGGAACGGTCAAATCCTGTTTGCTCGACACCAGATCCCTGGGGTCCCGGACCACGCAAACGATCTTGAAATCGCGGAATGGCATCGTCTTCTCGATGTCGAGAATGTCGAAGACATCCCTGGGTCGCTCGGTGCAGATGCGCGGGTGATACATGTGCCGCGTTTGGCCGGCCGACACCTCCTTCTTCATCGTCACCGTGTCCTGGATCGTGCTGGAGATCATGCTGAAAAGCATGGTCGCACCTGACCGCGCAAAACCGAGAACGACCAGATGCTGTTGCTTCTGTCCACGCTTGAGGCGCAGGATCGCATGTGTGAGACGAAAACGCGCCGAGGCTATGCGCCGAGATGCCTTGCGTTGGGCATTCAGGACCTTTCTGGCAGGGGTCTTGATCCAAGGAGGAGTCACGGATTTAACTAGTTCTTTCATTGGAAATCCCACATGACAAGAATGGTCATGCTGGCGTTATACCCGTCTTGATACAAGACTGATTGCTCTGACTGCTCTGATCCCACCCGCCTCAGGTGACCATAAACCCTTAAACCCTTGCGCTTCAACTCGTGACGCCGGGCATAGATCTGCTGGCGCGTCACATCGTGGCGCTGTGCGGTAACTGTTCAAGCGATGGGGGGGTACTCACCTCTCACGCCTCTGTACGCCATCACGGGATCTGCTCAAAGCTGGCCACCTTGGTCGGGTCCACGTCCAGCGTGCAGTCTGTGTAGGCTACGGCGAAGCCTCTGACCGAGTTGTCATCGTCAAACTCGATCGGCCATGTGCTATAGCCATCTGCGTTGAACTCGAAATGGCACCTCTCAAAGAACGGCGTCAGCGCGCCCACGTCAAACACTGCGGGCTCTATGCCACCAGAAGTCAGAGCCGTCGAGTCAGCAAACTCCGTGAACTTGAGGGGCGGTATTCGCAAGACAATATCCACGCCGCTCGGCCATCCAATGCGGCTGTCCCTGAAGCCCCAAGTGGTCACCTCAGTACGGAACGCGTGCTCCGTGCAGTAATCCGCGCGAAGCCAACACTGATCGAGAAGCCAAGCCTTCGGCGTTCTCGGCGCGGCGCTAGACAAGGAGTTGATCTGGAAACATGTTTCGCCCGCCGAGAATATGCACTTGTGGGCGTGAACCTGCTGTTCGCCAAAACCGGCACCATTTGTCGCCAAGCGCAGCAAAGGTTGAGGCACATTCCCATGGCCGCCATAGCCGTGCATTCGCGTTTTGTACAACGCCCATGACTTGATACGCCCGTACCGCATGGCCGTGTGGGCAGTGGTGTTAATCATTGGCACATTGGGCGTAGTGTCGATGATCACATTCCAGTTGTTCCGAACCGGACTAACGGCAGAACCGCCGCGTTGCAGGCCCTTGTACGAAGCTGGCAGGGATGTGACCAAACCATTCATCGTGAGGTTTGGCGCGTCACCAGTTGCCGCGTAGTTGAAATAGTTCTGAATGTGCGTATCGCAGATCAGGGACCAGTCACCCGGATAGTTGATCCCCACATAGGGGCCGCGAATGATGCAGCCATCCACCACACAGCCTGCCGAGAATGGGTTGGGGCCAAACGAAATGGCGCTGACAGGGCCTTTCGGCACGCGGTCTTGACGCGATCCGGCAGCGACAAAGACCACAGAGCCTGTCTGGTCCGCGTTTTCCAGCACATCGCCATTGGAAAACGCCGTGATGTTCCCAGTTTCTCCATTGCTGTTGTCCACAACCTGCCGAACCCGAAGTGTACCTGCGCCAGAAATCACAGGATCGGGAACGTCTCCAATCACCATGGCGTAGGCACCATTGCCATTGGTCAGAATGTCCCCGGTCCAGCCAATCTCGCCCTTAGTTGGGTCCGTGTTCAGCAAGTTTCCGTTGGTGTTTTCCCTGATCGTCCCGGTCTTGTCGGTGTATTTCAGTTCATTCCACCATTCGCGTATGACTTCTGTTGCAGGGCTATAATCCGAACAGACAAACTCCAGATTGGAAAAGCGCCAGCCGGTGTAGCCGCCCGTATTGGTCGAAAACATATTGCCCAGACTTATGCTGTAGGTGCGCCTGTTTTCTCCAGAAATAATCGCCCTGCCGCCGTTTTCCGCGCCCCATGATCCCAGCAGGGTGTTTTCGTTCCCAAAAGGTTCTTGCAGCCCAGAGGGCGGCAGTTGATAAGTTTCCCCGGCTTTCAGGAAAATGGCCATAGTTTTTGAGGCAGAGTTGGGCCATGCGTAATCCCCGACAGGGTTGCCGCTTGCCGAAGCCGTGATGCTATGCCCCAACGCTGTACGAGCAGACACACCGCCTACGTTTGAGAAGTATTCCTTTGCGATGATGCCATCGGGAATAGTGTGATGATGGATACCCGGCCCGCTCTCTGCGCCAGTGAAATCCCCGTCCTGGGAAACATAGATGACACCAAGGCGCTTGCCTGCGTCTACCTGCAAATGCGGGGGGGTATTCGCGGCGATGCCGTAGGTATTTCCAGAGCCATTTGTGTAATACCGAGTGGGTTCGCACAGGCGCACGGTGAAGGTCTTGGTCTTGGTGTTGACGCCATCTGTCACATAGACGCTCACGGTCTTGTCCATGGTGCCGACAGGCGCGCCCGCAACAGGGTTCACATAGTCCCTGTTCAGAACCTGCACGCCGTCCATGTCCGTACCGCGATGGACATGGCCCGAAGTGAAGCCGGGGTAGACTCCCAGCGTGTTGGCCTTGGGCGAAGTGTCGAACGTGGCGAAGTCTGCCGGCAGATCGGGATGGTTCAGAAACTGCGCGTCGTATCGCTCGCCATAGTCCGTCTCGTAGAACAGATTGCGCTGATCGGTCGTGCTGAACCCGGTTTCATTGTCGATGTAGAGCGATAGACTGCCCGGCACAGGCATCTCGATCAGCGCGCCCTCAAGCAGCTCGAAGCCGCCACGCGGACCGACAGCGCCCGTGCCCCACAGTGAGTAGATCTTGAAGTCCACGTTGCCAGACGCAGCGGGTTGTTTCCATGCCGAAACCGCCAGT
>JAZBOA010000470.1:0-9162 GCA_036350935.1 Anderseniella sp. | reverse complement strand
TGCTGCGATCCTGTTTGCAGATATCCTGCTTATTCCCCAGGCGATGGGGTGTGGGCTGGCATTCAGGGAGAATGAGGGGCCTGTTCTCGGCAAGATTCGCAGCAGTGAGGATGTCGCGCAGCTGACCGCGGATATCGTTAGGTTGAACGAAACTTTGGGGCCTGTTTATGAGTCGGTGTCTCTGATCAGGGCAGGTCTGGCTCACGATAAGACGTTGATAGGCTTCTGTGGCGCACCGTGGACGGTCGCAACCTATATGATCGAAGGAGGTACTTCTGCAGAACGGGCAAACAGCAGGCTTGCTGCTTTCAGGGGAGAGCAGTGGCTTGATGACCTGATGGAGATGCTCGTCGAGAGTTCGGTAGAGTACCTGGATTGGCAGATCAGGGCCGGGGCTGAGGTGGTTCAGATTTTCGACACTTGGGCGGGTGACCTCAGTGGGGATCTTTTGACTAGGTTCTGCTTCGAGCCAATTGCACGAATGCGTTCAGAGTTGAGGCGGCGGTGGCCCGACGTGCCGGTGATTGGCTTTGCCAGGGGCGTTGGCGTGTCGCAGGTGGATTTCGTGGCGGCGTCGGCTGTTGATGCGGTCGGCATCGAGTGGCCTGTTACCACTGGGTGGGCGAATGAGTTTCTGGTGCCGGAGTGTGTGGTACAGGGTAATCTCGACCCATTGGCACTTGTTGCCGGTGGTGACGGGATGAAGTCGGCAGCCTCTCGGATCTTGAAAGATTTGCCGCTGGGCCGGCATATCTTCAATCTCGGTCATGGAATTCGCAAGGAGACACCGCCCGAGCACGTGTCAGAGCTTATCGGGATTGTTCGTGATTTCGATGCCCGGAGCGGCTGATCGTGTATGAGTGGATCAAGGCCGTTCATGTGCTGGCGGTGATTTCATGGATGGCGGGATTGCTCTATCTGCCGCGGTTGATGGTCTATCATTGCGATGCGGCGAAGGGCGGCGAGTTTTCTGAAAAGCTGAAGGTGATGGAGAGGCGGTTGCTCAAGGCAATCATGAATCCTGCCATGCTTGTCTCGTGGGTCGCGGGGATCTGGTTGGCGTGGGCGGCTGGTCTCCTGACGGATTGGCCTGTCTGGTTTAGCGTGAAGATTGTGTCGCTCGTCTTGATGACGGTTTTCCATATGTGGCTCGCGAGGCAGGTCAAGGTTTTCGCGGCCGACAGCAATCAGCGAACTCACGTAGCTTTCCGGGTTGCAAACGAATTGCCCACCTTGCTGATGGTAATTGCTGTGGTGATGGTGATTGTGAAGCCGTTCTATTGATTTGGCTTACGATTACGTATTTCGGTATGTCTCGATTGCTGGTATAGGAATGACTCAGGTCTGACTGGAGTTCTCCGGTTTGCCGCCCCCTACCTTTCTCAGCGGCTTGCGTTCTGGCATGCGCCGTTGTCCCCTTCATTCATCAGTTGCAGGTCTTGTGACATGACCAATCTTGACGAACTTGAGCAGATCAAGCTGTTTGATTTGAAACAGAAATCTCCAGCGGAGCTGTTGAGTGCAGCGGAAGAACTGGAGGTTGAAAACGCCAGTGCCCTGCGAAAGCAGGAGTTGATGTTTGCCATCCTGAAGAGCCTGGCTGCCAGGGAAGTCAACATCATTGGAGAGGGTGTTGTCGAGGTGATGCCTGACGGGTTTGGCTTCCTCCGCTCTCCTGATGCGAATTACCTTGCCGGGCCAGACGACATTTATGTGAGCCCGAGCCAGATCAGGAAGTTCGCCCTCAAGACCGGCGATACGGTTGAGGGTGATATTCGCAGTCCGAAAGAGGGTGAGAGATATTTCGCCTTGTTGAAGGTGAATACGATCAATTTCCAGGATCCCGAGAAGGTTCGGCACAAGATCCATTTTGATAACCTGACACCGTTGTATCCGGACGAACGTCTTGTGATGGAGGTTCAGGACCCGACAAGGAAGGATTACTCGAGCAGGGTGATTGATCTTGTTGCCCCGTTGGGCAAGGGTCAACGCGGTCTTATCGTGGCGCCGCCCCGTACCGGCAAGACGGTCCTGCTGCAGAATATTGCGCAGTCGATCACGTCCAATCATCCCGAGTGTTATCTGATCGTCTTGCTGATCGATGAACGTCCCGAAGAAGTGACGGACATGCGCCGTTCTGTGCGTGGAGAGGTCGTCAGTTCAACATTCGACGAGCCTGCGACGCGGCATGTCCAGGTTGCCGAGATGGTTATCGAGAAGGCGAAGCGGCTTGTGGAACATGGCCGGGATGTAGTGATCCTGCTGGATTCCATTACGCGCCTGGGCCGAGCCTACAATACCGTGGTTCCTTCGTCCGGGAAGGTGCTGACGGGTGGTGTTGATGCCAATGCCCTGCAACGACCCAAGCGGTTCTTTGGTGCTGCGCGGAATATCGAGGAGGGCGGCTCGCTGACAATCATTGCCACGGCTCTTATCGATACGGGCAGCCGTATGGATGAGGTGATCTTTGAGGAGTTCAAGGGAACGGGCAACTCGGAGATTGTCCTTGATCGCAAGGTTGCGGACAAGCGGGTGTTCCCGGCGATGGACATCCTCCGTTCCGGTACGCGCAAGGAAGAGTTGCTGGTTGATCCGGTGAAGTTGAAGAAGACTTACGTGCTTCGTCGTATCCTCAATCCGATGGGGACTGTTGATGCGATCGAATTCCTGTTGGACAAGCTGCGCCAGACGAAGTCGAACGATGATTTCTTCGATTCAATGAATGCGTAGAATGACTGGTTGATACGTGCCGATCGCTGAACGGTTGTTGAATTGGCCCGGTGTTTTTCGGAGGCGGTGGACGATGGTTCACCGCCTTTTTTGTGCTTATTTGTCTTTGGTCGTGTTTTGTTTGGTTGCTGCGCGTGAGTAGTGCCAGAGATTGATTCGGGTCCGGAACAGGCCCAGATCTGCGTGGCGTACAGGTGTAGTATCGGGTATGGCGGTTGAGTTTGTGGACCGGTATTACGGTATGTCTGTGGTGGTTGAAATACGCAGGTTTCCTGCTTTTGTCTGATCATACTGAACCGTTCGTGTGTCTGGAAATGCGTCGTGTAGTGTCGCCGTTTTAGTCGCATCGTTGCAGCTTCGAGCTGTGCAATGGGTTATTGAGTGAGAGGTTGTCGCGGTGTCCGTAGTCAAGTTGGACACGATCTACGCGCTGTCTTCCGGTGCTGGAAAGGCGGGTGTTGCCGTTGTGCGGCTGTCTGGTCCTGATACGGCTCGGGTCGTTGGCAGTATGTGTGGCGGGTTACCACACCCGAGAATGGCAGAGTTGCGGACGTTGCGATCCTTGTCGGGCGGCGAGGCGATGGACCGTTGCCTGGTGCTGTGGTTTCCGGCACCTGGGAGTTTCACTGGTGAGGATCTGGTGGAGTTTCACGTCCATGGCAGTTTAGGCGTGGTCAGGTGGTTGCTGGAGGAACTGGGCGGTCCCGGTGGTTTGAGGCCCGCTGATCCGGGGGAGTTCGCCCGCCGGGCCTTTATGAACGGCAAGATGGATCTGGTCGAGATTGAAGGCCTTGCAGACATACTTGAGTCCGAGAGCAGACAGCAGGTCCGTCAGGCGCTGTTTCACGTGGATGGTCACGCCTCGGAGGTGTTTGGCAGTTGGCGGTCCGGGTTGATAAGGTCGTTGGCCTTGGCGGAGGCCTGTATTGATTTCAGTGATGAAGAAGGCGTGGAGCTGGCTGCCAGGCCGCAGATCCTGCAGGCGATCAAGGTGCTAAGGGCTGAGATGGGGAGTGAGCTTGAGGGCGCGGAACGTGGCAGGCGGACCCGTCTGGGTGTGCGGGTCGTGCTGGCAGGCGCTCCAAATGCGGGCAAATCCAGTCTGATGAATGCAATAGCCAGGCGGGATGTGGCCATTGTCAGCAAATTCGCTGGTACGACCAGAGATGTAGTTGAGGTCAGTCTGGATCTCGGCGGTTTCGCGGTTGATCTCGCAGATACCGCCGGGCTTCGCGATGAAGTCGATTCAGAGGTGGAACAATTAGGCATAGGGCGCACGCGTCAGCGCCTTGTGCAGGCAGATCTGGTGTTGCTGATCGGTTCACCAGATGCGCCGTGGCCGTCGATCGATATTGATTCGGATACGATACGAGTTTGGAACAAGGTGGATATTGGCAGAGCTCAGCCGCAAGCTCGTTGCGATGTGGAGATATCGGCCTTGAGTGGTGCGGGTTTGCCCGAGTTGCTGGACTTGATCGAACTCCGCGTAGCCCGACTGGCGAGTGGCGGAGAACCGGCTCTGTTGACGCGTGACAGGCAGATTCATGCGGTTCGTCAGTGTCTTGCGTGCCTGGATCGGGCCATTGTCAATGAGTCTTCGTTTGAGATTGTCGCTGAGGAACTCAGGACAGCTGCCAGGCTTATCGACATGCTTGTCGGCAAGGTCGACGTGGAGGATCTTCTGGAGGAGATCTTTTCCAAATTCTGCGTGGGAAAATGATCATTTCGGATGCGAAAATGTTTCACGTGAAACAAAGCACTTTTTGATGTTTATCCACAGTTGGTGTATTGAGCTCACACCATGACAAAATCCTCAGACAACACCTACGATGTGATCGTTGTTGGCGGTGGCCATGCGGGCTGCGAGGCAGCAGCAGCAGCAGCACGCCGCGGCGCCAGGACGGCACTGGTTACCCATAGCAGGCAAACCATTGGCGAGATGTCCTGCAATCCCGCCATGGGCGGACTGGGCAAGGGTCATCTGATGCGTGAAGTTGATGCCCTGGATGGATTGATTGCCCGTGTCAGTGACCGGGCAGCTATCCAGTACCGGCTGCTCAATCGCTCGAAGGGTCCCGCGGTCAGGGGGCCGAGGGCGCAGATTGACCGGGCGCTGTACCGGAAGGCAATGCAGGACGAGATTGCTTCAATCGGGAAGCTTCGGGTGGTTGAGGCTGCAGTTGCCGGTTTCGTCCAGGAGCGGGGCCGGATTACGGGTGTCACAACTGAAGACGGAAGTCAGATCCTGGCCCGGTGCGTGGTTCTGACGACTGGCACTTTCCTGGGCGGCCTCATTCATATCGGTAACAAGAAAGTGCCCGCAGGACGGGCTGGTGAGGCGCCAAGCAATGAACTTGCTCAGGTTCTGCGAGGCAGCGGTCTGCGTATCAGCCGGCTGAAGACCGGTACCCCACCCCGTCTGGATGGACGTACCATCTGTTATTCGGGCCTTGAAGCCCAGCCGGCGGATGAAGAGCCCTTCTACTTCTCCACACTGACGAACCGGACCCATGTCCGTCAGATTGCCTGTCACATCACCCATACCAATGAGGTCACGCACCGGATCATCGAGGACAATCTGTCCAGATCGGCCATGTATGCCGGCTACATTGAAGGCACCGGACCCCGCTACTGTCCCTCGATCGAGGACAAGGTCGTCAAATTTGCCGACAAGTCCTCGCATCAGGTGTTTCTCGAACCTGAAGGCCTGGAAGATCATACGGTTTATCCCAACGGTATCTCGACGTCGCTGCCGGAAGATGTTCAGGATGCCTATGTGCGGTCGATCAGGGGGCTGGAAAACGTACAGATCATCCGGCACGGATACGCAATCGAGTACGATTACGTTGATCCACGTGAATTGAGCGCCAAATTGCAAGTCAAGGCGCTGCCCGGTCTTTATCTGGCGGGCCAGATCAACGGAACGACAGGATACGAGGAAGCCGCTGCACAAGGTGTCGTGGCGGGCGCCAATGCGGCTGCAGAGGCGCTTGAACTTCCATACCTCGAGATTGACCGCTCTCAAGGCTATATCGGTGTCCTGATCGATGACCTCACGAAGAGAGGCGTCTCGGAGCCGTACAGGATGTTCACGTCGCGAGCTGAATACAGGCTCATGTTGAGAGCAGACAATGCCGACGAGCGCCTGACGCCGGCGGCTGTCAGGCTCGGCATGTGCTCGTCCAAGCGTCAGGAAAGCTTCAAGGCCAAGTTTGCCGCCCTTTCAGCCCTGCGGGAAGAGCTCCAGAGGATCCAGTTCACCCCGCAGCAAGCTCAAGTTGCCGGCCTGCCTGCCAGCAAGGACGGACGGATACGCTCGGCCTATGAATACCTGTCTTATGCCGAGGTGACCTTCGATCGTGTGGTTGCCGCCAAGCCGGAGCTGGGAACGGTTCCAGATTCGCTGCAGTCTCAGGTCGAGGCGGATGCACTCTATGCCGCCTATACAGACCGTCAGAAAGCCGAGATCCGGGCGCTTGAACAGGACCGCGAGGTACGGTTTCCTGTTGACCTCGACTATAGCAAGGTTCCGGGTCTTTCAAACGAAGCACGTCAGAAGCTTTCTGCGGCCCGTCCTGCCAACCTGGCTGAGGCCGGACGTGTGGATGGGATCACGCCATCGGCGCTTGCCCTTGTGCTGTCGCACCTGCGCAAGCTTTCTGCCCAGCGTCTGGCGGGTTGATCGTGCCGTCCTCGACACGTCAGCCCCCTGGTTTGAAACCGCCCGCGGGATTCGCTGAAAGATGGAATGTTTCACGTGAATCACTGGAAAAGCTGGAGCTGTATGTCGGCGAACTAATGCGATGGCAGCAAACCCACAACCTGATTGCGAAGACTGCCGAAACCGGGTTCTGGAACCGTCATGTGGTAGATGCGCTGCAGCTTGCGCCTTTGCTTGCGGATGCCGAGTGCAACATCATCGACATCGGGTCGGGCGGGGGCATTCCAGCCATACCTCTTGCAATCCAGCTTCAGGACCGTCGCCACGGCCCAACTGTCACAATGGTTGAAAGCAACGCCAAGAAGGCTGCCTTTTTGCGGACCGCAAGCCGCCTTTGCGGAATTGATGTTCGAATCATCAACAAGCGAATAGAATCCATGACAGATTCGGATGTGAAACAACCGGTAGACGCCGTTATCGCCCGAGCACTTGCCCCGGTGGCTGAATTGCTGGCCCTGGTTGCGGAAATGCCGGTTCGTCCACAGCGAATGTTGTTTCTCAAGGGACAACATGTTGATGCAGAATTGACCGAAGCTACTAAATGTTGGAATATTTCGTTCAGCAAGCATCCGAGCAAGACCTCTCCTGATGGATGCATTCTCGAAATAAATGAGGCCGAACGTGTCAAGCCAACCCATCGATCAGGTTAATGCAGCCAGCCCGCGCATCCTTGCCATTGCCAACCAGAAAGGAGGCGTCGGAAAAACCACCACTGCCATCAATCTGGGCACTGCACTGGCTGCAGTCGGCGAGCGTGTACTGGTCATTGATCTCGACCCGCAAGGCAACGCCAGCACAGGTCTGGGCATCAATCGTCTGCCCGGGCAGAGTTCGACCTACCAGGTGCTTATCGGAGAAGCCAGTCTAGGTTCGGTAATACGCCACTCCGAAATTCCGGGACTCGACTGTGCGCCGTCATCGATGGACTTGCTGGGAGCAGAACTTGAACTTGCCGGGTATGACCGCAAGACGTTTCGCCTGCGTGATGCTATCAACGCCATGTCGCACGCACTGCCAGCCGAACAGCAATACACCTATATCCTTGTAGATTGCCCGCCCTCACTGAACTTGCTGACCATCAATTCGCTCTCCGCAGCAAACGCCGTGCTGGTGCCCCTGCAGTGTGAGTTTTTTGCCCTGGAAGGCCTTAGCCAGTTGATGAAAACGGTCGACCGGGTGAAGGCAACCCTCAATCCGACGCTGGAGATCCAGGGCATCGTGCTGACGATGTTCGACCGCCGCAATTCGCTGTCCGAACAGGTTGCGCAAGATGTGCGCAGCGTCCTGGGCGCCAAGGTTTATGAAACGGTCATACCGCGAAATGTCCGGGTATCGGAAGCTCCGTCCTACGGCAAGCCGGTGCTTCTCTATGACAATACCTGCGCCGGATCGCAGGCATATATTCGACTCGCATCCGAAATAATCCGACGCGAACGTTCCTTGCGCGCCGCCTGAAACAAGATTATTGAGAGACTACCCAATGACGGCACTACCAAAGAAAAGACTGGGCCGCGGACTGGCCGCGCTTATTGGCGACGATCTGACCGACGACGTGCCTGCAACGCAGAACCCGGAGATCCGGAGCGCTTTGCGCGAGGTTCCCATAGAAACGGTCCACTCCAATAATCTGAACCCCCGCAAACACTTCAACGAAGAAGAACTGCAAGACCTGGCCAGGTCGATTTCCGAAAAGGGAATCCTGCAGCCGGTCGTCGTGCGGCCAACAGGTGATGGCGAAACTTTCCAGATCGTTGCAGGCGAGCGGCGCTGGCGCGCAGCACAGAAAGCCGGCCTTCATACGATCCCGGTTCTGGTCCGCGAACTGTCCGACAAGGAAGTTCTCGAAATCGCCATTATCGAGAACGTCCAACGCGCCGATCTCAACCCCGTTGAAGAGGCGATGGGTTACCAGCAACTCATCGACAGCTTTGACTACACACAACAGCAATTGGCCGAATCCATCGGCAAAAGCCGCAGTCATATCGCCAACACCCTGCGACTGATGACCTTGCCGCCGGCTGTCCTTGAGCGGTTGCAAAGGGGTGATCTGACCGCCGGACATGCGCGCGCGCTGATTGCCACAGACGATCCCGTCGGCCTCTCCCAGAAGATCGTTGCCCTTGGGCTGTCGGTCCGCCAGGCCGAGGCACTTGCCCGCAACAAGAGTCAGCCAACAGAGGACACGCCGTCGGAGACTGAAAGCAACTGCGATCTCAGGTCGATGGAAAAATCCATTTCGGAGGCCCTGGGCCTTCGTGTGAGCGTTCAGTCTACAAATGGCGAAAAAGGCAAATTAATCATTATTTTCAAGACTTTAGATCAATTTGAAGAACTCTGCAATAAGTTGGGCGCAAACCACTAGTGCCACCAGGGTACCCCAGAACCCGCTGAACATCACTTGAGCCGTGAAGACAACGCGAGCACGACACGTTCCAGCACCGGCCACTCAATCTGATGTGATTTACGCGCCATGGCGCTGGCACCGGCCAAGGCATCAATCAGGGATGATACATCAACTCTGCTTGGAACACGTAGAGGTGGTTTGTACCGTAAGCCGCTCATCAAGCTTGGATCGAGTTGTTGATCTGGCTTTTTCCGGACAGGTCGAAAAAGCTCTCACCGGAGTTAGGGAACTACACTCGGAAGGCGCTAGTGGAACCGGCAGCCTGATCGCCCTGTGCAATCACCTGTTGATGATCTGCGAGATGGCC
>JAZBOA010000469.1:0-4432 GCA_036350935.1 Anderseniella sp. | reverse complement strand
TGTCACGCAGGACGACAAGCAGGGCCGTGCCGAAGCGCGAGAGAAGGCGCGCAACTTTCAGGAACACCTGGCAAAGGCGCCGCACGAGTTTGGTGCGCTTGCCGTGTTGCACTCTGATTGCCCTTCCGCCCGGCAAGGCGGCAATCTCGGTCAGCTGACCTCAGGGTCGACCGTGCCGGAGTTCGAGAAAGCTATGGGTGCGATGCAGCCCGGAGACTCTCCATCGGTCATCGAAACCCGTTTCGGTGTTCACATCGTCATGCTTGACCGGCGGATCGAGGGTGAACTGCTGCCTTTCGAGCACGTGCGCGAGCGGATCTCGGCCTGGCTCGAGGCAGCGTCTTGGTCAAGGGCAGTCTCGCAATACATCTCGATCCTGGCGGGTCAAGCTGACGTTCACGGAATTGAACTTGAGGGAGCAAATGGGGCGTTGGTCCAGTAGGAGGACGTGACATGAGCCAGCTTGAATCCGGCAACCACAATGAACTCGAAGTGCTTGCCTACGCACCTCCGCAATCGCAGTTTGCACAGCCGCTGGACTACATCTTCGCTGAGCATTTCCGGCAGCGCATACTGTGCAACGTGCTGGAACTGATCGCCAATGGAGACCGGCCTGACAGAAGACTCGTTGCGGCATCGATCAAGTTCCTTCGCAACGACTTCGCTCCGCATATCCAGGATGAGGAACAGGACCTGTTCCCCTTGCTGCGGCGTCGTGCTGAGCCGGAGGATCGCGTGGACCAGCTCATCAGCCAGCTGTCTGAAGAGCATGCAGCCGACAAACTCGACGTGCAGGACATCGTCAATGGCTTGCAAGCCCTGCTGAGGCGAACGGTGAGCGTGCAGTCTTCGTTTGCAAGGCTGCTCAGGCGCTTTGTCGCCAATGAACGGCATCATCTGACTGTCGAAAACGCCATCATCCTGCCGCTTGCGCGTCTGCGATTGACGCACGATGACCTGCTGACCCTTGGCCACCGCATGGCTGAGCGGCGGGGTGAGACATTCCCGGAGACTGCCAATGCTGTCTGATCTGCTGGAACACAACGTCCGCTGGGCCACGTCAAAGCAGCGCGACGATCCCGGATACTTCACGCGCCTGTCCGCGCTGCAGCGGCCCGAATACCTGTGGATCGGCTGTTCGGACAGCCGAGTACCGGCCAACGTTATAACCGGGCTTGAACCGGGAGAGGTGTTCGTTCACCGCAACGTGGCAAACCTCGTCCATCGCGGCGACCTCAATCTTCTCTCGGTGCTCGAGTTCGCAGTGGAGACGCTTGAGATCAAGCACATCATCGTTTGTGGCCACTATGGCTGCGGCGGGGTTCGCGCGGCAATGGATGGTCACCGCCATGGCATTATCGATCACTGGCTCCAGCCGATCCGCGACGTTGCCGATGTTGCTGCTGACGAACTGGCCGGGCTTGCGGACGAGAATGCCAGGCTGCACCGGCTGTGCGAGATGAGCATCCAGGCGCAGGTCGCGAGCCTTGCCCGGACGCCGATCATTCAGTCGGCCTGGCGTCGCGGCAAGCCCTTGCAGATCCATGGTTGGGTTTACAGTCTGGACGACGGACTGCTGCGCGACCTCAACAGTTCGACTGAAGGGCTGCCCGTCGCAGTGCCGACCGCGCCCTGTCTCGCAGCCCGCCAGCACGGAGTTCATGATAATGGCTGAGACACTTGCCCATGCCGGGTGCGATTGCACGGCCAGCGATGCGAGCCGGCACCTGATGCCGGTTGACGAAGCGATAGACCGCGCTCTTGGCCTGGTTTCCCGGCTAGGCGCCACCGAACTCGTGCCTCTGGCCGATGCTGTAGGCCGTGTTCCCGCGCGAGACCTGCATGCGCCACGGCCAATGCCGTTCTTCGACAATTCCGCGATGGACGGGTTCGCCGTGCGTACCAGCGACTTTGCCGGAGCTGGTCCGTGGCTGTTGCCGGCCGCCGGGCCGTTCGCGGCAGGAGATTGCCTGCCCCCCGCAATTCCCCAGGGTCCTGTGGCCGTGCGCATCTTTACCGGCGCACCTGTGCCTGAGGGGTTTGATGCGGTCGTCATGCAGGAGTACGTCGAGACGAGCGGTTTACTTGCGAGGTTTACGCTGAAGCCGCGACCCGGTCAGAACGTGCGCCGGGCAGGAGAGGACGTGGAAAGGGGCGTGGTGCTGGTTCCTGCCGGTGCTCGACTTGAACCGCGTCATGCCGGTTTGCTGGCTGCCAACGGATATGCCGCGATCAATGTCGTGAGACGGCCGCGAATTGGCATCTTTTCGACAGGTGACGAACTTGCAGAAACAGGTTCCAGGCTTGCCGGTGCGCAACTGTTTGATGCCAACAGACCCTTGCTCCTTGGCCTGGCGGCTGCAGCAGGTGCACAGGTAGAAGACCTCGGCATCGTAAGGGACGACCTGGTGGAGACGGCGCATTTCTTTCGCCGGCACCTGGGCCGTTACGATCTGCTGATCTCGTCCGGCGCAGTATCGATGGGCGGAAAGGGCTTTGTGCAGCCGGCGTTCGAGAGCGCCGGCGGCGCGGTGGACTTCTGGAAGGTGGCGATGAAACCGGGGAAGCCGGTGATGTTCGGCCACGGCGAGGGCACCGTGTTCACAGGCCTGCCTGGCAACTCCTTCGCGGCTTTTGTCGGGTTCAAGCTGTTTCTGGAAGGCATGATTTCGCGCTTGCAGGGATCACCTGTAAGGGGGTTTGCCATGCAGACCGGAACTGCGGACTTCAACTGGGCCCGCAACATCGGACGAACCGAGTTTTTCCCCGTCAGGTTCAACGGGCCAGACTCGCATGATACTCCGCGGCTTGTCCGTCTCGGTCACGGAGGCTCGGCTTCGCTTCATCCGCTGGGACAATCGGACGGCATAGCGATGGTGGAGGCGCAGACCGGCAACATCAGGCGTGGCGATGGCCTGCGCTGGCATCGTTTCGCGTGATGCATTGCTCTAGGGCAGAAAGCTTGGCAGCCAGATGAGTTCGACAGCCCAACAGATCAGGCAGTGGCAAGGGCCAGCAATCCTCAGTCTCGCTTTCCGGCTTTTCTTTTTGCTGGGGGCGGTGTGGGCCATGTTGTCGATGGTCATCTGGATTGCCATGCTGACAGGAACCCTGCAACTCGCTTCCAGTTTCGACCCTGTTTCGTGGCATGCCCACGAGTTTCTGTTCGGTTACCTGCCCATCGTGCTGGCCGGCTTCCTGTTCACCGCGGTGCCCAACTGGACCGGAAGGCTGCCGGTGGTGGGCTGGCCGTTGCTCTGGCTTGCCGGACTATGGCTGGCTGGGCGGGCCGCGGTGGCGTACTCGGCGTTGCTACCGCTGGTCATAGTGATAACCGCGGACCTGTCGTTTCTCGCTGTCACTCTTCTGGTGGTCGGACGCGAGATAGTAGCCGGAAAGAACTGGCGCAATCTGCCGGTGCTGGTCATGCTGCTGGTGTTGTTTTTTGCGAATGGCTGGTTTCACCTTGAAAACTGGCAGGGTAATTACGCGGCGGGCGGCTATGGGCTGCGCCTGGGCCTTGCCGCTGCAGTGATGATGATCGCGCTCATTGGTGGCCGGATCGTCCCCTCGTTCACCCGCAACTGGCTTGCAAAACGAGGAAGTCCCGGTTTGCCAGTCCCGTTCAACCGGTTCGACCGCGCCAGCCTGTCTGTTATGGTGCTGGCATTGTTTGCCTGGATTGCGGCACCCGATGCGGTCTGGACAGGTTTGGCGTTGATGATCGCGGGTGCGTTGCAGCTTTGGCGGCTGGCCCGCTGGCGGGGCGATCGCACCGGGGCCGAACCGCTCGTGTGGGTTCTGCACGCGGGTTATCTGTTCGTGCCGCTGGGCGCAATTTCACTGGGAGCATCGATAACGTTTCCTGCCAGCCTGGCAGCGGCAAACGCGCAGCACGTCTGGATGGCGGGCGCCATTCCGGTGATGACCCTGGCAGTGATGACACGCGCGACATTGGGCCATACAGGCCGGGAGCTGCATGCTGGCGCGATGACCACGATGATCTATGCGGCGATTATTGCAGCCTGCGTTTTGCGGGTGGGGAATACATTGTGGCCTTGGGCAGACGGCCTTGGACACGTTCTGGCTGCCATGGCCTGGCTGCTGGCATTTGCTGGCTTCATTGTGGTCTACGGGCCTATGTTGAGTGGGCAAAGAAGACAGGGGCCAGGCTAGGTCACCTATGGCAGGTAGAACGGTTCGGCAATTGCTCCTTTGTCGTCGACCTCGCTGTTGGGGAGCGGCTGCGGCCAGTGTGGCAATCGCCGACAGTGCCCGTTCCAATGCCCCCGCCGGAACTGTTTTCACATGGCCGGGACTCACTGCGGACATGGAGGCCACATCGGGCTGATGCAGCGTGAGATCGGGTCAGCCGATGCGAAGCAAAGCCCAAGAGTTGGTTTGGCACCCAGATGATGTCATCAAGATGCCT
>JAZBOA010000468.1:0-5985 GCA_036350935.1 Anderseniella sp. | reverse complement strand
TTGCGGATCAAGTTGTCATTCAGCTGTTGCCGAAACCTTGAACCCGGGGCTAACGCTTCGCGCAGCCACAGATGGCTATCAGGCACTGTCGGTTCTTGAACAAAGAAGTTTTCGCCATCTTCGAGCAGGGCAGCCGCATTTTCTTCTACCTGCGCTTCCGCATCGCGCCCGAGCGCTTTCAGGGCCAGGATAAGTAGCTTTCTGAATCCGCGAACACTTGGCTTCAGGTCGATCATTTCGTTCAGCGTGGATATCGTGCCCTCGTAGTCCTCACCACAATATTGAGCGACCGCCATGTGCAGCCGCCGGTATGCCCAATAGGGATCGTGTCTCAACTCCGTTCCCTTGCGCATGGCAGCGACAGCTTTCTCAAAATCCTTTGCCAGGATGTATGCATACCCGAGGGCAATGTGCGCCTGCGGGTAGTTAGGGCTAAGCTCATGGCAGCGCCTGGCGTCAGACATCACTTTGTCAGGGTCTCGATCTGTGATGCTGCGAAAGAGACATCTTGTGAAAAACACAAAATCACTTTGCGGCATCAGCTCCACGGCGAGGTCGTGCGCAGCGACGAGTTCCTTCAACATGTCGCCTTCAATGGGCTCAAACCGCAATTTGTAACGCATCACGACGCCGATGGCCCACATGCTCAGGCTCATGCCATCTTTCGGATTCAGGCGTCTGGCGCGGTCCATCACGGATATGCACCGCTCCAGATCGGGTATTGTGCATTCGTAGAAAAGGCCGGCCGCGCGGGTGCGCAACTCCGATACGCTCAGGTTCTCATCCGGAAGTTCGCCAATGCGGTTGTTGTCCAGGGAATTGACGAACAAGCGAAGCTTGGCATCGACCTGTGCGGCTACGTCGTCACAAAAGGCGAACAGGTCGGTCGCGTCACCTTCAATAGCATCTGCCCAGACAGTTGACGCATCTTCGAGTAACACCAGTGACAGGTTGACCCTCGCCCGCTCGCCAGAGCGGCGGAATCTTCCCCGCAAGGAGTAGGTGGTGCTTTCAGCTGATCCGACTGTCATGTCTCGCACCTTAATGCCCGTGCGCCTCGACAGTCCGTAAACAATCTGCCCGTGCAGATCTTCAGCAGCTGCAGCGGTTTCTTCATCTGAAGGCGCTGCCATCAGCTTCTCGACACCGATTGTGGGAACTTCCTCAGACCTGCTGCGGGCAACTAGCTTCTCAGGCCGCCACTGGAAACATTGAATAGGGCGCGGAATATTTTTGAGTTTGAATGTCCCTGCATCCGAAAAGCCATGACCTTGTTTCGTCGAGAGTTGGTTGTAGACGTCTGCCGAGATCAGGACACCACCTGGGGGCGCTTCAGTCTGCAGTCGGCAAGCGATATTTACGCCAGCACCGTAGAGATCGGCTTCGTCGTGGACGATGTCACCCATGTGGATGCCCATACGTAGCCGTGTCTTGGGGTGCTCAGCGAGGCCATTCTGAATTTCCAGGGCAGCCAGGACGCTTGATGTCACAGAGGGGTAGGCAATGATCCACCCGTCACCCAATCGCTTCAGAATTTCTCCTTCGTGGCGTTCTGCAATAGGCTCAAGCAGTCGGTCGCGAAGTTCGTGTACCAATGCAATTGTGGCAGTCTCGTCCTCCGCCATCATTAATGAGTAATCGGCGATGTCGGCAGCTTGAATAAATGCAAATCGGCGAGACATGTCAGCTTTTGGATTCTTTCGGCAATCCCCAGTGCAAAGTAGCGTTTAGTGAAACATATTCCATGATACTCCGACAGACCCGTTGGTGCAGAGTCAGATTTCAAATTACCGGAGTATGGAGAGCGTTTTTCGGCTTCGGTTCAACTCCTGATGGTTTCGGTCATCTCTGAGAGGGTCTGCTGTTGCTCCGAGAACGGACTATCTGTCCGGCCACCCGAACCGGCAGCTTAGTGCCAGGAACGGTCGGCTCTCAGATTGGCAAAGGAAATCGCGCCTTACGCTCTGGAACAAGCAGCCAATCTTCCTTTTAAGAGATGTGCAGCGGTGGTTACTTGCCTGCAATGTTTAAGCTGTTTCTTATCAGTTCGGCATAGGCACTGGGTGGCATGTCGAAACGTCTCTTGAACGCCCTCGTGAAGTGTGGCAGGTCGCTGTAACCGAGTTGAACCGCAGTCTCGGTCAGGTTGATCGTGCCATGAGCGAGCAGCCTGCGCGCTTCCTGCATTCTCGTCTCTTCCAGGATGCGACGGTAGGTCGTCCCTTGCGAGTTCAACTCGCGCTGCAGGCTGCGCGTGCTCATGCCGAGTGTTTCCGCGAGCGAGCCTAAATCAAACCTGTGACGAAAAATGTTGCCCTCGACCGCCGACATTACCGCCTCACAGGTGGCATTGGCGACATCGCGGCGAGTATGTTTCAAAAGCTCCAGGTTCGGGAGCGGCCCTTGAGGCAACGTGACGTCCCGCTTGCGCGCAAGGTCCTCAGCCGGGAACACAATGGAATTGACGGATCCATTCATCCACACCGGCACCTGGAAATAGTCTTCCAGCATGATTTGGCGGCGGCGGTCTCTGTACTGCAGTTCGATACGTACAGGTTTCCAGCCTTTTCCGCAGTATGACCGGATCGCCTCGACCATTGGAAGTATGGCGTGCTCAATATGTAACGGCACAGGAGCGAAGCCTTCAACCCAATAGCTCCATTTGACGTTGTCACCTGCCAGCTCCAGCGACAGTCGGCCAAAATTCTGATGAAGATAAACTGTCTTGCCTGCCCGGCTGATCAACTCCTCAACGTTGGTTCCTGCAAGGGCATAGGCGGCCCACGGCCCATAGTCCGACGCTGTCATGCCGGATGAGACTGCAATCTTCTGTTGCGGGCGGGCGAGCAGCATGTCTGCAGCATTAAATAGCTTCAGGACGCTCGCATGGGGCACCACCTTGCCACGAACGTGAAAATTTTCTTCAGAGAAGTTTGTCTCGTTTAGCAGCGCCAAGAATTTTTGCCGGCCAACCTCCTGCCTGAGAACCTTCGGCAATGCGCCGATGCCGTAAAGCCTAGTGTAGGGAATGCTCACACGTAATCCACATCACCGATCATGGCGCTGAATTATCGCTATTTGGCGCAAAATGGCAAGCGTGACTCATCCCTTTACTGATTAAGTGTAACGAGTTGACGCTGCAACTGTCTTGAGCGTGACCAACGCTAATTGCGCCTCAATATTGATGATATTTGCAAGGGAGATCGAAACGTGCAGCATTCAGCATATCGCAAGTCAATTTCAACAAACATAGCCAAATTCGGCCGTCTGGGCGCGCTTGCCTTTACCGTTGCTTTCGTGCCGCAGGCCATGGCTGCCGGCGGCGGCACCATCCTGTCTGACCCTGGAGCATGGGAAGGCAAGCACTTCCACCCAAAGGGAAAACTGCCCTCCAAGTTCACGATCGAGTTGCAAGACGGGGTTCGCAAGAGCCTGCCCTTTGAGGACAAGCGTGACTTTGAGGAGGCCCAGCGCGGTTTCATTGCCGCGCCCGACTACAAGCAGATCATGGCGGAAGCGGGCAACGTAGCCTGGGACATCGGCAGCTATGAGTGGTTACTCGATGGCAAGGATCTCGACAGCATCCACCCCTCGCTGCAGCGGGTGGCGACGCTAAACATGGCATATGGCCTCTACGAGGTACTGCCAGACAAGATCTACCAGGTACGCGGCTACGACCTTGCCAACTTCACCGTCATCAAGGGTGAGACCGGCTGGATCGTGTTCGATCCGTTGACCGCCAAGGAAACTGCCGCTGCGGCACTTAAGTTCGTCAACGAGAAGCTCGGCGAGCGACCCGTCGTCGCCGTCGTCTCCTCCCCCTCGCACGCCGCCCCCTTCGGCGGCGTTCGCGGTGTGGTCGACGAAGCCGATGTGCGCTCGGGCAAGGTCCAGGTCATTGCCCCCATCGGGTTCATGGATCATGCCGTGTCCGAAAACGTGTATGCCGGCAATGCCATGACACGGCGCATGTTCTTCCAGTATGGCGTACTGCTGCCTCGCAGCCCCTTCGGTCATGTTGACCAGGCCATCGGAAAGAATACAGCGGCCGGCAATCTTGGCCTCATCGCACCCAATGTGATCGTCGATGGCGACATTAAGGAAATGACGGTCGATGGCGTGAAAATGGTGTTTCAGAACACGCCGGGGACCGAAGCGCCGGCCGAGATGAACACCTACTTCCCTGACATGAAAGCATTCTGGGCGGCGGAGAATATTACCGGCACGATACACAACATCTACACTCTGCGCGGGGCACTGGTGCGTGATGCGCTGGAGTGGTCCAAGCAGATCAACAAGGCCATTTACCTGTTCGGCCAGGACGCCGAGGTCATGTTCGCCTCGCACAGCTGGCCGCGCTGGGGCAATGATCGAATTATGGAAGTGATGCGCGCCCAGCGAGACGCCTATGCGAACCTGAACAATGGCGTGCTGCACCTGGCTAACCAGGGTGTGACGATCAACCAGATGCACAATGTCTACAAGGTGCCTGAGAGCTTGCAGCGTCAGTGGTCCGTGCGCAGCTACCACGGTTCGGTCAGCCACAATTCGCGCGCTGTCGTGAACCGCTATCTCGGCTACTGGGACGGTAATCCGACAACCCTCATCCCGTTGTCGCCTGAAGACTCAGCGCCGCTTTACGTAGAGATGATGGGCGGTTCCGACAAGATCATCGCCAAGGGCAAAGAGCTTCACGACAACGGCGAATACCGCCTTGCAATGGAGATCCTCAACAAGCTGGTCTATGCCGAACCGAAGAACCAGGAAGCCAAGGACCTGCTGGCCGATGTGTTCGAGCAGATCGGTTACCAGCAGGAAGGCACCGGGGTGCGGAACAGCTTCTTGGCGGCGGCCTTCGAACTACGCTCAGGCATTCCGCAAGGCGCCTCTCCGAAAGGCAGCGGGCCGGATATGATCAAGGCCATGACCACGCAGCTCTGGCTCGACTATCTCGCCATCCGCGTGGACAGCACCCTTGCCGACGACATGAGTTTCTCGATCAACCTCTTCACGCCCGACAATGGCGAGAAGTTTGCGGTCGAGATGAGCAACGCGACCTTGACGAGCATTGAGGGCTTCCAGAGGCCCAATCCGGATTTAACAATCATCATCAACCGGACTGATCTGGAAGACGTGATGGCCGGCAAGGCGACCTTCGATGCGCAGATTGAGGCTGGAAAAGCCAAGCTGGAAGGCAATCGCGAAGTGTACGAGAAGCTCAAGACGACACTCAAGCAGTTCGAAATGGGCTTCGAGATCATGCCCGGCACCGGTGCCGCAGACCTGACGCCGGACAAGAATCCGTTCGAGGCCGACGCGCCGGCCGATACTTCCGGCGGCTAACAGGTCCAGTTGCGGGCCAGGGCATCGGCGACCCTGGCCCGACAGCCGGGTTTCAACGGCAATTGGTGTCTTTCGACTTCTTGGCTGGAATTAATGATGACTCGTACTTCACGATTTTTGCTGGCTCCCAGCCTTGCTGCTCTTATCGCAGCAGCGGCTATCCATCCGTTCGACACCGCTGCCCATGCGCAGCAAGCGCAAGTGGCTAATCAGGCTGGCGATGTGTCAGCAATTGAAGCTCCCGAACCGTTGACCGAGGAAGAGCTGGAAATCCTGGTGGCGCGGATCGCGCTGTATCCTGATGAACTGGTTGCACTGATTTCAGCAGCTTCACTGTACCCGCTGCAGATCGTCGAGGCGGACCGGTTTCTCGAACAACGAAAGACCAAGCCGGATCTCCAGCCGAAGGCTGACTGGGATGGCAGTGTCGTTTCGCTGCTGAACTACCCGGAGATCGTCAGGATGATGAGCGAGGACCTGGACTGGACCCAGGCCTTGGGCGATGCGCTGGTCAACCAGCAGGAAGACGTCCTGATCGCCATCCAGCAACTGCGCGAGCGCCCTGTGGCGCAAGGCGTGATCAAGACCGACGACAAGGTCAAGGTGGTCAAGGAACAGGACAACATCATCATCCAGCCGGCC
>JAZBOA010000467.1:0-3917 GCA_036350935.1 Anderseniella sp. | reverse complement strand
CCTCGCGGTTCCAGTCCTCTCGCCGCGGCATTGGCGTCGAGGCATCCCCCAGCTTCGCCCCCACCGCCCAGTTCATCAGCACCTTTCCGTCGGCGCGGCCATCATCGGCAATCGGGTAGAGCACCAGCTTGGCGTCCATGCCGCCGGCGATCACCATCGATTTGCCAGTCTGGAACGGCTGCCACAGCGTGGCCCCGCGCCACAGCATGATGCCGTTCCACTTCGGCGCGCCCTGGTCCGGATAGAACTGCTGACGGACCGCCGAGTGGATGCCGTCCGCAGCGATCATGCAATCTCCGGAAACCTGGATGGTTTCTCCCGTCGTGCGCACTTCGAACACGGCAGTGGCCCGGCCCGCCTCCTGCTTGACTGCCACGCAGGCATGGCCGGTGTGGATTGCGTCCGGTCCAAGCCGTTCGACGACGGCGTCCCGCAGCAGGCCCTGCAGTCGCCCGCGATGGATCGAGAATTGCGGCATGTCGAGCCCGGCATGAGTTCCGCGCAACTCATGCCAGATGGTCTGGCCGTGGCGGTTCTGGTAGGTCAGTTCGTAGGTGCGGATGGCAACGCTGTCGAGCGCGTCGAGCAGGTCGATGCGGGCCAGCTCCCGGATGGCGTGCGGCAGCGTGTTGATGCCAACACCCATCTCCCGGATCTCTGCCGAACGTTCGTAGACCTCTGCCCTGATGCCCCTGTGGTGAAGCATCAGCGCCGTTGCCAGCCCGCCGATGCCGCCGCCCACGATAATCACTTTCACTGATCTGCTCCTTGTGAAAGGCCCGTCTCCAGGGGTGCTTGAAGACGGGCCGGAATGTCAGAACGCCATGGCGGTCTTTACTTCATCGGGCAGTCCTTGGCGTGGTCGTCGCCAGTCATTTCATAGACCGTGGCTTCGGTCTTGAAGGTCCAGTTGCCGTCGGCGCCTTCCACCACCTTGCGCAGGTAGTAGTTCTGCACCGGGAAGTGGTTGTTGTCATAGCTGTACTTGCCACGCACCGAGTCATAGTTGGCAGCCTTGAGCGCGGCGCGGAAGGCGTCCTTGTCATCGACCTTGCCGCCGGTGGCCTCCATGGCCGAGTTGATCAGGTTGATCGCGTCATAGGCCTGTGCGGCATAGAAGCTGGGGTAGCGGCCGTGCTTCTCGCGGTACTTGGCGACGAACGCCTTGTTGGCCTCGTTGTCCAGGTCGGGGCTCCATTGCATGGTGTCGAGCGATCCGAGCACGGCTTCCATCTTCGCGGCCTGGAACTTCGGCAGTGAAAGCCCGTCCACGGTGAACACGTTGTAGAACTGCATCTTGCCGGCAAGGCCGGCCTGGCCGAACTGCTGCAGGAAGGCGCCACCTGCCTTGCCTGGGTAGAACACGAAAATGGCTTCCGCGCCGGATGCGCTGGCCTTGGCCAGCTCGGCCGAGAAGTCAAGCTGGGCGTCCTTGCCCCACTTGGTGAAGTCCTCGCCCTTGATCTCGCCCTTGAACGAGCTCTTCATGCCCGCAACCATGTCCTTGCCGGCGGCATAGTTGGGCGCCATCACGTAAAGCGACTTCACGCCGCGCTGGTTGAGCACTTCCCCCAGCGCTTTCGGCACCATGTCGTTCTGCCACGAGGTCGAGAAGAAGTTCGGATCGCATTCCTTGCCCGCCACGTTGGACGTCCCGGCATTTGCGCCGATCAGGAACTTGCCCGCATCAAGCACCGGCTTCTTCACGGCCAGCAGCGTGTTCGACCAGATGATGCCGGTAACGATGTCCACGTCGTCCTGGGCCACCAGCTTGTCGGCCTTCTGCTTGCCGATGTCCGGCTTGAATCCGTCATCCTCGGCGATGATTTCGACCTCGACCCCGGCCATCTTGCCGCCGAGGCTTTCCATGGCGAGGTTGATGCCGTTCATCTGCTCTTCGCCGAGCACCGCGGCGGGCGTGGTCAGCGTGGTGATGACGCCGATCTTCAGCTTGTCGGCGGCCACGGCTGCGGTCGCGGATATGGAAAGGCCCAGCGCCAGTGCGCCTGCCAGGACTTTGCGGATCATGTACTTACTCCCTGATATGTCTTGATGAGCCGCCGTTGACGTGCAGCCTCGGGCGGCATGTTTGCAAAGGTCAGGGGAGGTTGGCAATGGCCGTTCTGCCTCACAGAGTCTGCCGGCCATGTGCGTCCACACCCGCGTAAAGCCAGCTCACCCCGTTGTAGGCCTGCTCGGCGGTGCGGCCCGACAGCATCATCCGCCGCAGTTCCGCCACCGGCCCTGCCGCGTGATAGATGTCGCCATAAAGCCGCGCCGTCATCTGCACGCGTGCGGTGCGCAGGTACCGGTCGGCCTGGTAGGCGAGGAAGGCTTCGGCCGGGTCTGACTTGTCAGCCATGTGATGCGCCAGGCAAACGGCGTCTTCGGTCGCCATGCACGCGCCTTGCGCCAGGTATTGCAGCATCGGGTGCGCCGCATCGCCCAGCAGCGTCACGCGGCCCTTCGACCAGGTCTTGACCGGATCGCGGTCGCACAGCACCCACATCCGCCAGCTGTCGATCCTGTCCAGCATGCCCAGCACTTCCGGACGCTGGCCGGCGAACTTGCGGGAGAGTTCATCCACGTCGCCAAAGACGTCCCAGCCTTCCTCGCAGGCATCCGAGTGGAAAACGGCGACGAGGTTGAAGATGTCGCCCCGGTGCAGCGGGTAATGCACAAGGTGCGTCTTGGGTCCGGCCCACAGGATGACCTCGTTGCGATGGTTGGCCTCCGGCACTTCCGCCTCCGGCAGAACGGCGCGGTAGGCGATGTGCCCCGACACCCGGGGAGGGCCGTCGCCCACGATCGACTCGCGCACCTTGGACCACAGCCCGTCGGCGCCGATCAGGGCCGCGCCTTCAAGCGTTCCGCCCGAGGCAAGCGAAACCCGGACGCCTGGGCCGGCATCCTCGAACCCGGTCACCTTCCCCCCCAGCTGGACGTCCACCATGCCGGTTGCCCTGACAGCGCCGATCAGCGCGTTGTGCAGGTCAGGCCGGTAGATGACGCCGTATGGGTAGCGGAATCGTGCGTTGAATGCAGCCGTGTTCAGCGGAATTCGGGTAACTTCGCTGCCATCCAGCGCGTCTTTCATCACCAGTGCTTCGGGAAACACCGCAACTTCGTTGATCGCCTCCGTCAGGCCCAGCGCATCGAACATGGCGAACACGTTCGGCCCGAGCTGTATGCCGGCACCTGCCTCGCGCAACTCCGTCTCGCGTTCGACAACGATGCTCTCCAGCCCCTTGCGAGCCAGCGCCAGCGCCGCCGCAAACCCGCCGATGCCACCACCGGCGATCAGAATTGGCTTCATGCATGTCCCTCCGTTGCGGCGGATTGAACTACCGGCGGCGCGTCCAAGGCAAGCCCTTGCCGCACCCGCCACCCCCGCTTAGTGTTTCCGGCAGCAATTCCCGGAGTGACCCATGCTGGCAGCAGACATCAACGAACTGATCACCCGCACCGGCTCCGGCACGCCGTGCGGCAGGCTCCTGCGCAACTACTGGCAGCCGGCGGCGCTGAGCGATGAACTGGCCGGTCCGCGCCCGGTGGTGCCGGTGCGCCTGCTTGGTGAGGACCTGGTGCTGTTCCGCGACAACCAGGGCGAACTTGGCCTGATCTCGCGCCAGTGCCCCCACCGCGGCGCCGACCTGTGCTACGGTCGGCGCGAGGACAACGGCCTGCGCTGCCCTTTCCACGGCTGGCACTTCGACCGCAGCGGCCAGTGTGTCGGAATGCCGGGCGAGCCGGAAGGCTCGACCATGCACGAGCGTATCAGGGTCGCGTCCTACCCCGTCGTCGAGAAGAACGGCATCGTCTTCGCCTACATGGGCGAGGGCGCGCCACCGCCGTTTCCGGAGCTTGACTGTTTCACCGCGCCGGACAGCCACGTGTTCGCCTTCAAGGGCCTGTGG